>JBOGNC010000064.1:0-17614 GCA_050747045.1 Candidatus Acidiferrales bacterium | reverse complement strand
AAGAGTGGGAGAAAAAGAGCGCGGGGCGGCAATTGCGCGATCTGCTGGAATATCTTTCGTTCTTCAACGAAGCGGGCGGCGACATCGCGCTGGAAGAAGAGCTGGCCGACGATGCGGTGCAACTGATGACCGTGCACGGCGCGAAAGGACTGGAGTTTCCGCACGTTTTTATTTTGCGGCTTTCGAAGAACGACTTCCCTTCGGGCACGCGCAAGGCGGTGTTCGAATTCCCTCCCGAGCTGATGAAGGAAGAGCGGCCGCAAGGCGATTTCCAGATTCAGGAGGAGCGCCGGCTTTTTTACGTGGCGCTGACGCGAGCCAAGCAACATCTGACGCTTTCGACGGTCGTGAACCGGCGCAAGAAACCTTCGCCGTTTCTGGACGATTTTCTGATGAATCCAAAAATCCAGAAATCGGACACAATGCAATCGTCGCCCAAAGTGGATTTGCCGCCGACGGAAGAAGCGGCCGGGCCGGCGCCGGAATCCGCGGCGGCAGCCGGGCTTTTTGGCGCGGCGGCAGGGGAATCGCGCGCGTACTCGCGCGTCGCGTTGTGGGCAAAAGCATTTCATCCGCCGCGCCCCGAGCCCCTGCAATTGAGCCCCTCGGCGATCGATGCGTACGAGCGTTGCCCGATGAAGTACATGTTCCACCATCTTTGGAGCGTGCACGGCGGGCCACACGCGGCGACGACGTTTGGTAGCGTGATGCACCTCACGATCAAGGAGGTGGTGGCGGAGCTGAGCAAGCGCGGGCGCGTGCCGCCGGATGAGGTCATGACGATTTACGAACGCGAATGGTCGTCCGCGGGATTTCCGGACGACTATCAGGAGCAGGAATACCGCAAGGCCGGCCGCGAGCAACTCACCGCGTTCCACCAGAGCTATTCGGCGGCGCCAGCAGAGATGCTGTATCAGGAGAAGACATTCGAGCTGCCGCTGGAAAACGAGGTGATCGTTACCGGGCGCATCGATCAGATCAATCGTATCGATGGTAATGCCGTGGAGATCGTAGACTACAAAACCGGGAAGCCGCGCGACGCGAAAAAAGCGAACGAGGATTTGCAGCTGAGCATTTACGCGCTCGCGGCGCGCGAGGTGCTGGAGCTGGAGCCAAAGAGGCTCGTGCTGTACTACCTGATGTCCAACGAGGCCGTGGCCACCACGCGCGACGCGAAGTCGCTGGCTGCGGCGAAACAGAAAATCGGCGAAGTGGCCGACCAGATCCGCGCCGGAGATTTTTCCGCCAAGCCGGGATTCGGCTGCGGGTTTTGCGATTACAAACCGCTGTGCCCCGCGCACGAGCAGTTGATTCCGATCCGAACCGCCATCGAAAGCGCGCGCGCGGAAAATTAACCAGCGAAATCAGGGCCAAAAAATAAAAGCGGGGCATTCGCGATGAATGCCCCGCTTTTTACTCAAAGGCTTCCAATTCAGGAGAGCCCGGAGTGGTTCCGCGCATGAACTACAGTGGAACTATCTCCCTGCGAAAGCGCGCCCTGAATTTCAAAACGCGCTCAATCGCTTCGTTCATCTATAGATGCCGCCGGGAATGAAGTCAAGAACAAAAAAATCTCCGCGCGAAAGTTTCACGGTGTGCACTGGACGAAAAATATTGAGCCGGTCACTGCGGCAGAATTAGCTCGCTATCGTAATAAAACTGCCGCGACGTGACGTTCAAATCCGGACGCAGCACGCGTACTTCGATCGAATGGTAATCCTTGGCGATGGAAACGTTGTGTGGCGAAAACGTCAGCGTGTATTGATTGCGCGCCTCTTCGGTCAGCTCGGAATACAAGCGCTCCAGATCGCGCTGCTTCCCGGCATAGAATGTGTCGCCGCCGGTCTGAAAAGCGTACTTGCTGAGATTGGAAAGGCCACGCTGCACCAAGGAGCGGCCAAACGGCACCGAATGCGTTACGGAAATCGAATATACGGAGATGTCGTTGGAAAGCAAGTAGTGCATCGTTTCATCGATGGTGTGAGTATTCTTGGAATCGGCTCCGTCGGAGATCAGGAAAATAATTTTGCGGCGATCGCGTCCGCGTGATTTGAGCATTTCAGCGGAGGCATAGACTGCATCTTCGAGCGCGTCATGTTCCACGTAGCGCCCAGAGCCATGTTGCGGGGGGCCGCTGGCCGTCGGCAATGGCCTGCCATCCACCATGGGACCGGCGGTGGTGGGATCCGCGATCACCATGTTGGTGTGCGACCCAATTTCGAGTCGCTGCAGCTGGGTGAAAAGTTTGTCGTTGCTGAACGAGAAGCCCGCCACCGTGGTGGGAAACTTGTCGTAGGTGACCAGGGCAACTTCGTCCATCGATCCAAAACCCGCGGAAATGGAAACCAGGCTCTTTTGCACCTGGGAAGCCGCGCGGTCCGGTAGATCGTTGTCGATCAGCACGACCGCGGAAAGCGGCATGGGATCGGCGCTGAAATTCTGAATTTGCTGTTGCACTTCGTCGGCAAAAATCTCGAAGTCGTCCCTTTGGAGTCCGGCGACCAATTGGCCCTGGCCATCCTTCACGGTGACCGGAACGATCACATTTTGGGTGCGCGAAATGATCGGCGGGGGGAACCGCTGGGCAGTTTGTCCCGGCGGCGGGGCCGGCTGAGGAGCGGACTGCTGCGCCAGAGCTGGCGCTGAAATTCCCAGCAAAGCGATGAGGCCAAGTGCTGCTATAGTTCGATTCATAAGAATTTCTCGATTTCCGGCGAGGCCGCGAGACCCCGCAACTTCGGCAATATGCGACCCCGCGGACAGCCGCACATCCGGCGGAGACTTGGCAGCATCGTAACAGGCTGGAGCGTTCCAAGGAGATTATACAATGCGGTTGCCCAGCATCGCGGCGGGGATTGTCACACTGGCGTTAGCCGCGTACCCAATCTTCTCGAATGTAGCCACCCGCGCCGCCGCCGCGTCGCGCGAATCCGCCCAAGAAGCCGGTCCGGGGCCGATGACGCCCCCCGGAACAGCGCCGCAGCCCGCGCCTGTTCCACAAAATCCGCAAAACCTGCCGCAAGCGTCTCAGCCGCTGCAAGTGCGCACGAACGTGGTGAACGTGTTCGTCACGGTCCGCGACCATCACAACGCGATCATCACCGGTCTGAACAAGAGCGACTTCAAAGTGTTTGAGGACGGCGTGGAGCAGAAAGTTGCTTATTTCAACAAGGAAATGAACTTGCCGCTGACGCTGGCGATCTTGATGGATACCAGCGGGAGCATGAGCAATACCCTTTCCGCTGAACAGGATGCCGCGTCGCGGTTCGTGCGTGAGGTGATTCACAAGCGCGACGAAGCGATAGTAATGAGTTTCGACCTGGATGTGAACTTACTCGCTGACTTCACCGAGGATCCCAACGTGCTCGAAAACGCGATCCGCAGCACGCGCATCAATGCCGCTGGGCCGGTGATCACCGCCGGAACCGTTCCGCAAAATGGCGTGATCGGCACGGACCTCTACGATGCGATTTACCTGGCGTGCACCAGCGAGCTTTCTAGCCAAGCGGGTCGCAAAGCGATCATCGTGCTGACCGACGCCGAAGACAACGGCAGCAAAGAGACGCTCGACGACGCGATCGAAGCGGCGCAGAAGGCCGATACCGTGATCCACGTGATTCTGATCGTCGACCCTTCGGCGACAACCGGGGTTGGTCCAGGAGTAGCGCACGACATGGCGGAACAGACCGGCGGGCGGGTGATCCGCGTGCACAACGATAGCTCGCTCGAAAAAGCATTCGATGAAATTTCCGAAGAGCTTCGCTCTCAATACGTACTTGGCTATTACCCCACCAACACGCGCCGCAACGGCACCTACCGGAAAATTAAAGTGGAAGTAGACCAGCCGCGCGCGAAGATCCTGGCACGCAAGGGATATTACGCGCCGTATAAGTGAGGCGGCGTTGGCCGAAGCGGTGGACGGCGCGCGTCAGTTGCCCGGTGAATTTCCGGCTGGCGGCGCGGCGTAGTAGCCTTTTCTCGTCCGAACGATCAGTCCCTTCCGGTTCGTGCGCACTTCGATTTTTCGATACTGACCCGTAACCGGCGGACTGGTAGGCGCGTACGCGATGAAGTATTGGCTGCGAAGTTCCGTTCCGATATTCCTGAACGATTCGGCAAGGTCGTCCACGGAGTACGGGAAAAAAGCGCGGCCCCCGGTCTGACCCGCGAGGTTCGCCAGTACCCTATCGCCAGGATCCATATTGTATTTGCTCGGCTTATCGGGATTGTCGATGGCCAGCCAATCTGTGTTGGTGCTCACGGTGTAGATCACGGCCTCGGAGCGAACGGCTTGCTCCAGCGCGTCGCTGAAGGCATGATCGCTCAAGTCGTCGTTGCCATCGCTGATCACCACGATCACTCGCCGCAAATCGGAATTTTGGCCACGCATCAGCGGAGCCTTCTCCAGTTTCTGCGCCGCCATGTAGATGGCGTCGTTCAGCGCCGTTCCGCCGCCGGCTCGCTGATCTTGAATCGCTTCGGTGAGCAGGTAGAGTTGATCGGTGTAGTTCTGAACGATCTGCGGCTCGTTGTCGAAGGTCATCACGAAAGCCATATCTTTGCCGCGCCGGATTACATCATCGAGAAAATTGACGGCAGCACCTTTTTCGAACTCCAGGCGCTGGCGGATGCTGTTCGAAGTGTCCAGCAGCACCGCAATGCGCAGCGGAAGGTCCGTCTCGCGGCCAAAAAAGCGAATGTCCTGCGGCGCGCCATTTTCAAGGATTTTGAAATCGCCGCGATCGAGATCAGTGACAAGGTGATGGTGCTTGTCGGTCACGGTGACCACCAGATGCACCAATCCCGTCGTCACGCGGATGGGGGGTTCCTTGGCGGGCGCGACCGTCGATTGCGAACGCGAACCCGGGGATGACGGAGAGTTCGTGACGGGCGGCTGAGCGGTTTGTTGCGGGGCTTGCCGCGCGAACGCGGGAACCGCGCACAGCACAATCGCGACAATCGTTCGCGCGAAGTTCAAGGCGGGGCGCTGCTGAACGGCTAAATTCACCACGCTGATTATAGGAACGGGCGCAAGGCAGCGTCAATTGCTGAGTGTTCGACTTTCATCGCTTGCGCAAGAGCGGCTAAGTATTGCCGCAATTCCGCCGGAACCGGTGCGCGAACGTCGATTCGCTCGCGCGTGCGCGGATGCGAGAAGGCCACGCGAGCCGCATGCAAAAAATTCCTACCTAGTTCGGGAAGCATCGCGAAGCCAACGCGTTCCTGGCGCGGCGCACCGTAGAGCGTATCGCCCACCACGGGACAGCCGAGAGCCGAAAAGTGGACGCGAATCTGGTGCGTCCTTCCCGTGTGCAGGTTAGTCTCGACCAGCGTAAACCCGCCGGCACGCCAGAGCGCCCGCCAATCGGTGCGTGCGGCGCGGCCCTCGCGGCGTCGAACCGTCATTCGCGTACGCCGGCGTAGGTCGCGCGCGATCGGCATTTCGACAACTCCGGAATTGCCTTTGATTTTGCCGTGGAGAAGCGCGATGTAAGTCTTCTGCACCAGCCGTGCGCTGAATTGCTCGACGAGATTTTTGTGAGCGGCATCGTTGAGCGCAACGATCAGGGCACCGGAAGTGCCCTTATCGAGCCGGTGAACGATTCCGGCCCGCAGCGGCCCGCCGATCAACGATAGTCCGCTAGTTCCGCCAAAACGGTTTAGCAGAGCCGCAACCAAAGTGCCGCTTGGTGCGCCGGCGCCGGGATGGACGATCATGCCTGCGGGCTTGTTGACCACGGCAACGTCCTCATCCTGATAGAGAACATCGAGAGGGATCGACTCCGGCTCCACGCCGGCAGCTTGCCGCGCCGGAATTTCCACGGCCACCGATTCGCCGGAAGCCAGGTGATGGGAAGGTTTGCGGGAGGCACCATCGACTGAGACGCGACCCTGTTCAATCAAATCCTGCACGCGCGAGCGGCTCAATTCCGGAAGCTCGGCAGCGAGGAAACGGTCCAGGCGTTCACCGGCACGTTCGTTCTCCACGGTGAAAGAACGAAACTGTGCGGACGTTACTTCGGAGTCGGATGATTTCGATTCGATCGGATGAGGAGGGGGCGGGCGGCTCATGCGCGCCTCAGGAGGGCGACGGGCTGGAGACCGCGCCGGAAGCGGCGCGCTCGATCGACGATCCGCGACGCAAACCGCGCCACCACAAAAATGCGCCGGTGAAAATCAGCCCCACGCTGACGAACTGCATCAGCGACACGGCGCCGTGAAACATAAGCGTGCGCCCCGGATCGCCTCGAAAGAATTCGATCGTGCCGCGCTCGATTCCGTACAGAATGAAATACGTGCCGATTAGTTGGCCGGAAAACCGCTGACGCGCGCCCAGCCATATCAAAAACAGGAAATTCACAAATTCGGCGGCCGATCCGTAAAGTTCCGTAGGATGCAAAGCGACGTGCAGCGGCGTTCCGGCAAGCCGCGCCGCAACATGACTTGTAAACGTAACGCCCCAGGGCATCGAGGTCGGCTTGCCGTAGCAGCAACCCGCCGCGAAGCAGCCGAGGCGCCCAATGCCGTGACCGAGGGCGACGCCGGCGGCGGAAACGTCCAGCACCGAAAGAAACGGCATCTTCTGGAAATAGGTGTAGAGAAAAGCCCACGCCAGACCGCCGATCACGCCGCCATAAAAGACTCCGCCCGATTCGATGGTAGCCGCGCTGAAGATCGCTCGAGGAGACGCAATGTAGTAATCCAGATTGCTGAAGATCAGCCACAGCTTGGATACTGCCAGCGCGACCAAAATTCCGTAGATGCCCAAGTTCCAAACTTTTCGCGGATCGATCCCGGCGCGCGGCGCTTGCCAGTGTGCGTACCAAAGCCCCGCGATGAAGCCCGCGGCAACTAGTACGCCATAGGTGTAAACCGTGAACGGGCCAAACGTGAAAAGAACGGGATGCATGGTCAGGCATTTTCCTGTCCGACGCGTCGGCCATCGCGGAGAAGCTCGATAATCACCAGCGCGGCGCCGATCACGATCGCGGTGTCAGCCACGTTGAAAGTGTACCAATGATACGAACCGAGGTGAAAATCGATGAAGTCGGTTACGCCGTGATGAAACAAACGATCCACCACGTTGCCCGCCGCGCCGCCGAGGATCAGCGCTAGTCCGTAGCGGCCCAGCGGTCCTCCTGCGCGCCCGGTGGCGAGCATCCAAATGATCAGCCCAATCACAGCCACCGAGAAAACAATCAGCAGCGGCGCTCGCCATGGAGCTTGCGAATCAGCAAACAATCCGAAGGCCACTCCCGGATTGCTGGTGTGCACCAGATTTAGTAGCCCTGGAATGACCACCTGGAACGAGCCGGGGGAAGTGAATCTATCGACGGCTAGCTTACTCGCTTGATCAGCGAACAGTACGGCTATCGCGAGTAAAGCGAGTGTCCAGTTGGAACGCGAAGCGCCAGCCATCAGGGCGCAACTCTCCCCTCGGTCCCCGGCTCGCCGGTCTCGCGTGGAGGAGGAGCGGGCTGAACGCCGCGATCGCGCTCGATCTCATCGAGCGCCGCCACGCACCGTTCGCAGAACGTCGGATAATCGGAGCTCTCGCCCACCTGCGTCGAATAGTTCCAGCAGCGCTGGCATTTCGCGCCGTCGGCGTGCTGAATCTCGACATAATACGTCGCAGGCGTCACGCCCGGCTGGCTGGGATACTCGGCGGGGAGCACTGCAACCTGGGACACAATGAATAATGAAGGTAATTGGGCCGAGTAGGTGTTAAGTAACTCAAGAGCCGCGCCTTGAGCGCGAAGAACAACTTTCGCTTCCAAACCGCTCGCGATCTCCTTTGATTTCCGCGCTCCTTCAAGCGAAATTAAGACTGAGTCACGCAGGCTAAGTAGCCGTTCCCAATTCTTCGAGCGAGCTTCGTCGAGTGCTTTCTCGAGCGCAGCGGCTTCCGAGAAGTGCGCCATGTGCACGCTGGCAGGCGAGTTGCCTTCTTGAGGTAGGTGCCTCCAGACTTCCTCCGCCGTGAACACCAGAATCGGAGCGATGGTGCGGACCAGCGCGCTGGCAATGCGATAGACAGCCGTTTGCGCCGAGCGGCGCCCGCGATTATTCGGCGCAAACGTATACAGCCGGTCTTTCAGCACGTCGAAATAAAACGCGCTCAGATCGACCACGCAGAAATCATGCAGCGCGTGATAGACGCGGTGAAATTCGAAATTGGCGTACCATTCGCGGCACTGCCGGACGAGCGCTCCGGTCCGGCGTAGCATCCACGCGTCGATTTCCCACAGGTCGGCATCGGCCACTGCATCGCGCGCCGGATCAAAATCGAAAAGGTTAGAAAGCGTGAAGCGAAACGTATTGCGAATCTTGCGATATGCCTCAGCGAGCTGCGTCATCATCGCCTGCGAGACGCGCATGTCCGCGGTGTAATCCTGCGACACAACCCACAGCCGCAGCATGTCCGCGCCCCACTTTTCCGAGATTTCCTTGGGGTAGAGCGCGTTGCCCTTAGACTTGGACATCGGAGCGCCCTTTTCGTCGAGCGTCCACCCGTGCGTTACCACCTGCTTGTACGGAGCGCGTCCGCGAATACCGACGCCATTCAGCAGCGAACTCTGAAACCAGCCGCGAAATTGATCGGGGCCTTCCAGGTAAACATCCGCAGGCCACGTCCCGTCTTTTTCACTGAGCACTGCGAGATGCGTGGAACCGGAATCGAACCACACGTCGAGGATGTCCGATTCCTTGCGCCATTTCGCCGCGCCGCACGGGCATTTCGTCCCCGGCGGCAGCAGGTCTTCCGCGGAATGCGTGTACCAGGCGTCCGCGCCTTCACGCTCAAAAAACGGCAGCACGTGCCGCAGCGCGTGGTAGTCGGTCAATTGCTTGCCGCAGGCGTCGCAATAAAAAACGATCAGCGGCACGCCCCAGAAGCGCTGGCGCGAAATGCACCAATCGGGACGGTCGGCCAGCATCTCGTGCATGCGTTCGCGGCCCCATTCCGGCAGCCACTTTACTTTTTCCACTTCGTCCAGCGCGCGCTTGCGCAAATTGTCGCGATCGAGCCCGACGAACCACTGTTCTGTGGCCCGGAAAATCACCGGATTGTCGCAGCGCCAGCAGTGCGGATAGCTGTGCGTGATTTTCTTCTCGCCCACCAGCATGCCGCGCTTCTGCAGCAACTCGATCACAGCGGGATTCGCCTGCCAAACAGTCTTGCCCACATACTCCGGCAAGCCCTCGTTAAATCGGCCCTCGTCGTCTTGCGGTGCGTAGGCTTCGAGTCCATATTTTTGGCCGGTGCGGAAATCGTCCGCGCCATGGCCCGGAGCTGTGTGAACGATTCCTGTGCCCGCATCAAGGGTGACGTAGTCGGCCAGCACGCCCGGCACGCGCATCTCGAGAAATGGATGTTGAAACCGAGTCCCTTCGAACTCCGTTCCCTTCCATCCGCCACGCACGTCCGACACTTCGATCTTCAGCTCTTCGGCGAACGCGCGCACCCGCTCCTTGGCCATCAGCAGCTTGCCCGCCGGCGTTTCCGCGACCACGTATTCAAAGCTTGGATGAAACGCGAGCGCGCGGTTCGCAGGCAGCGTCCAAGGCGTGGTGGTCCAAATCAATGCGCTCACACCTTCGCCCAACTCGCGCGGCTTCGAACCTTGCACCGCCGGAAATTTCACCCATATTGAGGGGCTGGTGTGGTCTTCGTATTCGACTTCCGCTTCGGCCAGCGCGGTGCGGTCGTGTATGCACCAATACACCGGCTTCAGCCCGCGATAGATATAGCCCTTTTCGAGGAAGTCGATGAACGCTCCGGCGATCGACGCCTCGTCGTGCGGGTTCATCGTGAGGTACGGCTCGTCCCACCGACCGAACACTCCCAGACGCTTGAATTCGACTTTGTGGATCGCCACGAAGCGCGCCGCGAACTCGCGGCACATTTTCCGGAATTCGGCAGGCGCCACTTTCGTGGTTTTGCCGCCCAGTTTTTTCTCCACCTGCGTCTCGATGGGAAGGCCGTGGCAGTCCCAGCCCGGGATATACGGCGAACGATACCCAGCCATTGTCTTGGACTTCACCACCATATCTTTGAGCGTCTTGTTAAGGCCCGTGCCCAGATGAATCTCGCCCGTAGGATAAGGAGGCCCATCGTGCAGAACGAAGAGCGGCGCTCCGGCACGCGATTCCAGAATCTGCGCGTAGATCCCCATCCGCTCCCATTCGGCAAGTTGCGCCGGCTCGCGCTCCGGCAGCTTGGCTTTCATGGGAAAGTCCGTTTTCGGCAGATTCAGAGTGCTCTTCAAGTCGACCATTTTCGCCATTTACGAAACCGAGAAGTCCTTTCTTGCTATGCAGCACGCGAAAAAAGCGTTAATCGGCACCCGGAATGCAGTCCTCATGATTGCGGAACGGGAACGCACTTTCGTCAGGCGTGCGCGTGGTGAAACTCCAAATTCCCCTCGCACGTCGTATGTTACAATGATTTTATGGACCTGTCAGCCGTGCCCAAGGCGGGGCATCCTTTCTCATGCAGTTGCGTCTAAGTGTGGGCAGGGCCGGAGTAACTGAATGTCAGAGTTTGGCGCCAGGACCCACGACGCCGCAAGTCCAAACGAGGGCCCGACCCTCAAGATTGGCCGCTTTCGTTCGCCTTCGCACGAATCCAACCTGAAAAGTCTGTGGTCGAACCTCAAGGATTTCCTGACGGAGCGTCCGGTGAAGGTGAAACCCGGAACGCCCTCCGCCTTTGCAATGCCGGGTTTCGGCGGAAGCTTCCGCGATAACATCAGAGAGCTCTTTCACTCTGGGCCAAAGGGTCCCGTTCATTCCGACCTGCTAGTGAATTGGAGCGGGCAAAACAGCCTCTGGAAAAATATTCGCGACCTGATTTCTCCGCCAAAACTTCCGCCTCTGCAAACGACCAGCAGGCCGGTCAAGGTCAAGGAAATCTGGTCGAAGAACGATCAATTTTCGCGCGTGCAGGCAATTTCCGTTGGCGCGCATGTGCTGGTGATCGCGCTGATTGTTCTTGTGCCGCTGCTTCTGAGCATGGGGCCGCCACCAGTCAAGACGGCGCCTTTGGACGTCACTCCGCTCGATACAGTGGTAGCTCCTTATTTGAAGCCAGCAAAGCTGAAAGCTGGGGGTGGCGGAGGACAGCACGATCTGAAACCTGCGAGCCGAGGCACGCCGCCAAAATTCTCATGGACGCAATTCGCCCGGCCGCTGGCAAATCCGCCGATTCATCCGCAAATTGCCATGACGCCAACCATCATCGGCAATCCGGACATCAAGATGCCCGACCCGAAGCTTCCTACCTGGGGCGATCCGCTGGGGCATTCCAATAACGAGTCGATGGGCGCGGGACGCGGCAATGGACTGGGCAATGGCAACGGCAATGGTCTCGGTCCCGGCGAAGGCTGGAATACTGGCGGCGGCATGCCAAACGCGGGGACCGGCGGCTACGGGATTCCGCAATGCCTGTATTGCCCGCGCGCGGACTATAGCGACGAAGCCATGAAGGTTAAAATTCAGGGCGTCGTCGAGCTGCTCGCTGTTGTGACGGCCGATGGGCGCGTCACCGATGTGCAAGTGGTCAAGGGCCTCGGTTATGGCCTGGATGAAAATGCTCGGAAGGCTGCGCTAACCTGGCGGCTGCGTCCTGCCCTTGGCCCCGACGGCAAACCCGCGTCCGTTCGCGAAGTCATCGAAATGACGTTCCAGTTGTTCTAACCCGAATCCACGTTTGCGCTCTTCGCGCGCTTCTCGTTCCTTTCCGGTCAACTTCATGCGAATCCGTTGCGCCCGCCCGTAGCTGCTTCTGCTACCATGACCGCGATGAGACGTGCGTTCCGCTTCTCGGCTTGCCTCTGCGCCGGAATATTCGCGATCGCTACTCTCGCATGCGCGCAGGATGGCGCGATTCAGTTCGTCGTCACCGGAACTCCCACTGGCGGGCTGCAGGAGCCCGTGCGCGGATTTCCATTTTTTCTACTAAGCAAGAGCTTCGAACAGATTGAAAAAGACGCGGCGGCGACCGACCCTAAGCCCGATATGGACCCCTTCATAGATAAGCTCGACGTTTCTCCCGAGCTGAAGGCGTGGATGAAGAAAAACCATTGCATATCACTGGCTGGCGAAGACTTCGTTCATAAGCTCACTCCCAAAGATGTGCTTGCTGTGCCGGAGTTTCGCCACGCCTACATGGAACGAAATAGCGACGATCAGTCTGTCGATTTTCCCAAACCGAAGTACAAAGCCTCCGACGAGCAAAAACATCCGGAGAAATTCAAAAAGCTTTCCGAGGAATATCGCCAAACTCTTTTGCACTATATCGCCACCAACCCTCTGACTCTCGATGGCATTGATTTGGGCCTAACGGACGTGGATCCTGGATCGCGCTGGAATATGCTGCTGGCGCGCCGCGTCCCAAAAATACACCGCATGGCGCTCGATTTGGCACAGTCAAAATTCTTGGTCGCCCGTACGCAGACAGATTTGCAGGGACAGGCGGACCTGCGAAACATCGCGCCCGGCCAATACTGGCTTAGCACGCTCGGAGTGGCAGCAGACGTCGGCGACGTGCGCCTGACATGGGATGTGCCGGTAACAGTCCTGCCGGGTCGCACGCAATCTGTGGCCCTGTCCGACGTGAATTGCGCGCAGCCTTCGCCGAACACGCCGTAAATCCAGCCGTTGAGGTCGATCGTGCCTCTTGGAGACGAGCCCGCGGGAAGTGATCTGGTACCCTTGAATCGTTTGATTCGGGCGCTCAGCGATCCCGATTCATCCGCGCGCGAAAGAGCTTTGATTTCAATTTTTCGCCAAGGCTGCGAACTTGCCTATTCCGCCACGCAGCCGTGGTTTCTCGACCCGGAAGTCGCGACATATATCATTCGCGATCGCGCCGGAACCCCGGAATTCACCGTCGGGCTCGCGGTTCAGCCCGAAACTTTCCAGAGGATTCACGCCGCTTGCGGATCGCCGCGCTTGGCCGATGTGCCCCCGGATCAGGACGCGCGAGAATTCGAGATTGATTTTGTCGCAGCAGCCAGGCTGGACGTCCTAACCACCGCAGCCCCCGGCGGAAGCGGCGCGATTTCGCGTTTCCTCCAAAAATCCGGCGAGGGCATTCAGCAGGTGGAAATTGGTGTCACCGATGTCGATCACGTGACCGATATTCTGCGTGCGCGATGTGGCGTTGCACCCGTGTATCCCGCCACGCGCGCGGGCGCCGATGGCGCGCGCGTTAATTTCTATCTGGTTCCGGTCGCGCAGAATCGTAAAGTGCTTATCGAGCTTGTCGAAAATGCGCTGCCAAAGCAGCGCGACTCCGTGAAATAAAAACTCAGCTTCCGTCGCCGTTGTCTCTTGCGCCGCCTGATTGTCAGAGTCCGCTCTGCTCGATCAGCTTGGCTACCAACGCGGTCCAGCCGGTCTGGTGGCTCGCACCAAGACCTTTGCCCGTCTCTCCGTGAAAGTATTCGTAGAACGGAACCAGGTCGCGCCAGTGGGGATCGTTCTGGAAAAGTTCCTCATCTCCAAATACCGGCCGCCTGCCATTCACCGGTTGAAAGATGCCGATCAAACGTCGCGAAACTTCGCTGGCCGCGTCCCACAGAGAGATGTGGCGGCCCGATCGCGTCGGGAATTCCACCTGGAAATCGTCGCCATAGTAGTGGTGCATCCGCTGCATCGATTCGATCAAGAGAAAGTTCATCGGAAACCACACTGGACCGCGCCAGTTGGAATTTCCTCCGAAGAGATCGGTAGTCGATTCCGCCGGTTCGTAATCAACCGAGTGGATTTGTCCATCGACGGCCAGTTTAAATGGATGGTCCAAGTGGAATTTGGAAAGCGCGCGCACTCCGTACGGCGACAAAAATTCGTTCTCGTCGAATACGTACCGGTAAATGCGCTCCAGCTTCTGCCGGTTGGCGATGGTCAGCAGCAGCCTCGGCCCGCGGTCGCTACGCCGGCTTAAGTCCGCGTGCGCGGTGAAATCCGGATGATGATCCAAAAACCACTGCATGCGCCGCGTAAACGCGGGCATGCCGACCAAGTCCTCCGGTTCGAAAGTCTCGACGGCGAACAGCGGGATCAGGCCCACCATCGAGCGCACGCGAATCGGCGTGCAGACGCCCTGCCCCATGTGCAGCACGTCATAATAAAAGCCATCGTTATCGTTCCACAGGCCGATGCCCGCGCCGCCCATGTTGTTCATGGCCTGCGAAATGTAGACGAAGTGCTCGAAAAACTTGCTGGCCACGTCCTCGTACGCCGGATCCGTGCGCGCCAGTTCGATCGCCATCGCAAGCATGTCCAGGCAAAACATGGCCATCCAGCTGGTTCCGTCCGATTGATCGACGAACATGCCCGGACCTAACGGCAGGGAGCGGTCAAAGATGCCAATGTTATCGAGCCCCAAAAACCCGCCTTCGAACACGTTGCGGCCACCGGGATCTTTGCGATTAACCCACCAGGTGAAATTCAGAAGCAGTTTGTGGAACACGCGCACTAGAAATCCGCGGTCGGCTGTGCCCTTGAGGCGCTGTTCGATGCGATATACGCGCCACGCTGCCCACGCGTGCACCGGCGGATTCACGTCCGAAAAATTCCACTCGTATGCGGGAATCTGCCCGTTGGGATGCATGTACCACTCGCGAAGGAGCAGTACCAACTGCTCTTTCGCATAGTCCGGATCGATCAGTGCCATAGCCACGCAGTGAAACGCCAGGTCCCACGAGGCGTACCAGGGATACTCCCACTTGTCCGGCATGGAAATCACGTCCGCGTTGTAGAGGTTCGTCCACTCGTGATTTCGGCCCAGCAGCCGCGCGGGGTCGGGTTTCGGCTCCGTGGGATCTCCGGCGAGCCAGCGAGGCACGTCGTAGTGATAGCTCTGCTTGCCCCACAGTAGTCCGGCGAACGCCTGTCGTTGGACTCGTTTCGTTTCGTCGCTTTTCGCATCTCCCGTCTTCGATGCGTAAAATTCGTCGGCTTCCCGTTGCCGGTCGGCGAAGATAGACTCGAATGTCGAGCCGAAAAACTCTTCCTGCGATTTTGAGTTATCGGCCGGATTTCGATCCAGGAACCGCAACCGGATCGACCAGCTTCCGCCCGCCGCAATCGACGGCACATAATGCGCCGCAGCCTTGGTTCCTCCGAGAACGGGATTCACGGCGCCTGACTCGCCGTTGACCAGACGCCGGTGAAACGCGTCTTTCACGTACGGTGTCCTGTTTTTTACCTTGTACAAGCGCTCATCGTTCGTCTCGTTGTTCGTGAACAGTAACTCCGGAGCACCCTCGATCAGCAGCCATCGTCGTCCGTAATGAAATTCTTGCAACGCGATCAGTGCCGTGCCGGGAGGTCCGTCGATTCGCGACGCGCTGGGCGGGTCATAATTTTCGCCCCACGACCAGCGGTTCCGAAACCATATTGTCGGCAAGACGTGCAGCGGCGCCGCATCCGGGCCGCGGTTCCAAGCTGTGATGCGGATGAGAATGTCGTCGGGCGCGGCCTTTGCGTACTCAACGAACACGTCGAAGTAGCGGTTCCCCGCGAAGATGCCTGTGTCCACTAATTCATACTCGGGCTCTTCGCGCGAGCGTCGGCCATTTTCGGCGACAAGGTGATCGTAAGGAAATTCGGCCTGCGGATATTTATAGAGGTATTTCAGATATGCACTGGTCGGCGTGGCATCCAGATAGTAGTAATACTCTTTTACATCTTCCCCGTGATTTCCTTCGCGATTAGTGAGACCGAAAAGGCGCTCTTTGAGGATCGGGTCTTTTTCATTCCACAAGGCGATGGCGAAGCAGATATGCTGGTGGCGATCGCAGATGCCTGCCAGTCCGTCCTCGCCCCAACGGTAAACGCGGGAACGCGCGTGATCGTGCGGAAAATAACCCCACGCATCGCCGTTCGCGCTGTAGTCCTCGCGAACCGTGCCCCATTGCCGCTCGGAAAGATAGGGGCCCCAGCGCTTCCAATTTGCATCCCGCTCGGCGTTTGCTTGCAGTCTCTCTTCCTCGCGCATCCTGCGGCTCGTGTCTTCCCTTGCTGCTAGATTTTTCTGGCGGGTGAATGGAGCTACACTTTACTGGGCGAATTTAGCGAGTGCGAATCACTGCAAACGGCGATGCGTGAACCGCTTTTTCCCGCTAGCGTAATCGGCGACGATCTGCCCGCTGCCGTAGAGCTTGTACTTATAAGTGGTCAGGCCCTCCAACCCCATCGGGCCGCGGGCGTGCAGTTTGCCGTTGCTGATGCCCACCTCGGCGCCGAACCCGAAGCGGAAGCCATCGGCAAAACGCGTCGAGGCATTTTGGAACACGCCCGCCGAATCGACTTCACTCATGAATTTCGCAGCGGCTTCGGAGTCTTCCGTTACGATCGCGTCCGTGTGATGCGAACCATATCGATTGATGTGATCGACAGCCTCATCCAAGTTGCCCACCACTTTGATCGACAGAATCAGAGCCGAATATTCAGTGCGCCAGTCCTTTTCGGTCGCCGGGATGATTCCTTGATTTGGCAACATCGCCATCGTCTTCGCGCAACCGCGAATCTCCACGCCCGCGTCTTTTAATTTCGCGATTGCGTGCGGCAGGAATTCACGGGCAATATCCTGGTGTACCAAAAGGGTCTCCGCCGCGTTGCAAACGGCGGGATATTGCACTTTTGCGTCGTAGGAGATCGCCACGGCTTTGTCGACGTCGGCGGCGCGGTCGACGTACACGTGGCAAATTCCTTCGCCGTGCCCGAGCACGGGAATCCGGCTGTACTGCATCACGTACTGCACCAGTTCGTACGATCCGCGCGGAATAATCAGATCGACGTTCTGATCTTGCGACAGCAGATCGAGCACATCGGCGCGCGTTTGCAGCAGCGTAATCGAATCCGACGGTACGTTTGGAGACTTAGCCAAAGACTCGCGCCAAATCGCCACCAGCACTTCGTTAGTTGCCGCGGCTTCCGATCCGCCTTTCATGATCACAGCATTGCCAGACTTCAGTCCCAGCGACGCGAGCTGCGGCACCACATCGGGCCGCGATTCGAAGATCACTCCGACCACGCCGAGGGGACACGATTCCTTGATCAGCAGGAGTCCATTGTCCAGCTCGGTTGCCGTCAAGCGTTTGCCGAGCGGGTCGGACAACGCGGCCACCTCGCGGACCAGCTTGGCCATTTGTGCGATGCCACGCTCGGTGACGCGCAGGCGCGCCAGCATCGCGGACGTCATTTTCCCGGTGGCTACGGCTCCCTCAGCGGCGCGACAATCGCGCGCGTTCGCTTCAAGAATGCGCGACGCGCCGCTCTCAAGCGCTCGCGCGGCGGAAAGCACCACTTCGTTCCGCTGATCCGCGGAAAGCTTGGCGACGGCGCGTGACGCGACGCGGGCGCGCTCCGCCAGCAAGGCGACCGAAGCCGCGCTCGATTCCGCCGGCGCTATGGATGGCTGGCTCATGGCGTTTGCAATAGCACAATATTATCGCGAGTGACAAGCACTGGGGCGCCGTTTAGAGAGCGCTTGTCGCGCGCCGCTTTGTTGCCTGAAAAACTTTGAGCTTCCTCGCTCGCGCAATTGGCGATCCCGCGCGCGAATTCGCGGCCATCGGCATCGACGATGCTGATCACGTCCATC
>JBOGNC010000063.1:0-17723 GCA_050747045.1 Candidatus Acidiferrales bacterium | reverse complement strand
GGTTGGACGGCCGTAGGCCTTGTGATCGCGCAGGCGGCGCTGGGAGGCTTTCGGGTGTTGGGGAGCGATCCGTCCGCATCCGCAACGGCCCACGCGACGCTGGGGCAAATTTTCTTCATCACGCTTGTGGGATTGACGGTCTATCTAAGCCCGTGGTGGCAGACTACTTCGCAGCAGTTTGAGGATCGCGGCTCGCCGCGCGCCACGGCACTGGCTTCGGCCACAATGGGCGTGATTTTGGCTCAGGTGCTGCTTGGGGCGGCTTACCGGCACGGGATACTCAACATTGTGCCGCACCTAATCGGCGCGGCCGCAGTGACCGTGATGGTTGTGTGGATCGGACGGGTGGTAAAGAAACGCTTTAAGGATAGTCGCAATCTTCGCAAGGGTGTTGTTCTGCTGCATGCCTTCTTCGGTATTCAGATTTTGCTGGGATTTGCCGCTTGGTGGGCCATGACTCGTCCGGTCGATATCGTGCAGCCCACGGACATGTTCGTAACGCTTACGGTGGCTCACGTTCTTGGCGGAGCGCTGCTGCTCGCAGCTTCCACTCTTCTAATGCTCATGTGTTTCCATCTGACTTCACCGGCTCACCTTGCGGTCGGTTCACCTGTGGCGCCTCCGCAGACTGCATCTGCTGCCGGAGGCTCACCTGAAAGGGTAGGGGGCTGACCTTCGCACATGAACGAGCGCGCCGAAGCGATCTCCACTTTCGATAAGCCTTGGGCTTACGTAGTGCTTACCAAGCCGGATGTCACGTTCCTCGTCGTGATCACCACGCTCGCCGGTTTTTATCTCGGCTCCAGCGGTCCGATCGAATGGTCGGTGCTGTTCAGCACAGTCTGCGCCACGATGCTCGTAGCCGGTGGCACGGCCGCGCTGAATCAATACATTGAGCGCGATCTGGACGCCGTGATGCGCCGCACCGCTCGGCGGCCTTTGCCGACCGGCCAACTGCGTCCGCGTGACGCGCTGATCTTCGGAGTGCTCACAATCGTTGCCGGCGCCGTATGGCTCGCGCTCGCCGCGAATGGATTGGCCGCGCTTGTGGCGCTGGCGACCACGGTCCTGTATCTCGGGCTTTACACGCCACTGAAAAAGATTACGCCGTTTTCCACCGCCGTCGGTGCAATTCCCGGAGCGCTGCCTCCGCTGATCGGTTGGGCCGCCGCGCACGGTTCGCTTTCGATTGGCGGATGGATTCTTTTCGGCATACTTTTCTTTTGGCAATTTCCGCACTTCATGGCCATCGCCTGGATGTATCGCGAGGATTATGCCCGCGCGGGAATCAAGATGCTGCCAGTGGTGGACCGCAAGGGCGATTCTACGTTTCGCCAGATCGTTTGCACGTCGGCGATCCTGGTGTGGGTCAGCGCGCTGCCGTCGGTGGTCGGAATGGCGGGAATCGCCTATTTTTTCCTGGCATTGGTCCTGGGCATGATTCTCTTGCAGGTAGGCCTGTGGGCCAATCGTTCGCGCACCAATACTCGCGCGAAGTGGTTGATGCATGCCACCGTTGCGCACATTCCGCTGCTGCTTATCTGCTTGGTGCTGGATAAGCTGGCTGTTCGATAGCCGCGGCGGAAAAAGTATCGCGAGAATTTGGATTTCCCATCGCGGCGATTCGCCGCGCGTTGATGTTTATTCCGGTCAAATCGCTTCCCGCCGTGATTGCCGTGCTCAACGGCGCAGCAGGTTTTTTTCTGGTTCTCGCCTATATTTTTATTCGCCGAAAAAAAGTCGCGTGGCACCGGGCGTGCATCTTCACCGCGCTGGGCTGCTCCGCCGTCTTTCTGTGCCTCTACCTTTACTTGCACTTCACCGCCGGGGTGATTCGCTTCAGCGGGCATGGCTGGATCCGTCCCGTATACTTCTCGATCCTCGTGTCACATACGATTCTGGCGACGATCATCGTGCCCTTGGTCTTCATCACCCTGGCGCGCGCGCTGCGCAAGAACTTCGTGATGCATCGCGCCATCGCGCGCTGGACGCTGCCTCTTTGGCTCTACGTTTCCGTCACCGGCGTGGTGGTGTACTGGCTCCTGTACGTTGCGTACACGCCAATCTGGCCCGCGTAAACTCTCTCAGCTTCGCCGACCGCAGATATCTAATTCCCGAGATAGTATTGAACGTCGGTGACCACACGTACGGTCTTCATCATGCTAGCGTCCGCACCGCCTCCGTACACTCTGCCGTACTCCGAATCAGTGGCGCCCGAGTTCGCGGGCAGGATCGAGAAAAAGCCCTGGGTCGCCTGGCGAATCGAGCCGACCGAGCTGTCTGAGTCTTGCGCGAAGCGCTCGGCAGCGGCCCGCGCATTTCGAGTTGCTTCCGTAATCATGTCCGGCTTGATCGAGTTCAGGCCGTTAAACTTGTACGTGAGGTTCTGGCTGATTAAGATGCCTTGCTGCAAGAGGCCGGTCGCCTTCTGCGCGGCTGCCGATACTTGATCGACCCGCGACGTCCGCACCGTGATCTGCTGCCGCATGATGTAGCGGTACAGCAGCCTTCGGTTGCCGCCGTAAAGATTTGCTTGAGCATCAGTGACGTTGACGATTCCCAGCACGATTTCTGACGGCTGAATACCTTGTTTCGCGAGGAAGTGGAGGATCACCGTCTTGTCGGCTTCGGTCTTTGCGTAGAGCGCGGGAAGATCGTCTCCGGTCTCGGTATAGTTGATCGGCCAAATGGCGAGGTCCGATTTCACGGTGCGCTCCGCCAAGCCTCTCACTGACACATAGCGGTCGCCGAGACGTACGGCCTTAATTTGCGCGCCTAGCAGCCAACCTCCAACAATCAGGCCGATCGCCAACAGAAGGCCTGCAATCGCAATTTCACCGCGCTTTGCACCGCCGATGTCGCTCATGTGCATTCCTTTTTTGGGCGTTTAGCTCCGACTAAACCGTTCTCAAGTGCGTACTCGCGCGGCATGTAGCACTTCGTGTTCCAATTGCTTGAATAGCTGCGTGAACGGTATTGGCGCTGGGGACCGGCGAGAATCCCCAACAAATTGAGGGACTGCGGGCCGCGCCGTTTGCACTACTCAAAGCCCAGCATCCGCGCGACTGACGCCTCCGCGACACGCGGGTGTCACGCGCGACACGTAGAGATCAACGGCCGGTTCGATGGAAAGTTTGTTTGATTTACTGCGCCTTGTAGATTTGGAGCGCGTCCCTATCGGGAGGATTTCGGGCGCCGGTGCTACTTATAGGAAATCAGTAGCTGGCTATTTTCCACGGACATGTCGCTGATGTACGCAGGCAGCCGCAGCCTTTCGCGATTTTCGGGCGACTCCATCAACCTCTGTACAGCCTCTTGCACTGCGGATTGCGGCAACGGGAAAGAGCCAAACCTTCCATCCGCCGGGTCGAATTTTAGGTAGCCGTCCTGCGTGTATAGGTGCCCATCGATTTCCAGAGACAAATCCTTGCCATGGAAATTGAAGATCACGTAGGTTCTCACCAGATCTCCGTCCAGAGCGATCTTAACGTTTTCAACCGAGGATTCTGCCTGCTCGGCAGTCTGAGCATCGACACCCTCCACTGCTGGCGTGCCTGCCTCGTCGCCTGAATTGGTGGACGTCGACCCTGCGAGTTGGAGGTTTTGAGCCAAATATGAGTTCAGTTCGGTGCTGTCGAGCCGGACCTGCGCAGGCTGCCCCGACTGGGCGGCTTGGTCTGCAGCGTCTAGTTTGTTTTCCGCCGAAGCAGCGGCAGCTGCGTTGGTGATGACGATCGGCGGAGGCGAGGTCCTGAGCAGCAGCGCCAGCGTCACGATTAACACGGCGAGGACGAACCAGCCAAAGACTTTTCGAACGATCGAGAATGGCGTCGCGCGCGGCATATGCGTGTCCTTGCTTCGCAGTTTAGCAATGGGGGCGGAGATATGGATAACGGAAGGGAACTAGCGTAGCGAAATACTTACTGAAAGGAATTCGTGACGGCGTGTCTTCTCCGCCAGTCCGTGAGCACAGCGCCGACGGGGTTCGGGCAGCGCTTTAAGTTGCAGCGCGACATCGAAGCAGGTCTGCGCGGCGACTACACACCAATTACTTTAACGAGCTCGCGCACAGAAGCAGCGGACTTTTCGAGAGCGGTTTTTTCTTCAGCAGTCAGTTTAATCTCGATGATCTGTTCCGCACCCTTCGAGCCGAGCTTTACAGGAACGCCAACGAAAAGGCCGTTCATGCCGTATTCGCCTTCGAGATAAACCGCGCAGGGAAGGATCTTCTTTTTGTCTTTAAGTATTGCTTCAACCATTTCCACCGCGGCAGCAGATGGTGCGTAGTAGGCGGAGCCGGTCTTCAATAGGTTCACGATCTCGGCGCCGCCCTTCCGCGTGCGAGTAATGATGGCTTCGAGTTTTTCTTTAGGGATTAGCTCCGTGATTGGAATTCCAGAAACGGTTGAATAGCGGGGAAGCGGGACCATGTCGTCGCCGTGACCGCCGAGCACGAACGAGTGCACGTTCTCGACGGAAACTCCGAGTTCGGCTGCGACGAAGGTGCTCATCCGCGCAGAATCCAGCACTCCGGCCATTCCGAGGACGCGATTCTTTGGAAATCCGCTGACCTTGAACGCAGCCTGGGCCATGGCGTCAAGCGGATTTGTTACGACGATGAGAATGGAATTGGGAGAGAGTTTCACCACGGCTTCAACCACCGCTTTAATTACGTCGTAATTAGCCTTGAGCAGATCGTCGCGGCTCATGCCAGGCTTGCGCGGGAAACCGGCAGTGATGACGATGACGTCGCTATTGGCCGTTTCCTTGTAATCTCCGGAAGCGGTGGTGACTCCGGCCGCGTGCGCGTCGCTGCCGATAATGGGACCAGACTCGGCGATATCAAGCGCCTTGCCGGCCGGCACGCCTTCCATGATGTCGGTCAGCACCACGTCGGCTAGGCCCATATCATGGATACGCTGCGCCGTGGTTGATCCGACGAATCCGCCGCCAACTACCGTGACTTTCTTTCGCATTCTCAAATCTCCTTGAACTGGCAAATTTGCCGGCGTCGCCAGAAGTGAATTTTATTCAGGGCAGAGGGCCGGCTATTGAGTGCAAACTTGAACAAATTATTTAGAGAACCCAGAAACCGGCGCGGAAACGATGCACCGAAATCACTTAGCGTCCAGCGATAGCAAGGCTTTGCATATTCTCGATGATCGAAGAGGCGAAGTCGGTCGTAGTGACGCGCCGGGCGCCGGTCATCAAGCGCTCCAAGTCGTATGTTACGCACTTTTGCTGAATGGTGCGCTCGATTCCCGCCTCGATCAGAAGGGACACTTCTTTCCAGCCCATGAAGTCGAACATCATGGCGCCCGAAAGAATCACCGAACTGGGATTGATCACGTCCTTATCGGCGTATTTCGGGGCGGTGCCATGAGTCGCCTCGAAAACTCCGAAGCCATCGCCGATATTTGCTCCCGGCGCCATGCCGAGGCCGCCGACTTGCGCGGCGCAAGCGTCGGAGATGTAGTCACCGTTCAAATTGGGCGTAGCAAATAGCTGGTACTCGTCGGCGCGGGTAAGCACCTGCTGAAAGACGGAGTCGGCGATGCGGTCGTTCACGAGGATTTTATTTTTCCATTGACCGCGTCCATGTGTGGATTCGATCGCTTCAAGTGTTCGTTTAACTTCCACACAGATCTTTTTCTTGAAATCGGACGGTGCGTGCGAAAGACCGGGCTCAATGATCTCGGCGTTTTGCTCGACTGTAATATTGGGATTTGCGTCTTTGTTTCCAAGTATCCAGCTTTCGCGCTCGGTGACGACCTCGGAGCGGAATTCTTCCGTGGCCAACTCGTAGCCCCAATCGCGGAACGAACCCTCGGTGAACTTCATGATGTTGCCCTTATGAACGAGGGTGACGATATTCAGTTTTTTCCGGATGGCATGGTGAAGCGCGCGACGCACCAGCCGTTTCGTGCCGAAGGGGGAAATCGGCTTGATACCGACTCCTGAATCTTCGCGAACCTTCTTGCCGGTGCCCTTAAGCATTTCGTCGTTCAGGAAATCGATCAACTTCTTTGCTTCCGGGGTGCCGGATTTCCATTCGATACCGGCGTAAACATCCTCCGTGTTCTCGCGGAAGATAACCACGTTCATGCGTTCCGGGTGCAGCATGGGAGTGGGTACACCCTCGAAGTAGCGCACCGGACGGACACACACATACAAATCGAGTAGCTGGCGCAATGTCACGTTGAGAGAGCGGATGCCGCCGCCAACTGGTGTGGTTAGAGGCCCCTTTATGGCCACCCGAAAATCGCGAATGGCGTCAACGGTATCCTGCGGAAGCCAATCCTGAAAGTGATTGTAGGCCTTCTCGCCAGCCAAAACTTCATACCAGGCGATCTTGCGCTTCCCCTCATAGACTTTGTCGACGGCGGCGTCGAACACACGGCGCGACGCTCGCCAAATGTCGCGCCCGGTACCATCGCCCTCAATAAATGGGATGATCGGCTGGTCCGGAATACGAAACTTACCGTCGACGTAATCGATCGGCTGGCCGTCCGGGACGGCAATGCCGTTGTACGAAAGCTTCATAATGGAAAACCACCCCCGAGGCGGGCCGCGCTCCCGCAGACTATTGCTGGCGACGCCATACCAGAGAACCGATAACCTTAGCACAGATTCTGTTTTGCGGAGACGGCCTGATGTGGTAGAGCGGCAAAATTTTAAACGGGGCGTGAGCGAAATTCTTGCGCAACGGCGGTCGTGACGAGGATTTTTTGCACGAGGCTGAAGGTGATGCGGGGTGCGTAAAGGTTCACTTTAATTTTGGACTCCCGCGAAAAAAATCATCTGCGCTTAACCTAATCTCGAACTGTCGGCTCGTCGACCGCGCGAGATTTCTGACGACATCTGCTCGTCTCTCCAAGCACGAATGCTTACTTCAAGGATGAATTGAATTCGGGTTCGCTTTGCTTTACCACGCTGAGACCGCTCGGCGGGGCGACGACGCGAATGGCTTGGCCAGCACCGCTCCCAGGATGAACCCGCCGACGTGAGCCCACCAGGCAACGCCTCCCGAATTTGTGTTGGCGAACGAACCGAGGCCACTCAGGAATTGCACGAGGAACCACAGCCCAATGAAAATCCATGCTGGGATACGCGCCATGAACCAGATCACTAGCAGTGGCACAAGAGAAAGTATCCGCGAGCCGGGGAAGAAAACAAGGTAGGCGCCTAGAACTCCCGCGATGGCACCGCTTGCGCCGATCGAGGGAATCGCCGAGCCCCACGAAAAGGCAACTTGCGAGATTCCCGATCCCAGTCCGCAGATGAGGTAGAAGAGAAGATACGAGGCGGAGCCCATGCGGTCCTCGACGTTTCCACCGAAGATCCAAAGGAACCACATGTTGCCGATGATGTGCAGCCAGCCGCCGTGCAGGAACATGCAGGTAAAAAGAGGCACGAAACCTTGAGCCAGGCTGTAATGTCTTCCGGCAAGGGATAACTGGATTCGCGACGGCACGAGACCGTAGACCCGCACGAACGTATTGCCCGCAGCAGGCGAGAGCGATATCTGATGAAAGAAGACGATAAAATTAACGACGATCAGCAGCACCGTGATGATAGGGAATGAACGCCGGGGAGTTGTGTCCTTGAGCGGGATCATCGGCGAGCTTCCGGCATTGGAGTGGCGTCGCGCGCAGCTTGGCGAAGTTGCTCGCCGGAGTACGCACGCTTTTGTCGGGCTGCGCTACGGCGAAGAGTTTCGATTTTTTTGAGCGGTGCGATGCCGCCGCGTGCGCCTGGCGCTAAGCAATTCAGCGCAGCAGCCGCGCAGCCGAATTCGAGTATCTCTTCAAACGACCAACCCTGCACAAGCCCGTGTACAAATGCGCCATGGAAGATGTCTCCGGCGCCAGTGGTATCAACGGGATTCACCGTGAAAGCTGGACAGTATAGAAATCGAACACCATCCCACGCAATCACCCCGCAGCCGCCGAGCGTTGCGGTGGTGAGGCGACACTTGAACTGTGCATGGATCATCTGCAGCGACTTCAATAGGTTGCTTTCGCCAGTAACTCGCTCAGGGAAATCTTTAGAGGTTATCGGATAGTCGACGTGTTCGAGCAGCGCTTCAACTCCAGGATAGCGATTATCGAAATCGCCGACAACTGGGATACTATCTTCGCGCGCCCAGCGAGATGCAAGAGCGGCAGCCCTGGTATCGTGTCCATCGACGAGCAGCGCGGCGGCTCCGCGAATCCAGCTGTGCTTAAGGTCATCCGGACGAAGTGCGATCTTGGGATCGCGATTCCAGAGCACGGTGCGCTCGCCTGAAGCTTGGTCAACCAGGATGAACGAGAATTGGCTGCGGCGTCCTCTGGCCACGATCCAGTGCGCATCAATGCCCTCGCGTTTCATCTCGGCACGTTGGCGTGCACCAGCCACGTCGTTTCCAATCTTTCCAACATATCGGGCGCGAAGGCCCCAGCGGCGGCACGCAACCATTGCGCTCGCTACCTGTCCTCCGGGCATTGATTCGACAGAGAGTAGCTCCACCTTAGAATCCGGAGCGGGGAAGCGAGGCAGGCGAATGACCGTGTCCAGAGCATTGATGCCGACCCCGACGACCAACGGCGAACGAGATCGTTTCTTGCGAGCGCGCATTGATGCAATACTTTAGATTAGTTCAAGAAAATTTCAAACGGACAAGGTGCTGGCGCGGTTTATCAATTGCGCCGCGTAGTTTGCTATGATAGAAAAATTCGTTCGCGTGCGTGCACAGTTGAAGCGGAGCGTTCGGTAAAGCGGCCGCCCGCAAGCTCTGGTTGAGGGATCGGCGCGCCGACAAGTCGATGGCCCTTCACGAATCCGAAGCGATCATCCTGCAGAGCTATTCGCTTGGAGAAGCGGACCGGCTGGTGAGCTTTCTTTCGCGAGCCGCGGGCCGCGTGCGCGGAGTAGCGGCGGGAGCGCGAAAGCCGAAGAGCCGGTTTGGCTCGACTCTCGAGCGGCTGACGTATGTGCGGATCTGGTATTTCGAGAAGGAAACGCGGGAACTGGTGCGCATCCGCCAGTGCGAGATGATCGAATCGTTTTTGGATGCGTTTCGGGATTATACGTCGAGCGTGGCGCTGTCGATTCTGAGCGAAGTGACGGAGACGGTGCTGCCGGACCATGAAGCCTCCGATGCCAATTTCCGCCTTCTGCTCCTGACCGCGCAGGCGATCAAGCGAACTGGAAAATCGGAAATGCCCCTCGCGTATTTCGCAATCTGGACGGTGAAGCTTGGCGGCTGGCTGCCTTCTCTCGATCGCTGTGGATTTTGCGGCACGGCGCTGGCGGGGGCTGTTCCCGCGTACTTGGCTAGTGGCGGATCGGCGTTAGCGTGCGCCAAATGCCGCCGCTCTGGAATGCGCGCGATTCAGCCGGCCGCTTTGGCGCTAGCTCGGAAGATGCTCGCTGGGCGTCTTGATCGCCTGATCGACGAGGCTGATACGGCGGGCCGGCACGACCGCGAGGCGAGGGACGTAACGGCAATCATGTTGGACATTATCGAGCATCAGATCGATCGCAAGCTGACGTCGAGAGAACTTCTGGAGCCAACCGCGTGATCGCGAGAGCGCAAACAAAAACATTGAAGCGGCCGAAATTGAAAGGGCTCGCGTTTCAAGACCTTCTGCTAAAACTTGAACAGTATTGGATCAGCCGCGATTGTGTTTTGCAGCAACCGTACGACATCGAAGTCGGCGCAGGCACCATGCATCCGGAAACGTTCCTTCGCGTCCTCGGCTCCGATCCGTATCGAGTGGTGTACGCGCAACCAAGCCGCCGACCGACGGACGGACGCTACGGTGAAAATCCCAACCGGCTTTACAAGCATACGCAGCTTCAAGTGATCCTCAAGCCCTCTCCCGCGAACATTCAGGACCTGTACCTCAATAGCCTTGCCGCAGTCGGTATCAACTTAAAAGAGCACGATGTGCGATTTGAAGAGGACAACTGGGAATCCCCCACGTTGGGTGCCTGGGGGATCGGATGGCAAGTTCTCCTAGATGGACTGGAGATCACGCAGTTCACATATTTTCAGCAGTGCGGCGGAGCTGACCTTGATCCCGTTTCAGTCGAACTGACGTACGGTCTCGATCGCATCGCCGCGTACCTGCAGGGAGTTGATAACGTCTTCGATGTGATGTGGTCGAAGTCGATGACCTACCGACAGGTGCGGCTGGCGGAAGAGCAGCAATTTTCCGCGTACAGCTTCGATTATGCCGAGGCGGCGTCCACGCGGAAGCAATTCGATCTAAACGAGGCTGAGGCGGCGCGACTGCTCGCTGATTACGTGAAGTTGAAGGGCGAAGCGATCCGCCGATTTCCAGTGTTGCAAGCCTACGACCTGTGCCTGAAGTGCTCACACCTTTTCAACGTTCTTGACGCGCGCGGGGCAATTTCCGTGACGGAGCGCGCAGGCATGATTGCCCGTATTCGCAAGCTGGCCACCCGGGTGGCGCAATCGTGGCTGGCGCAGCGAGAATTCGTCCAGGGGACGGCAGGAGTGAGCGCATGAAAGTAACAGGCGAGCTGCTCCTGGAGATCGGGTGCGAAGAGACACCAGCCGGAATGATTGAGCGCGCAGCGCGCGAGCTTAAAGCGCTACTTGTAAAGCATCTAGCGGCGGCGAGGTTGGTCGACGAGCCGACAGTTGAGGATTCGATTGAAACTTTTGGCGCGCCGCGAAGGCTTGTGGCCATCGCGAAAAATGTTCGACTAAAGCAAGAAGATGTGACGAGGGAGATCGTTGGTCCACCTAAGGCGATTGCTTATGATCCCCAAGGAAAACCGACTCGCGCAGCGCTCAGCTTTTCCGAGAAGCAGTCGATCCCCGTGGAGAAGTTGTTGGTGATCAGCACGCCAAAGGGCGACTACTTAGCGGCGAGGCAATCGATCGCCGGCGAACCGGCGCGGCAGGTTTTGGCGCGAACGCTACCGGAGTGCATTCGAGATCTGTCGTGGCCGCGTTCGATGTACTGGACGACCGCTGATAGCCCTCGGTTCATTCGTCCGATTCGCTGGATCGTAGCGGTGCTTGATGGTGCGGTAGTGCCGTTCTTTTTCGCGGACGTTCGCGCTGCTAATCGTACGGATGGCCATCGCTTTCTTGGGAGGAGGGGCATTGCGGTCACGAACGCGCGTGATTATGAGTCCAAGCTGAAGAGGAATTTCGTGCTGTGCCGTCCAGAGCAGCGTCGCAAGAAGATCGAAGCGGAGATCCGTACGCTAACCGCGCGCCGGTCGCTACGCGTGCACGAAGATCCCGAACTACTCAACCTTGTAACCTACTTGAACGAGTACCCCACGGTGATTTCCGGCGACTTTGATCCCGCCTTCCTCGCACTGCCGGACGAGATCCTTATCACCGTGATGCGCGGGCATCAGAAATATTTTGCCGTCGAGAAACGGGCCGGGGAATTGGCGCCGCACTTCCTCGCGGTTATTAATTTGCCGCGCGACCCCAAAGGCTTGGTGCGGGCAGGGCACGAACGCGTGCTGCGTGCTCGATTTGCCGATGCGCGTTTTTTCTGGGACGCGGATCAGAAATGCCGCCTGGATGAGTATCTGCCGAAGCTTGCCGCTGTCACATATGAGCGGCGGCTCGGCAGCTATGGAGATAAAGTTGAGCGCGTGCGCACTTTGGCGCGCTGGTTTGCGGAGCAGTGGTTCAACCGCGGCATGACGCAAGCGGATGTGGCAGGTTCGGACCGCGCCGCCGAGCTTGCCAAATGTGACTTGGTTACGGAAATGGTCCGGGAATTCCCCGAATTGCAGGGAGTTGTCGGCGGCCTTTATTCACGGGCCCAGGGCGAGCCAGACTCGATTGCCTGGGCCGTGTACGATCACTACAAGCCGCTGGGCTTGGATGAACCGCTTCCGAGAAATTTGATTGGCTGCACCGTTTCGCTGGCAGACAAGCTCGACTCTTTGGTTGCCTGTTTTGGCGTGGGAATTATTCCCACTGGTTCAAGCGATCCTTTTGCTCTTCGGCGCGCTGCCACCGGCATCGTGAAGATCATTCTGGAGCGGCGCTTGCCCGTGTCTATTTCGGCCATGCTCTCCGCCGCGGCGAAAGCGGTTCGTGAACACGCGCCGCGAATTGATGTGTCAGTGGAAACGGAGAAGCTCGTACTCACATTCTTGCTCGACCGCGCGCGCTTCTATTTTCGCGAGAAGAGTGGATATTCGTACGATGAGATCAACGCGGTTTTCGCGGCCGATGCCGACGACCTATGCGACGCGGCAGATCGCATCGCAGCGGTAAAGGCGATCCGTTACTCGAAGGATTTTGCGCCCCTTGCGGCTAGCTTCAAGCGAATTCGCAACATCCTTGAAAAATCGGCTGGCAGGGACGATAAAGGACAGGTTGCAGTCCGGCAGGAATTACTTGGCGAGAAACCGGAAGTCGAACTTTATGCTACGGCGCAGAAGATTCGCGATGAAGTCGCGGTGCGAAAGCGAGATCAAAACTACAAAGCTGCGCTCGAAGGTATATCTAAGCTTCGACCGGCAGTTGATAAGTTTTTTGACGGAGTTCTGGTAATGGTTGAGGACCGCAATGTGAGAAAAAACAGGATTGCATTGCTCGCGTCACTGTTGAAGGAATTCTCAACCATTGCCGATTTTTCCGAGCTGGGCTCCGACGAGTCTAAATAATCTGTAATTTTCAACTTCAACTATCGGCGGGCCGACAATACCGCTCACCAGGAATCGACCGAGGGCAAAAATGAAATACGTTTACTTTTTTGGCGCGGGCAAGTCGGATGGCACGGGCGATATGCGCGAGGTTCTCGGCGGCAAGGGCGCCGGCCTCGCGGAAATGACGCGCATCGGCCTGCCCGTTCCAGCGGGCTTCACCATCACCACGGAGGCTTGCGACTACTACTTCAAGCACGGCCGCAAACACCCGAGCGAGCTTCGATCGCAAGTACATAAGGATCTCGACCGCTTGGAGAAGTTAACGGGCAAAAAACTCGGCGGCGCCAACGATCCGCTGCTTGTAAGCGTTCGTTCCGGATCGGCCCGCTCCATGCCCGGCATGATGGAGACGATTCTGAACCTCGGCCTTAACCGGAAATCGGTGCAGGGCCTTGCGGGTGCCACGAAGAATGATCGCTTCGCGTATGACGCCTATCGGCGCTTCGTCCAAATGTATTCGACGGTTGTAATTGGCTTGCCAAAAGAAGGCCTTGAAGATCGGCTGCGAGAATTGAAGAAGCGCCTGAAAGTAAAGGATGACACGCAGGTTGTCGCCGAAGGCTGGAAGGAATTGGTTGGCGAATACAAAGCCTATTTTAAACAAAAAACAGGCAAGGATTTTCCGGAAGATCCCATTGAGCAGTTGTGGGGCGCGATTGGCGCCGTGTTCGAGTCGTGGATGGGAGAGAAAGCCGTAACTTATCGCCGCGTCGAGAAGATCTCCGGTCTGCTAGGCACGGCGGTGAATGTCGTCCAAATGGTCTTTGGCAATACTGGCGAAGAATCCGGCACGGGCGTTTGCTTTACGCGCGACCCTTCCACTGGCGAGAAAACGTTTTTTGGCGATTTCCTGCTGAATGCGCAGGGCGAAGACGTGGTGGCTGGGATTCGCACTCCCATGCACCTTTCCGAACTGAAGTCGAAAATGCCGAAGGTCTATCAGCAGCTTGAGCGCGTCCGAGAAAAGCTGGAGAAACACTACCGCGACATGCAGGATATGGAGTTCACGGTTGAGAGCGGCAAACTCTACATGCTTCAGACGCGAACCGGTAAGCGCTCGCCAGCGGCTGCTTTTCGCATCGCTGTGGATATGGCCAACGAGAAGCTAATCACAGTTGAAGGAGCACTTGAACGTATTAGGCCCGAAGATATCGAGCGGCTTTTCTATCCGGTGTTGGACGCAAAGGTTCCTCGCTCGGAGTTGTCGAATAGAAAGTTGGCCACAGGCATCAATGCGGTGCCGGGCGCCGCTGCTGGCCGCGCCGTGTTCACCGCCGAGCAAGCCGAAGCGTGGGCCGCGCGCGGAGAGAAAGTGATTCTGATCCGGCGCGAAACCAGTCCTGAAGACGTGGGTGGTATGTATGTGGCGCAGGGAATTCTGACGGCGACCGGTGGTAAAACCAGCCATGCTGCCGTTGTCGCGCGCGGATGGGGAAAGTGCTGCATTGTTGGCGCCGAGGATCTTGAAATTGACGCGAATGCCAAAACGATGAGGGTCGATGGCCGGCGCGTTGGAGAGGGGGATTGGATCACGCTGGACGGAGGCGATGGCAACGTCTATTCCGGCGAAATGCAGTTAGTCCGTCCGGAACCGCCGAAATCCTACGAGACGCTGATGAAGTGGGCAGATAAGGTGCGCAAGCTTGGCGTGCGCACCAATGCCGATACGCCGCGCGATGCCCGCTTAGCTCGCGAAATGGGCGCGCAGGGCATCGGCCTCTGCCGCACCGAACATATGTTCTTCAAGGATTTTGAGCAACCGGAACGCAGCATCGACCGCCAGGAAGCAATCCAGGAAATGATTCTCGCGGACACTTCCGAAGCTCGGCGGCGCGCGTTGGATAAACTGCTGCCGTTCCAGCGCCGTGATTTTGTGGGAATTTTCGAGGCCATGGACGGCTATCCGGTCACCGTCCGGCTGATCGATCCGCCATTGCACGAATTCGTTCCGCACGATCCGGCAAAGCAAGCGGAACTGGCAAAAAAAATCGGCGTGCCGGTCGAGACGGTCGAGCGGCGCGTGAAGCAGCTGCAGGAAGCAAACCCCATGCTCGGCCATCGCGGCTGCCGTCTTTCCATCACCTATCCGGAAATTTTGGAAATGCAAGTTACAGCGATCGTTGAAGCTGCTGTCGAATGTAAAAAGCGTGGCATTAAAGTATTACCTGAGATCATGCACCCATTGGTTCTGGACAAGAAGGAGTTGAAAATTCTCGAGACCGCCACGCGCCGGGTTGCGGATCCGATTATCGCCGCAAGTAAAGTAAAACTTGAATACCTGGTTGGCACGATGATCGAGTTGCCGCGTGCCGCGTTGCTTGCCGATCAGATTGCGGAGGTCGCGGAATTCTTCTCATTTGGCACCAACGATCTGACGCAGACCACAATGGGCCTTTCGCGCGACGACGCCGGCCGGTTCCTCCCTGAGTACGTGGACGAAAGCAAGGCGGGAATCTTTAAGGCCGATCCGTTCCAGACGCTGGATGTGGAAGGCGTGGGGATACTAATCAAGACGGCGATCGAGCGCGGGCGCCGCACGCGACCAAAGCTGAAGATAGGAATCTGCGGGGAACACGGCGGCGATGCGGAAAGCGTTAAATTCTGCCATCAGGTCGGCATGAACTACGTCAGCGCCTCGCCGTTCCGAGTGCCGATATCAAGGCTTGCGGCTGCTCAAGCCGTAATTGAAGAGTCGAAGGCCAAAAAGAGCGCTGGCAAGAAGGTCAAGGCTTCTCGATAAAGGTTCGACTGACGCCGCAAGCTTTTCGTCGTTCCTGGAATTGTGCGTCAGGTTGGAATGCGTAGGAAAAAATAAGCGCCTAGAAACGCAAAGATCGCGTCCGGAGCCCAAGCAGCCACTGTGGGAGGCAATTGCCCGATCGTTCCCATCGCTTCGAATAGAGCCGAGGTGGACCAGTAAACCACCGCGATCCCCACCGCCAGCGCAATGCCTCCCACGGCGCCGCGCGTGCCCACTAGGAATCCGAAGGGCGCGCTCAGGAAAATAATCACCGCCGCAATCACCGGAAATGCGAATTTCTTGTTCCACTCGACCGACAACCGCGCGGTATCGAATCCGGCCTGCTTCAGGCTGGCTATGTAGCGCCCCAGTTGCCGCCAGTTCATCTGATAATACTGCCGCACTTCGCGATGGAAATACGACGGTGGTTCGGATAATTCGGGCAGCGAAGTAACTTTGAATGTCTGGAAATTCGAAACGTGGCCAGCGCTGTCAAAATTGCGCACCCATCCGCCGGTTAGCGCCCAAGTGTTTTCGCTCGGCTCCCAAGTGGCGCGCGAAGCGTATATTCGCCGCTGGATCTGAAAGGTAGCGGGGTCCAGCTCGAAAACGTTCAGCCCCCCGAAGAATTTCTGATCGGGATCGAAGAATTCGTAGTTGTAAAGCTTATCGTGCTCGCCCGCGATCCATTGCTCTCCGGGCTGGAAGTAGGTCTGCGCCGGGCGTCCTTTGATCTCGTTTCGCAGCGCATCCTGGCGCTGGTTTGCGTACGGGAGAAAAGTGTCGTCTAGCAGAAACATGCCTCCGGCCACCAGGCAGCCCGCGAGCGTTAGTGGCAGCACCAAGCGGTAAAGGCTGATGCCTCCGGCCTTGAACGCGATCACTTCATTGTTTTTCGCCAGAATTCCCAGCGTGACCAGCGTAGCTACCAGCGCCGCCAGCGGCGCCAGCTGATAGATCATCAGCGGAATCAGATAGCGAAAGTAGCTGAGGACCGCGCCGATCGCGATGTGGTTGCGTGAAATATCGGCCAGCAAATCGAAAAGCGTAAAAGCGTCGAAGATCAAGACGAAACCTGCCAGCAGCACCACAAAGTAATAGAAGAATTGCTGCAGCAGGTACACGTCGATCATCATCGGAAAGGCCATGGCTCGCCCGGCACCGATCATCCGCCGAAATTCCACGGACGTTTGCGCAAGAGAAACAGGGCCATTGGAGATAAAGTTGGCACTGGACCCGTTCGCGATCCGCTCGGCGGATTTTCGACTTGCCCGCAAAGACTGCAGCCAGGCCAGAGCTCGGCTGGGCCTGCGGACGCTTTCAATCCGTCGAAACAAAATCAGTCCAATGAGCGCTAGAACGATGTTTGCGCCCCACACCCCGACCCAAACACTAATCTGCCCTTGTGCGGCCAGATGAGCGCCGTAGACGAACAGGAAATAATATCCGCCGATCAGCGCGAGGGTCAGAATCAATCCGGTAGCCCGCCCGCCGCGGCGGGGCCGGACTCCGATTGGCACTCCGATCAGCGCAAAAACGAGGCAGGCAACGGGAAAAGCCGCACGGCGCTGGAATTCAACGCGAGCTTGCAGTGCCTTAGGTCCAGTGCTCGATAGCAACTGCTTGGCGTGTTGCTCGGACACGGGAAGGGACACCAGCTTCTGCGGCAGCGCCACCTGGGAAAGATCGACGGCTACGTCGCTATCCCCGAAGGTGGTTACGTTGTAACGATCCGGATGGCGAGCATCGTATTCGTGGGTGCTGCCTTGGCCCAGCTGGATTTCCAGCTGGTCTTTCCCTGGACCGCGCATGATCGATGCGCTTTCAGCCGTGGTGATCGAATTCCCATGGTCAGCCGAGGACGCCAGGAATACTCCGCGCCAACGCGTAGCTGCTGCTTCGACGTCTTGTACGTATAATACGATGTGCGGCAGTCGTTCATCGAACACTCGGGGCTCGATGGCGAAGGGCGCTTGCGAGATCAGGATGCGACCTTCGATTCGCCGGACGGTACGTAAGGCCGCCGGGCTCAGCCAGAAGGTAATGGCTAGGTTTGCCGCGCATGCAACCAGTGCCACGAAACCAATCGGGACCAGCAGCCTTCGCAGGCTGATTCCGCAGGCGTGTAAAGCGACAATTTCGCTGTCCGCCGAAAGGCGGCCAAGACCGATGAGCACGCCCACGAGGACGGCCATAGGAAGCGTGACGGCCAGAACGGGAGGAATCGCGCACAGAAACAGGAGCGCGACGCTCCCGGTGCTTCCGGTGTGGCCGACGAACA
>JBOGNC010000062.1:0-18091 GCA_050747045.1 Candidatus Acidiferrales bacterium | reverse complement strand
CCTCATTTGACTAGTAAATGTACCTGCAGATTTTGTCAAGCAAAGACTGCTTTGTTAGTGGATTTTCACGCGCGAAACAGCAAATTTCGAGGCGATTTGCCGCGGCGCGCACAATCCGCAGCGTAGAGGTCCCAATACGTTGCGCGAATATAATCGCGCGGCCGGTAGCCGAGTTGCCGGGCGGCCAAATCGATCGCCGCTGGAGCACCTTCCAGTTCTAAGAAAGCGCCGATCGGAGTCTCGTCCAAGCATATGTGAACGCTTCGGGAGCGGAATGAGCTGCGGTACTTCTCATATTGGAATCCGGGCTCGAACCCCAGGGCCACAAGCGCGCGGCTCCAAGCTTCGGACTGGCGGAGTGCGACTTCGCTCTCGAGCTTCTCCTTGTAACGAGATCGGCGCCTGTTGCCCGCCGGGGCCTTAAAGGTGATCAGCGCGGTCCCTTTGCCAGCCTTCACGGCAGCGGAAGCGGCTGGGGTTTCAATGCGAACGCGTAAGAGCCGTCCGGTGCTCCGGAAGTAAGAGCCCGGCGTGTCGTAAAGCGTGTTCCGTTCGAGGACGCGGCCCTCGGCAGAGGCACCGATCTTCGCAAGCGTGCGGAGCAGCGCCGACAACTCGGCGACGCGCAGCTTTATTTCAATTTCACGATGTGAGCGGGGAGGCGTCGGCATCAATCGAGTATAGACCACCAAACCACGCCCGAAACGCGGGCGGGCAGGAAGGTTGTTGCCAAAATGTTGGGCGAGCCAGCATAATCAGTTCCCTGCCGCTCCCAGTTTGCGCGCATTCCATGAACGAGCCAGCAACACCGTTAATGCAGCAGTATCACGCCGTGAAAAGGCAACATCCCACGGCTCTCCTGCTCTTCCGCCTGGGAGACTTCTACGAGCTTTTCTACGCCGATGCGCTGATCGCGTCGCGACTCCTGCAGATCACGCTAACGGCGCGAAATAAAGAGAAGGGACAGGCTGTTCCGATGTGTGGCGTGCCATACCACGCGGCGGAAAACTACATTTCCAGGCTGATTCGCGCAGGGCACAAGGTGGCCATCTGCGAACAAATGGAAATTCCCGGACCCGGAAAGAAGCTCGTACGAAGGGAAGTGATTCGCGTCCTGACGCCTGGAACTGCAACGGGTGCTTCCCTGCTGGAGGCGAAGGAGAATAATTTTCTCGCGGCCGAGGCCCGAGATAATGACAAGCACCGCGGCGAACGTTCGCCTGACGCAACTGATGCAGCCGTGGGTTTGGCGTATGTGGACTTGTCCACGGGCGAGTTTCGCGCCACGGAATTCCGCGGCGAAAAAGCCGAGGCGCATTTGCGCGACGAAATGGAGATTCTCCGGCCGCGAGAAATTCTGCTGTCCCGGCCTGCGACTTTATTTCCCGACGCCGCTCCCTCCGGAATCGATCGTGCGGGTGCCGTGGAAACGCGCCTGGACGACTGGATTTTCGAAACGAGCTATGCCACGCGAAAACTCGAAGAACATTTTCGCGTGGCCGCTCTCGATGGTTTCGGATTGGCCGGCCATCCGCTAGCGACTTCGGCGGCAGGCGCAATCGTGCACTATCTGAACGAAACTTCCGCGATCAGTGCACGCCGTCCGGAGGACACCACGGCGCACCCGAGCTTGCGTCCGGCGGGCACGGGACTGGAACACCTGGACCGAATCACATATTACGATCAGCAGAATGCGATGGTGCTCGATCAAGTCACGGTTCGGAATTTGGAGCTTCTAGAACCAGCCAGTGGAGACGACTCATCCGCGACGCTCGTGAAATCTCTAGACGAGACCTGCACCGGAATGGGCGCCCGTCTGCTTCGCACGTGGATTCTGCGGCCGCAAATTGCCATTCAGGAAATTGAGGCGCGGCTCGATGCAGTGGTGGCATTTAAATCGCACACCATCGCGCGCGAGGAAATTCGCAACCAGCTCGAAGGAGTTCTCGATTTGGAACGGTTGACGAGCCGCATCACGCTGGGCACGGCAGCGCCGCGGGATTTAGTCGCATTGCGGCATACGCTTGAACAGGTGCCGGTGATCCGATCCCTCGTTCCTGCTTGCGCGGCCGCCGCGGCTAGCGTTGGGGGCTCAGAAACGCTCGTTGGAGCTTCGACGCGGACGACTTCCGGTCGGCTGGTGGAGCTGCACGAGCAGATGGACGAACTGGCCGATGTGCGCGAGTTGATCGCGCGGGGAATATCGGACGAGCCGCCCGCCCTATTGAACGAATCTGGCGTGATTCGCCTCGGGTACAACAGCGAATTGGATGAATTGCGCGAACTGCTCAAAAACGGGCGGCAGATTATCGCCTCGATGGAAGAGCGCGAACGCAAGCGCACCGGCATCGGCTCGCTGAAGATTCGCTACAACCAGGTTTTCGGCTATTACATGGAAGTGTCGAAGCCGAATTTGCCTCTCGTGCCAGCGGATTACGAGCGGAAGCAGACTCTAGTCAATGCCGAGCGGTTCACCACTCCGGAGCTGAAAGAGCACGAGCGAAAAGTGCTCTCCGCTGAAGACCGCGTGCTGGAGATCGAGCGGCGGCTGTACGTGGAAATACGTGAAGCGATCGCCCGCGAAGCAGCCCGTTTGCGTCGGACCGGTGCGGCGATCGCGCAGATCGACGTCCTGGTGAATTTTGCGCATCTGGCCGCGTCGCGGAACTACACGCGGCCCATGTTTACGGAAACATGTCCCGCACGCAGCGGACCGCGAGGCGATCTGCTGGTGGCCCGCGGGCGCCATCCAGTGATCGAAAAACTGGTTGAGCAGCGCGGGGAGCGCTTCGTTCCCAACGATCTATGCTTCAGCGATGAATCGCAATTCCTGCTGCTTATTACCGGGCCGAACATGGGAGGCAAATCGACCTATTTGCGCCAGGCGGCGCTGATTTGCATCATGGCGCAGATCGGCTCGTTCGTGCCCGCCGCGCAGGCCAAGCTGCCGATTCTCGACCGCATCTTCACTCGCATCGGTGCTTCGGATAATCTGGCGCGCGGCCGCTCCACTTTTTTGGTGGAGATGAGTGAGGTAGCCGCGATTTTGAACACGGCTACGCCCGCAAGCTTGGTGCTGCTCGACGAAGTCGGCCGCGGAACCGCGACCTTCGATGGTCTCTCAATCGCTTGGGCGGTGGTGGAATCGCTCCACACCGGCGCGCGTCCGCGCACTTTATTTGCTACCCATTACCACGAACTCACCGAACTCGAACAACTGCTGCCGGGCGTGCGCAACGTCCACGTATCCGTCCAGGAGACCGGCAACGAGGTGGTGTTTCTGCGCCGCGTGGAGCCGGGTAGCGCGGACAAAAGCTACGGGATCGAAGTGGCGCGGCTGGCAGGTTTGCCCAATGACGTAATCTCGCGCGCCCGAGAAATTCTTCGCCGCCACGAACGCAGCGAAGAAAATCTGACGAGAGAGCTTTCGCCCGGCGCTGCCCCACCTGCACCGCAGCAATCCAGCTTCACGGCGATCGATCAGTCCGTGATCGAGGCCCTGCGCGAAGCCGATCTGGACAAACTCACGCCGCTAGAGGCCTTGAATCTTCTGGCCGCGCTCCAGAAACAGCTATCGTGAAACGAGGAGGCTTACACCGCGAGTGAAGCAAAGCGATAAATCGATGCTCGTGCTCGGTATGATGTCGGGGACCTCCGTTGACGGCATCGACGTGGCGGCCGTGCGCGTTTCCGGCGCGCCTCCAAAACTTTCCGCGCAGCTCGAAGGGCATTACCACGTAGCATTTCCCGCATACCTGCGCGAGCGCATTCTTCGCGCTGCCGAAGGAACGCCGATTACGCCGGCCGATCTGAGCGAGCTGAACTTTCTGCTTGGCGAGCAGTACGCGCGCGCGGCGCTCGATGCATGCAAGAAATGGCGTATACCGCCCAGCAGCGTCGCTCTGATCGGCTCGCACGGGCAAACGATTTTTCATCTCGGCATGGGGGTGCGGTTTTCCGGACGCGTGCGGCGGCCTTCCACGCTGCAGGTCGGCGATATCAGCGTGATCGCGCAACGCACGGGCGTCACGACAGTCGGCGATTTTCGTCCGGCCGATATGGCTGCTGGCGGACAGGGCGCCCCGCTCGTGCCTTTCGTAGATTATTTGCTCTATCGCGATGACAAGCGTGGTCGCGCAGCGCTAAATATCGGCGGCATTGCCAACGTCAGCGTGATTCCCCCAAGCGCGCAGCCCAGCGATGTTTTCGCGTTCGACACGGGCCCGGGCAACATGATCGTCGATGCGCTGGTGAATCGCATCACGCGCGGCAAAGCGGCATTCGATCGCGACGCGAAAATCGCATTGGGCGGCCGCACCGTTCCCAACCTGCTCGCACGCTTGATGCGCGAACCGTACCTGCGCAGAAAGCCGCCAAAATCCGCGGGACGCGAGCAGTTCGGCCACGAGTACGTGGGCAACTTGCTTGCGTGGGGCAGGAAACACCGCGCAACTTCCGCCGATCTGGTGCGCACGGCCACGATGTTTACCTCGCTTTCGATTGCGGACGCGTTCCGGCGATTCATCGTACCGCGCGTGAAAATAGAGGAGCTGATCATCACCGGTGGAGGCGCGCGCAATCCGCTGATGATCGCACAACTGACCGCGGCGCTTCCCGGTATCGAGGTAATCCCCGGCGATCGATTTGGAGTGCCGGTGGATGCGAAAGAAGCTTTTGCATTTGCCGTGCTAGCTTACGAGACGTATCACCACAGAGCGAACAACCTGCCTTCCGCCACGGGAGCCGCACGCCCGGTGGTGCTCGGAAAAATTGCTTACACAAGTCCAGCAGAGCCTGGCGATTAAACCAAGGTAGCCGTCAGCGGATTAAAAGCGTACACCTCGATCTCGGCAAAGATTTTGCAATTTTCTGGGTCGGCTTCAGCTGTAGTGAATCGGTGCGTGCGAGGTGCTACTTAAACGCCTGCTCGATGTCGGAATTGGCAACGGCGCCTTCGCGGGCGATAGTCCATTCATTATCATTGATGCGAACGATGGTGGACGCGTGCGTTCCGCCCGTGTCGCCGCTGTCTAGGACCAACGGCAGCCGCCCGTCAAGCTGCTCCACGATTTGCTGCGCGTTGCTGCACGAAGGATGTCCCGAAAGATTCGCGCTGGTGCCGGTGATTGGTCCTTCTGCCGAATCGATCAAACAGTTCGCAATTTTGGAATTGGGCCAGCGGATCGCAACCCGCCCCGTGTTTCCCGTCACTTTCAGCGGCAGCCGGTGAGTAGCTTCGACAATCAACGTCAAAGCCCCGGGCCAGAATTTGTGCGCCAGCATGAGGAATGGATCGGGCACGTCGCGCATCAGCGTAACTGCCTGCTCAATCGAGTTGACCAGAATCGGAAGCGCCTGCGATTCAGGGCGCCCCTTGGCCCGGAAAACGCGTTCCACGGCGGCAAGGTTAAAGGGATCGGCGGACAAGCCATAAAACGTGTCGGTAGGAATGGCTACAACGCGGCCGCGTTTGATAAATGTAGCCGCGTACTCGATGAGGTGACGCTCTGGCGCGTCTGAAGAGATCTTGAGAACTTCGACAGGCAAGTGTCCGGTCCCGGCAGACTCAGCCGTATTCATCGGCAAAGTACCATACCTTCCGCATCAGGGCAATATCCGAGGGGTCTTTGCAATCTTGATTTGGACGCGCCCGCTGGTCCCAGCAGCCGTTTACGCAAACAATACAGTTTGATAGCCTTGCGAGCGGGTTCGTCGCGCATTCTTGTGCGGCTCCTGCCCACCCATGAACGTAATCACCAGTCACGACAATAAATGGCTGAGGTCCTTTCGGACGGCTCTTCGGGGCTCCGGCCCGAAACCTGGCGATCCAATTGGCGTCGAAGGACCTAAGCTAGTGGAAGACGCTTTGCGCTCAGGACTTCAGGCCGATGCGCTGCTGGTCAGCGAGTCCGCCGAGCGCGAGGCCGAATCGATTCTTCGCATAGCCGCTGAGACCGAAACAGGGATTTCGCGCTCGCATGTTCTGCGCACCACCGACAAACTTTTCCAGGGCGTAGCTGCAACCGACGCGCCGCAGGGCGTGGCGGCCCTTTTCCGGCAGCGCGTCTGGGGGCTTGACGACGTGCTGAGAGGACCTGGCGAAATGCGACGGGCGCCCGCGCTCGCGATCGTGCTGGCAGAGGTGCAAGACCCGGGCAACGTGGGCACAACCGTGAGGTCCGCGGAAGCGCTTGGCGCAACGGGCGTCGTATCCACCCGCGGAACGGCGGACCCCTGGTCTCCCAAAGCGCTGCGCGCGTCTGCGGGGGCGGCACTGCGATTGCCGATTCTGCGCGGAATGGCAATGCCCATAGTGCTCGCGCAACTTCGCATCGCTGGAGTGAAAATATACGCCAGCAGCGCGGACTCAGAGGACCTGCTGGAACGCGTCTATTCGGCGGGCGAAGCAAACCTTCGCGAACCCACCGCCATCTTCATTGGCAATGAAGGCGCGGGACTGTCGGCGGAAGTTAAACGGGCCGCGGACGCGATCATCACGATCCTCATGAGCAAAAACTTAGAGTCGCTCAACGCCGGGGTCGCTGCCTCCATCATACTTTACGAAGCGGCCAAGCAGAGACAATCGGAAGTGCAGGAATTACCCTGAGGGCCAGGATTGGATTTTGCGAATGGGATTGTTTCAAACCATCGAGCCGGAAGACGAGCCGCTAACCGGTCGTCCACTAGCGGATCGCATGCGCCCGCAAACGCTCGACGAATTCGTGGGCCAGGAAGAACTGCTCGGACCCGGCAAACCTTTGCGTGTGCAAATCGAGCGAGACGAACTCGGCTCGACGCTTCTCTGGGGCCCCCCGGGATGCGGCAAGACGACGCTTGCGCGCATTATTGCCAAACGAACCAAATCCAATTTCGTTCCCTTTAGCGCGGTGCTTTCCGGTATCAAGGAAATCAAGGAAACGATGGCGAAAGCTGAAGCGGCGCACCACTACGGCCGGCGCACAATCGTTTTCGTGGACGAAGTCCACCGCTTTAACCGCGCGCAGCAGGATGCGTTCCTTCCGCACGTGGAAGCAGGCAACATACTGTTGATCGGCGCGACCACCGAAAATCCATCCTTCGAAATGAACGCTCCGCTGCTTTCCCGCATGAAAGTATACGTACTGCGACCCCTCTCTGTGGAGCAGGTGATTGATCTCTTGGAAAAAGCGCTAAATGACCCCGCTCGCGGGCTGGGAAAGGAACTCGTGGCGCCGAGCGCCGCCATTTTGGGGCGCATCGCCGTGTTGGCCAACGGCGACGCGCGATCCGCCTACAACACGCTGGAGGCACTGGTGCTTGGCACAGAGCCTGACGTGAGCGGCCAACGCGTCCTATCGGAAGCAAGGCTCGAAGATGTTCTGCAAAAGAAGCTCCTGCCATACGACAAAGCCGGAGAGGAACACTTCAACCTGATCTCCGCGTTGCATAAATCGGTGCGCAACTCCGATCCCGATGCGGCGCTATATTGGCTGGCCCGCATGCTCGAATCTGGCGAAGACCCGCTCTATCTGGCGCGCCGCATGGTCCGCATGGCTAGCGAAGATATCGGATTAGCTGAGCCCGGTGCGCTTGCCATGGCTATAGCGGCGAAAGAAGCCTTCGAATTGATGGGCCCGCCGGAGGGTAACCTTGCCCTGGCGCAGGCTGCTGTCTATCTGGCTCTCGCGCCAAAATCGAATGCCCTTTACACTGGCTACGGAGCGGCGCAGGAAGATTTGCAGCGAACCATCGCGGAACCCGTGCCGCTGCATCTTAGGAATGCGGTGACTGGGCTGATGAGCCATATCGGGTACGGCAAAGGCTACCAATACGCGCACGACGCGGAAGAAAAAGTCACGGACATGACGTGTTTGCCCGCGAGCCTCGCCGGACGCACATATTACAAGCCTACCGACCAAGGTTTCGAAGCACGCATACGGCAGCGCCTCGAAGAAATCCGCCGAATCCAACGGAAATCACCGCGCACCAATGAGCGGTGACGCTTCGAAGCTGCGCCCTTGCGGCACGATCTGCTTGCCGCCAAGAGTCCATGGCAGCGCACGCCGCTTTTGGCTGTGCCCGGGTAACAGTTTACTGCTGGCTTTTGCGTCCCTGACTTTCACCGCGCTGATTTTCGCGAGCATGGTTCGCGCGCAAGACATTCCCAAAATCGTAATCGATCAGGATTGCAGCGCGTTCGAGATATCCGCGCAGAACGACATCGTTTATTCGGTGCCGCACCTGAAATTCATAAAGAAATACATCCTCGAGCGCGACGACATTTTCGTCGCCTCGCACGACGGCAAAATCAATCGCATCGTTGACTCCGACAAGTTCATTCCCTTCCCTCCCATCGAAGGCTTCACCGTTCACTCGTTTTCGTGGTCTCCGGACGGAAAGCGCATCGCGATGAACATCACCCTCCAGCCGTTGCCTGCCCGCCTCGAAGAACAGATCGAAGAAAAAAAGAACAAGCACAAAGATAAGAAAAAGCACGACGACAGCTCGGAAGACGATGACGACGATGGCAATTACCAGCCTCCCAAGCAGGCCCCCGGAGGGAGCGTCGTGGCGCTGTTCGATGACCAAGGACGGCAAGTTCAGGTCGCGGGCGCCAAGTCGCAGTTCATAGAACATGCTACGGACGCTGTCTGGCTTGCGGATGACAAATCGGTTGTCTACATCTCAGGCGCGCAGCTCATGCGCGTGCGTCCTGCGGATGGAGCCACCACCAAGCTCTTTGAAGGCCACGAATTCCAGGCTGTGGCGTGGGATCCAGCGCGCAATCGCGCCTTCGCGATCGGCGAAGATCTCACCGTCCAGGGCGGCCTGGCACTGGTGGAACTTGATTTGCTTCAACAGAGAATCACGCCCATCGTATCGCTTGCGAGTTATCAAAGCGCCTTGACCGTCTCGCCCTCCGGCACAAAAGTCGGATTTTTCGCGGATGGCGATACCATCGAAGTGATCGACGTCCGTAATCCTTCCAAGATCGTGCGCGTCAATGCCGGGCTTGGCTTTTTCCAATGGGACCGCGAGGAGGACCGCGTCCTGCTCAAACGCGGGCCAGTAAGGCAATCGAATAATTTGGTGTGGGTGGACCTGCACAACGATAGCTTCGTTCCCGCTCTTCATGACCTGGAATTCCACGCGTTTCAGATCGCGCCGGACGGCAACTCTCTCGCCGTCACCGAGCCTGGAAAGCGTGTCCTGAAGGTTTTTCCGCTGGAGTAACTCTCGCTTACTGCAAACGAAACCGCTTGATGTGCTCTTTTAAAATGCACGTATCCATCACCACAAGCAACCCCGCGCGGCGCGCGCGCTCGGCTGCTTCCGCGTGCATCACACCCTCTTGCATCCAGACCGCTCGCGCGGCGATTCCGATGGCCGCTTCCACGATTTCCGGAACGAACTCGGAGCGGCGGAAAATATCGACGATGTCCACTCGTTCGGGAATATCCTCCAACCGAGCGTAGCACTTCTCGCCAAGAACTTCCCTCTCCGCGGGATTCACTGGAATAATCCGGTATCCGGCAGATTGCAGGTATTCAGCGACGCCATAGCTGGGGCGAAATTTTCGGCTGGAAAGGCCAACCACCGCAATCGTGTGGCTGGTTTTCAGAATTTCGCTCACCGGATCACCGACGGGCGCGCTACCCATGCTCGAATTCGTGCCCCGGCGCTCAGCGGAATTGTTCATTGTGTCCTTTCATAACGCAGTATCGCAAGACCTGCGCGCCGCAGCCGCGCGCTCCAGTCCGAGTTCACAAACTCCTCCCAGGAACGCAGCTTAAATGAAGATCCCAAGCGGCCACGCAGGTCGATTGCACTCGCGATTTCTCGTCTCGCGAACGCCCGTTGGAGAAGCATTGTATCGGAATCCGCCGCGTAGGAAAGCGGCAAATGTGGCCCGACGGAACATCATGGCGAACGCGTACTAGAACGCCTACCGGCGGCCGCGCCTAGCCGGGCGGTGTTTGTCAGTCCGGCTTTTCTCATGTCGGCGTTTATCGAATCGAGGTTTCTCGGTTTGACGTGCGCGGGCCCGCAAAGTATTGCTGCGCGGCGATTTTTCACCGTGCCCCGAATGAAGAATCGCGGAAGCCTGTTGCGCTGCAATCTCCCGATGCTGTCCCGGAGCAAGCGGCCCTAACTCCAACGCGCCGATCTGCACCCGTTTCATTTTCTCCACCGGATGACCCGTTTGAAACAGCCGGTTGCGCAACGAGTCGCGCCGCGCCTCGGAAATCTGTACCTCGTACCAGGGCGCTTCCTTGCTGCGCAGGCGTTCAATGCGCGCGCCGGTCGAACGCGAAATATGCTCGATTTCCGCGAACGTCAGCAGCCCTTTCACTTTGATCTGATAGCGCTGTGGAATATCGTGCGACCTTAGCACCTTGTTGGCCAGGTCGCCATCGTTGGTCAGCAGCACCAGACCCGACGTGTGGTATTCCAGCCGCCCCACCGGGAACACCCGCGCCGAAATGCCGTGCAAAAAGTCTTTTACCGAACGCCTGCCCTCCGGGTCGCTCAGCGTGGACATCACTTCGGCAGGCTTATGAAATGCCAGATAAATCCGTTCCTCAGCTTCCGGGAGCAATAGCTTGCCGGAGACTTTGATGTGATCGCGAGACACGTCCGCCTTGCTGCCCAGTTCCGTGACCACGCGTCCGTTGACCGTCACCATCCCCGACGCAATCATTTCCTCGGCGTGCCGCCGCGACGCGACTCCGGCGCGCGAGATAATTTTCTGTAGTCGCTCTTCCATGGGTATGCGCCGCGCGCAACGCAAGCGGCTAGAACAGCTTATCTGAAAGATTACAATTCGCGAAGAACTACGGCGCTTCACAGTGGCAAAGCTTCCACAGGCGCTCGAAAAATGCCTGCGCGCCCGCATCGACCGGCAGATTTCCGGAGTACACGGGCGCCGAGCCGCCCAAATCGACGATAGCGATTAACCCAGACGGATTGCGAAAAGGGAACACTAAGGTTGGAGGGCCGCCGTTCGGATCGTTCGGCGTCAACTTACCAGCTTGGCAGCGAAATTGTGAACCGAACTGGCCGTTGAAAAACATCGCTGCCGAAAATTCGGCTCCCGCGCTGCCCCGGTAGATTATCTTGTCTCCGCTCCAATCCAAGGTGCCGCTCTTCCCCGACGGCATCCGGAAAATCAGTTGGGTCGACTGTGCCGCGTTGCCAGCAGCCGCGGGCGCGGGTGAAGGAGCCGAAACAGCGGGCGCCGACGATTGAGCCGCGGCCGCACCGACGACAGGCTTAGCCGATGCCCTCGCCGGAAGCGAGCCGAACTGTTTCGGGTGCGCCGGGACATTCACCGAACCTGTCTCGCCGCTTGGTAAATCGACCACCGCAAATCGCAGCCGCTGGTCCTCCGGTTTCGCGCCATAGACGAATATGTCGCGGATTCCGTTCTGTTTCCAGGACTGGAATTTCGCCTCGGGCACGGATTGCGAAAGATCCCTCATATTGAGCATGAACTTGCCGCCTTGCGGGTCAAACTCGCAGATCCCCATTTGCACGTCGATTCGCAGCGACTGCCCTTCCGGCTCAAACGTCAGCGCCTTCGGCGAAATCGTCAAAAGATACCGAGACTTTGCCGACGGCCCCGAACCGTTCGGCGGAAGCGCCGTGACAGACATGCCGATCGTGGTGGAAGGCAGCGGATCGCGGCAAGCGTCTTGCAGCAACTCGATGGCATTTTCGTGCTGCATTAGGACAGCAGAATCGGTGGCGATAAAGCCGCGGCGATAATCCAAATGGACGTCGTGCACGCTCGTTTTGATTGAGATTCTGTGAAACTTGTTGTCCCAGTTCAGATCGGTTGGATAGTAGGAAATCTCGTAATAGGACGAATCCTCGTGAAGTGCCTGAAAAACGCATCCGGTCATATCGTTGGTGTTTTCGCAGATGCGCCCGCCCGTCTCATGGGCCACTTGCTGCAGCGTCGTCTGTGAATTGGCCCTCACCTCATCTTGGTCCCTGAGCGTATCTCCAAATCCTCCCGGATTCAGCTCTGGATTCAGTTTATTGCTAGGGAGCTTCGATTCCGCCGTATCAACTTGACTGGTTTCCATCCCTTGCGCATCAACGGGGTACACGGCGACCCCAGCTTCCATCAACGACGCTGCGGCGGCTTGCACTTCCGATTCGTACGATCCGGTGCCGAAAAACGGATTGAGGCCGAAATCCGAATTCGGCATGATCGAAATCGGAAACGCCTCGGAGAACCAGATCAGGTTCTTGCGCCCTGGGTATCCGCGCAAATAATTCGCGATGTCTCTCATCGCATCTGCGGTCTCCTGGGCTCGCTGCTGGGTCGCCTCTTCATACTGGCCTTTTTCAAATTGCTCTAGAATTTTTACCTTGCTGGGATTCACGCCCTCATCCAGAAGCACATTGGACAGGCTATTGGCGTCAAACTCCGGATTCTTTTCCTTCGGCGCCGTGTTCTCCACCGCCTTTTGTAAGGCTGCCCGCAAAATCGCGGAATCGGTGGTGAAGTTTTGGACCATGTGGAGCTTGTGTTCCAGCAGGAACACGGCCACCGGCGTGTTCAGAGGGAGTTTATTAAGGTACAGCAACATATCGCGGCGCACCTGCATCTGCTGCTGCGTTCCGGTATTCAGCGCGTCCATCAGGATTGCCGTGGGCGCGATTGGTTCGTTCGCGGGATTCAGATTTGAGAACACGGCTGGCGTTGCATTCGATTTCGAGCCGCCGAGCTGTTGCATCGAGCGCGCGTCCACGAACCGGAAGTGCGCGATGTCCTGCCGTGCGTTCCGGTCTTCGTAAACCTTGAAATCGCTCTCGGTAAGCCCGCGGACCACGTTCCCGTGCGAATCAGTCGCCACCACGGCCACGGTGATCAGCTTGGTGTTGGCTCTTAGCGCGTTCTTTTCGGTGGGAACCTGCGCGTGAGCGGCGCCGGCGGATATCGGGAACGAGATTGCCAAGAAAAGCGCGGCCGAAAGACGCATAACGGCTCCCTGAAACGGGTAAATGGCAATTCACCCTGCGACACGACGGATTGTAGCTGAATTGAAGTAGCGAAGGCCTAAAAACGTGCTTCGATCGCGACACGATCTAGAAGAAATTTGCAGAGCGTAACGTTCGTGCGAAAGCTAGGAGTCCTCGAACGTTCCAGCCGAAGCGGCGCGGGATCGTTCCGTCGTGCTCGAATCGTCCTCGTCTAGCTCCGCCAGATCGTTCGTCTCGCCCGATTCGCGAATCTCGAAACCCTACGGTGCTTGGCAGTGGCAAAGCTTCCACAGGCGCGCGAAAAATGCCTGCGCGCTCGAATCCACCGGAAGGTTCCCAGAGTATACGGGAGTTGAGCCGCCCAAATCGACTAAGGCGACTAACCCGGAAGGGTCGTGGAAATTGAAAATGAAATTCGGCGCTCCCCCATTTGAATCATTCGGAGCCAGCTTTCCAGCCTCGCAGTGAAATTTCGAGCCGTACACGCTGCGGAAGAATGCCGGCGCGGACAATTCAGGTCCCAAGTCACCTTGATAAGCAAGCCTGTCTCCGCTCCAATCCAGGCTGGCTTTCTTTCCCGAGGGCAGGCGGAAGTTCACTTGCGTTGGAGGCGCCGGAATTCCAGTAGCTGGGGCGGCTGGCGGAGTCGGACGAACTTCGGACGCGCCGGCTGCAGGAGGCGCCTTTTCCTCTGCTGGAAATCCAAGGAACTCCTTAGGATGGGCGGGCACATCGACCGAACCCGTCTCGCCGCTGGGCAAATCCACAACCGCAAACCGCAGCCGTCGATTCTCGGGCTTCGCGGCGTAATCGAAGATGTCGCGAACTCCATTTTTTTTCAACGATTGCGCGGTCGCGTCGGATACCGGACCCGACAAGTTCCTGGGATAAAACTCGAATTTGTCTCCCTTTGGATCGAATTCGCAGATGGCCATCTGCGCGTCGATTCGCACTGACTGTCCATCCGGCCCGAATGTCAGCGCTTCCGGCGAAATGGTTAGCAAGTAGCGGACGTCGGCTGACGTCCCGGCGCCTTCCGGCGGCAAAGCGGATACGCTCATTCCGATCGTCGTGGTCGTCAGCGGATCGCGACACGCATCCTTCAACACTTTGATGGGATCTTCACGCTTCATCAGGGCCGAGGAGTCCGTGGCGATAAACCCGCGCCGGTAGTTCAAATGGACGCCCTGAACGTCCGTTTTAATCGAAATCTTGTGGAACTGCTTGTCCCATTTAATCCCCGTCGGGTAATACGACAGCTCGTAGTAGGAAGAATCTTCTTTGAGCGCCTGAAACACGCATCCCGGCAGATCGTTGGTGTTTTCGCACGCGCGCCCGCCCGTTTCGTCGGCCATCTGTTCCATTGTCGCCTGTGAGTTCAGGCGCAGCGCATCCTCTCGCCTCAGTCCGGCTGCGAAACCCGCTGGGCTTGCTTCGCTGGCTGAGAGCGCATGGGCCGCAGAATAGGCTTGGTCGGTTTCCAACCCCCGCGCGTCCACGGGATATACTGCCACGCCGGCATCCATCAAGGCAGCCGCGGCGGCTTGCACCTTGGAACCGTAGGATGCGCTGCCCGAAAATGGATCGCTGCCAAAATCTGAATCCGGCTCGATCCAGATCGGAAACGCTTCCGAAAACCAAATCACGTTCTTCCGTCCCGGATATCCGCTCAGATATTTGGCGATTTCTCGCATCTCGTCGGCTGTTTCCGAAACGCGCTGCTGCATCATCTCCAGATACTGGGTTTTCTCGAAATCTTCGAGCGACTGCACCACCGATGCAGGCGCTTGCGGCTCTGCTTCCTGCAATTGGCTCGACGCGCTGTTTGCATCGTCCGCCGGATATTTCTCGTCGTCCGTCGCACCCCCGCTGATGCGCTCGACCGCTGTCCTCAGGATCGCCGGGTCCGTCGTAAAATTCTGCACCACCTGGAGGCTGTCCCCCAGCAGGAACACTGCTACGGGCGTATTGGGGGGAAGTTTCTGGAGAAAAAGAATCATGTATTGGCGAATTTGCATCCGGTGCACAGTCCCAGTGTTCAGCGCGTCCAACAGAATCACCGTCGGCGCGATCGTGGTCCTTCTTTCATTTCGATTCGAATAAACACCAGGAATCCGGGGCGCCGGCGTCTTGTTCCCAGCTGCGAGAACGGACGAATCCACAAATGCGAAGTGAGCGATCTCCTGCTGCACGCCATGCCCTTCAGAGACTTTGAAATCGTTTTGGGTAAGCCCGCGGACGATTTGGCCGTGCGAGTCCGTCGCAACCACATCAATCGTGATCAGCCTGGTGTTAGCCTTCAGAGCGTTGCTTGCCGGGGGAACCTGGCCGAAGCTTGCGGGTAGGAGGATCGCCAGCGCAGCAACCAACAGCAGCAGGGTCGAAGAGCGCATAACACTCCTCCATTCGTGCACTCGGTAAGACACCTTTTGCGAAGCGGCATTGTATCTGAAATAAAGTACAGCAGGCGTAAAAACCCGGGGAGAGTTGCAGCGCTTGTTAATGCCCGGACCGCACAGCGTGTCTTATGTGGAGTGTTTCAGGAGTTCTCAGAAGTGCCAGCCGACGCGGCGCGCGATTGCTCGGTCGACTCTGTTTCGTCTTCGCCTAGCTCCGCGAGGTCGTTGTCAGCGCCGGGTTCGAGATTCGCTGTGGCCTTTGCAGATTCCGGCGCTTCGGACGATCCCGGCACGGCGCCTTCGATCACGCCTTCCGGCTGTGCTTGCGCAATAGTTTCCGGCTCGATGGGAGCAATTCCCGCGTCTGAATCAAGCGCCGCTTGCGCCAATTGCTCAAATTCTTTAAGGCTCGGCAGTTCGTCAAGGTCCGAAAGCCCGAAGCGCATCATAAATTGCTTCGAGGTGCGGTAGAGAATCGGCCGCCCGATCACCTCCTTGCGTCCCGCAGTCGTAATCAGACGTTTTTCCAGCAGCGTCTTGATCACGCCGCCCACATTCACGCCGCGAATTTCGTTGATTTCCGGCGCGGTTACCGGCTGCTTGTACGCGATCACCGCCAGTGTTTCGAGTGCGGGCATGGTCAATCGCAGCGGCGGCTGCAAGCTCTTGATGAATTTTCGCACCACATCGTGGTGCTGCGGCTTGGTGTAAAACTTCCATCCGCCCGCCACTTTGCGCACTTCGATTCCGCGCTCCTCGATCTGATAGGCCGCTGTCAGCAGATCGAGCGCCGCGCGCGCGATCGTTTTCTCCACTCCCAGCGCATTCGCGATTTGATCGAGCGTCGCGGGCTCGTCCGCCGCGTAAATAATCGCCTCCAGCGCCCCCTGAATCTGCTGCGGTTCGATGCTCGCGGATGGTTCGATGGTCATAGATATTGTTCCTCGATTTTGGACATCGCGTCCGGCCCGGCGAACACCGCGTCAAACATTTTGTGCTTGCGCACCGCGATGTCGGTAAACAGTTCCGATTGCACCAGAATCACCGCCTGCATGCGCACCATCTCTAGCACCGCCAACAATGCGACGATCATGGCGTTGCGTGTGGCGCAAGTCTCGAAAAATTCGCTCAGCGAAATGGGTTGATCCGTGGCGATCAGCCGCTGCCGCAGTCGGTCCATCATCTGCGCGATGGTCACGGTTTCGTGCTGCAGCTGGAACTTCGGCACTTCCTTCCGCCGCTCCAGCACTTGCTGAAACGTCTTCACCAAATCGACCAACGAAACAACCAGCTCGCCTTCCACTGCGTCGCCGGTGTAAAGCTCGCGATCCGGCTTGGACCACACGTGGTCCTCGATCTGTTGCTTCTGATACAAAAGCTGCGCCGCGTTCTTGAATTTTTCGTGCTCCAGCAGCCGGTGGACTAGCTCGTCGCGTGGATCCTGTAGCTCGTCAGGACCAGCCAGCGGATCGGCAGGCAGCAGCATCTTCGACTTAATGTGGATCAGCGTGGCGGCAACGTAAATGAAATCCGCCGACACATCGATATCGAGTTCGTCCAGTTGGTGTAGGTAATCGAGGTACTGCTCGGTGATTTTGGCGATGGGAATGTTGTGGATGTCCATCTCCTGCTTGCGAATCAGGTCAAGCAGCAGATCGAGCGGTCCTTCATAAACCGGCAAATTCACGCGATACGGTGACGCCATGTCAGGCAATCGCCTCCTGATAATGCTCGACCGTCGGAAACGGATCGTAGAAATGATGTAACCGTTTGCGCCACTCCTGATAATCAGCCGACTGGCGGAAACGAACGGTGTGGTCCTCGATGGCCCGCCATCCCACCAGAAGTATGTAGCGGTTCGAGGTCTCGACGCACCTTCGGACTTCCAATCCGCCGAAACCGGGACTTGCTTCTATGAGGCCGCGCGCATCGCGGAACGCATCCTCAAACGCAGCTTCCTGCCCAGGCCGCACATTCAGGATGGCGACTTCCAATATCATTTCGCACCCGCTCCTGTCCGGTGCCTGTGTGCATCGTCCCACCCGAAGATCGCGTTGCGCACTCGCTTCATCGTGCGCCGCGCCGCCGCCTGCGCCTTCTTCGATCCGGCGTCGAGGATATCCCAAACTTCCTGTGGGCGCGCTTCAAATTCCTTGCGGCGTGCCTGAATCGGCTCGATCCACTTCACCAGGTTTTCCGCCATCGCCTTCTTGCAGTCCACGCAGCCTATCCCCGCCGTGCGGCAGCCCTGGTCCGACCAGTCAATTACATCCGGCGGCGAAAGTAACTTGTGATAGGCAAATACGGGACAAACTTCCGGCCGCCCCGGATCGGTCCTGCGCGCGCGCTGCGGATCGGTCATCATATTCCGTACTTTGCTGCGAATCTCGTCCGGCGGATCGCTCAGCCAAATCGCGTTCCCATAGCTCTTCGCCATCCGCCGCCCATCCGTCCCCGGCAGCCTCGGCGTCTCCGTCAGCAGCGCGGACGGTTCGTGCAGAACGGGAAGGAAACGGATTATGTTTTTCCAAAGCTTATTGGAGCTAAGCAGATTCTCCGCACCCACCTGCATGGCAGCTTTCGGCAGGGTAGCTTCAATGTAATCGAGGACTTCATTGCTTACGGGCTCCTGCCCCCACTTCGGGTAAGACTGGACGTAGTTAGAGAGAAAGGCTTCAAGCGAAGAAGCGGCCTGCCAGTCCGTGCTTTTCACCGGC
>JBOGNC010000061.1:0-18169 GCA_050747045.1 Candidatus Acidiferrales bacterium | reverse complement strand
ATGCTCGAACTCGGCCTGCATCCTGAGCCGGAAATCGCCACCGCGCTTACCTTTGCCTACAACCGCTGGTTCACCTCGACGATTCTGCCACGCGAAACGCGCGTGAAAGCGCTGCTCTGCCTTCCCTTCCACGATCCCGAAGCCAGCATGCAAACGATCGAAGAATTCGCGGAAACTCCGGGCGTGATTGGTTTCATGGTCACCAGCCAACGCCACACAGGCGTGCACAAAAATGTCTACATGCCGATCTATCGCGCGCTCGAAGAGCGCGGTCTGCCGCTGGCGTTTCACGCCGGCCCTACCTGGGGCGACACGATGACCACTACCATGAACCGCTTCCTCGCGGTTCATTCCATGTCGTTCGTCACTTGCAACATGACGCACATGGCTAACTGGATCGTCAACGGACTGCCGGAGCGCTTCCCAAAATTAAATGTGATCTGGATCGAAAGCGGACTGGCCTGGGTGCCGTTCATGATGCAGCGGCTGGACCATGAATACTTCATGCGCCAATCCGACGCGCCGCTGCTCAAGCGTCCACCGAGCGAATATATGGCGGAAATGTTCTACACGTCGCAGCCCATGGAACAGACCAACATGGATTTGCTGCAGAGCACTCTGAAAGCGATCCACGCCGAAACGCAGGTGATGTATTCGTCCGATTGGCCGCACTGGGATTTCGACGTCCCGGCACGTATCGCCGCTTTGCCCTTCCTGACCGAGCAGGCCAAGCGCAACATCCTCGGCGAAACCGCCCGGCGCATCTTCCGGCTCTAGCATCCGTAACACGAGAATCAATAAACGCTTTGGGTCCAACAACTCTGCAAGGGAGTAACACGATGGAGAAGGAGCGAATGCTGAAATTCGTGATGATCGCGGCCGGATTGCTATTCGTTGCCGGGGTATATCCGCTAGCTACGTCTCTTTGGAACTGGCAACACTCTGATGAGTTTGTGCCGATGTTACTCAGCGTCTACATCACGCTCGGAGTTTTCCTGCTGATCGCGGCCCGCAATCCATCGACGCATCGCAGCTTAATTTCGTTCGCGGCATGGTCGAGCTTAGCCCACGCGTTCGTGATGCTGATCCAGGCGATCAACGACATCGCCGGTCGCCTGGAGCTTTTCGGAATGTCCGCGGTTCTCGTCGTCATTGGTGTGCCGCTAATTGCGCTGGCTCCCGCAAAGCGATCCTCTGAATTGGCGCCCGTTCCCAACTTGTAAGATTTTCCGGGAGAGCCAAACTTCAGCTTGGCGCGTTTGCTAGGCGACAGGTTTTCTAGGAATTTAGGAATTTGCGTGCGTGCCGGCCTGCTACGAGCAAACCTATCTCGCCGGCGGGTTCTCAACCTTCGCCAGGGTCGCCTTCGCCGCGGCCGAATTGGGCGCGCGCGGATCGAGCTTCACATATTGACGAAGCTCGGAGATTTCCTTGGGACGGTCGCCCTTAGCCTCGTAAATCTGCGCCAGTAGCAGGTGTATCTGGGGAGCCTTGTGCCACCGGTCCAGTTTCTCCGCGGATTCCGCATTGGTCTTGGCTTCATCGATATGCTTGAGGTGCAGCTCGGCATCGGCGGCGTACATATACGCGTACATGTTCGTCACCGGATCGAGCGAAAGCGCATAATTGGAAAGCATGGACTCTTGTGTCCAATCCTTCGCGAGGGCCGCGAAGTCCGCAAGGCAAACGTAGGATGGAGAGTATTTCGGGTCCACGACCTTGGCCTGGTTGCAGGCGGTACGACCTTCGTCTTCCTTGTGCTCGGCGATCAACACCTGCCCGAGCAAAACCCACGCGGCGGCGTAATCGGGATAAACATCGATCGCCTTGCGAGCGTCATTTTCGGCTCGATCGAATCGCTTATCCTTGTATGATCCGCAGGCCTTCTGGAATTTCCCGCTCGCTTTTCCCGGCACGGCCAGACGCGCAACGCTCACCGTGGGACTGTCCACGGCTGCCTGCGTCCAGTCCTCACACGATTCGGCACGGAAAATCCGGCTCGTGTCCATGGGCAGCATCGCTGGCCCCGTTTCGATGGGTGCCTCCATCATCCGGAAAGGATCGTAGGCCGCGCCGCCGTACATATTGGGGTCTGTCGATGGAGACGAGCCGTACGGCGACGAACCGTACGGCGTGCCGCCGGGCTGCGACGGTCGTCCGCCAGTTGGCGGGCTAGAGGGAGGGCCGACGGGATGGCCCCCTTTTTGTGCAAAAGCCGGAGAGGCGAGAAATATAACGAAAAACGCGATGGTAGCAAACTGGCAAGCAACCGAGAGGGGTTCACGCGCAAACAAGCGCAGGAACGGCGAAGCCGCGTGGCCTACGAAAGGAGTCCCGGGCTCTAGACCGAAGATCTCCATCACCCCAGCATCGTAGCCCCGTTTACACCTTTTCGGCACAACTTTCTTCGCGCACAACGCGTCGCGCTGCTCCTCCTCCCTGAACACGCCACGAGCAACGTCCCCGGCGAAAACGCCCGCCGCAGATTCCTCCTGACGCCGGATTCAATCGCGAGGCGAGCTATGGGAAACGAGCTGTAAAACTCGGGGCGACGAGTCCTGTATTCGAGCAACCTATAGCTGGTTGAAATTTTGTTGGCAGTTGTTGCCGTAGGTAAATGAATGGAGATCGAAGCCAGCAGCCTGGGGTTTGAGTGTAAGCAGGTGCGAGCTAAACTTCGTATTCGCGACCAGGTAATACATCCGCGGTTCACTGACCTGAATGTACGAGCCTTTTGAATCGAAGTGGACGTCAACGCCAGCCTCATCTTTCGGAACAGGCTTGTCGTCTTGTAGAACGTAAACTTTCACCGGTTTCTTTGCTTTATCTACGCTCAGCACGGCGTACACGGAACGGGCGTGATAAAGAAGCTCGACTTGGCCGTTTGCGCCTGCGGAGATCACGCCGTCGTGCTCAGTTTTCCACTTACCGGAGAGCACTACGCCGCCGTCGCGGGGCGTTTGATCGGCAGCAAAGTCAGTGACAGCGCCCTCCTCGCGATACCCCTTCGAATTTTGCAGTGCGCCATGGCCAAACCAATTTCCCACGTACGTTTCTTCGGTGGGGATTCCGCAACCGGCCGCGAACGTGTTCTCGGGAGGGTCGAGCGGAATTTTCGCGATGGCTGGATGGCTCGGAATCAAGAGCTGCCGAATTTTCTCCTCGAGTGCTCGATTGCCGGTTTCACCCTCCACGTGCATCACGATATTGCCATTCTGGTCGATCAGATAGCGGTTCGGCCATACGTCGGAGTGGTAGGCCTTCCACATGGAGCCATACGTATCGGCAACTACGGGCCATGGCAAGCGGAAACGTTGGGCAGCCTGGCGCACGTTCTTCACGCTGAATGCGATTGCGAACTCGCCGTAGTGTATGCCGACGATGTCGAATCCGTACGAGTGATACTTCGCATACCAGCGCTTCAGCGGCATGAAGTCGCGGATGCAGTTGATGCAGGTGTATTCCCAAAAATCAATCAGCACCACGTGGCCGCCGTATCCCTTGATGGTGTGCGGGACCTTGGTGGTGTCCGGGCCGGTGTTGATCCAGGTGACATCGGAGCTGAATTCAGGTGCCTTCTGCGGCCCCGCATAGATGGCGGCTGCAAGCAAACCCACCAGTATCAGCGCGAGAGAGGACCTCTTGAGCATGTCGACCATGATGCGTGTAATCGGCGTTCCTCTCGTCGCACTGGCTCCCGCAAAGCGCTCTGCTCAGCTGGCGCTCAGCCGAGCGTAGCGTAAGTCTGAAAGGTTGGCGTTCCGGCCCGTCCGAAACAACGGACAGGCCCGCAGCTCTCAGCGGGCGCGACTTGCCCGCCGCGGCGGTCATTGCGGCGTGTCAGGTCCTCTTCTTCACGGTTGCGGTGTATTTCCGCATGCCGTGCGCATGGTCCACGGCGCTGATCAAGTCGCTTACTTTTGCTACGCTTGGATCGTACGTGACTACGGCTTCGTGGGTGGTGAGTGAGGCTTTCACGTCCTTAACACCCTTTACCGACTGCAGTGCAGACCGCACTGTCGCCTGACAACTCCCTCAAACCATTCCCTGAACTTCCAGTGTGACGGTCTTGTCCCTAGCTGCCGCCATCGCTTGTTGCGCCGGCATCATTAGAAAGCCCAGCGCGAACATCAAAGTAATGCTCGAAACAACGCGCGCTCGATTCATTGCATTCGTCTCCAGTACGTCGCGGTGAAAACGCCTAGGGCATGAGACTAGTTTGATCCCGGGAAAGATTCACAACATCTTCTAAATTGACCAACTGCCGGCTCCAACCCGCAGGCTGTAAATTGGTCTGGGCGCGTTCAAGCCGCTCTGCTAATAAGAGACGGCGCGGGTTCTGGGTCTACGACGCTTGGGCTTCTGCTGAAAAGGCTGGCCTTGGAATTGGCAACTTGAAGAATAAAATTATTCTTGTCAGTGCGTCGAAAGCCCCCATTCGCGCATCTCAGCTAACGGAGGCGTAAACCGAGACACCTGCCTCCGGGTTCACCATCCGGCGCGATTGGCGCGCTGCAAGACCAACGGAACCATTTCCGAAGCTTCAACGGCATCGGAACACACTTCCAGGAGTTCACCATGTTCAAGCTCACGCGCACATTCCTTATGCTCGCGTTCCTCTGCTCGTTCCTTTTCGTCACTCTAGTTCCTGGTTCCGCTTGGGCTCGTGGCGCGCCATCGTCTCCGGCTGTATCGTCTCTTTCGTCCGCACAAGAGACTAACGCTCCGCGAGCGCAGCGGAACTATAACACCGAAGTTGCCCTCATCAAGGAAGTCCGGCACGTCCTGGTGATGCAGCCGTTCTACACCGTATTTGACAATCTCGCGTTCAAGGTCGAGGGCGAGAAAGTTACGTTGATGGGACAGGTGGTTCGTGCCGCTCTGAAGTCCGATGCCGCTTCCTCCGTAAAACACATCGAAGGCGTCACTTCCGTGGACAATCAAATTAAGGTTCTGCCGCCATCCTCCAGCGACAATCGCATCCGCCTCGCGCTCTACAGAGCCATCTATTCCGCGCCCGGATTTGAGAAGTACGAGATTCAAGCTGTACCGCCCATCCACATCATCGTCGATCTCGGCCACGTTACCCTCACCGGCGTCGTCGCCAACCAGATGGACAAAACCGTTGCGGTCACGCGCGCGAAACAGGTCCCTGGAACCTTCGAAGTTAAGGACGAGCTGCGCGTCGAAAACTCCGGCATGTAATTCGTCTCGCGGCACTATACACACATCACCTCCTGGCATTTCCGGACGCCGCACTCTCCGCGCTTGTTTTGAAGAGTGCGGACGTTTCTGGCGTCTGCGCACGCCTCGTGCGCCGTTGCTCCAAAGCGATCCTGCCGAATCCGGTTTGTCGATCACGCGAACTGTCGTACAATCGAAGTTGGTCGTGGTTTTGGCCCGGGGGGATTGCGTATGCGATGCGCCCGGATGTATCAGGCGCACACTTTGCAGCAGTTCCTGCGGCGATGCTTACGTCTCGCGAGCTGTCACCCACTCTCGAATCCATTTTCTACCCGGAACAGTCACTCAAGTAGAACTGTGCGTAAACCACTGAAAACAAAAGGCCGGGGGCCGTTCTACCCGGAACGTCCCGTTACATCCGTGGTTTCGCAATTCTTTCGCCGGCTGCCAAGCGGCCCAAAGCTTCTCCCGCTGCCTCTCGCCCTCGTATTGTTCCTCGCAACCGCTTCCATCACGCGCGCTGATCGCCCCTATGCTCCCAGTCGCGACTACGCCTTGCAAAACGTCCGCACCCATCTCTGGTTCGACGTCAAGCACCGCGCCATCCGCGGCGAAGTGACCGAAACCATTTCCATCCTCCGTGACGACATTTCGCAGATCTCGTTCGATTCCACTAGGCTCCACATTTCCGCGGTCACCGTCGATGGTGCGACCGCTCCTTACACGGTCACATCCGAAGATCTCGTGGTGACACTACCGAAACCGGCTGCGCGCGGCGACCGCCACGACGTCTTCATCCGCTACAGTGGCGAACCCAAAAAAGGAATCTTCTTCGTCCTGCCCGACAAAAGCTATCCGCATCAGCCTGACGAGATCTGGACGCAAGGCGAAGCCGAAGACACGCACGCCTACATTCCTATCTACGATTATCCGAACGACCGCACAACGTCGGAAATGCTTCTGACGGTTCCGGCTGACTGGACCACCGTCTCCAACGGCGAATTGGCCGGCGTTCAAAATGATTCCGACGGCACGAAAACCTGGGACTGGAAGCAGTCGCTGCCGCTCTCGACCTATCTGATTTCGGCTGTCGCCGGAAATTTTGTGGAACACGACGATACCTGGAATGGAATTCTTCTCCGCTATCTCGTTCCGCGGGGCGACCAGGCCGATATCGAAGCAACGTTCGTCCGCACCAAGGCCATGCTCGATCTCTTCACCAGCAAGCTGGGCGTGCCTTATCCCTGGCCGCAATACGCGCAAACTTCCGTGGACGATTTCACGGAAGGCGGAATGGAAAACACCAGCGCCGCGACGCTTTCCACTAGCGATCTTGTGAATCCGCTGCTAGAACCTGAATACCGCGTCGGCGCGGATATCGTGAACTCGCACGAGCTTTCGCACCAATGGTTCGGTGACTTAATCACCTGCAAAGACTGGACGAATCTGTGGCTCAACGAAGGCTTCGCGACGTTCTTCGAGAATTTCTGGCTGGAGCACAAAAACGGCGAGGACGCCGCCGCCTACGAGTATTGGCAGGACCAGAATCGGTGGTTTCGTCAGACGCGCCTTTTCTCCGTTCCCATCTTCACTCGCGATTTCACCGATTCCACGCAATACGACGGCAACACGTACAAGAAAGCCGGTTGGGTGCTTCGTATGCTGCGCGAAAAGCTGGGCGACGACCAGTTCTTCGCCGCGCTCCACCACTATCTCGAAGCGAATCGCGGGAAGAACGTCGTGACTGCCGACTTGCAAAAAGCCATCGAGCAATCGACATCCGTCAATGTCGATCGCTTCTTCCATCAGTGGATTTATCGAGCCGGTGCGCCGGAATTCAACGTTAGCTACTCGTACGACGCGTCCGCGAGCGAAGTGAAGCTCGGTGTGAAGCAAACTCAAAAAGTCGAAGGCCTGGTTGGCCTTTTCGACGTTCCGATCGACATCGGAATTACAACTTCATCCGGCGTCGAAACTTATCCTGTCGAAATTCAGAAATCCGACCAGACGTTTACGTTCCCGGCGGACTCCGAACCGCTTTTGGTGCTCTTCGATCCGGGCGACAAAATCTTCAAGAAAATCGTTTTTGACAAATCACCCGCGATGCTGATGTATCAGCTAAAACACGCGGATGCCGTTCCCGATCGCGCGGACGCCTGCGTGGCCCTCGCCGAAGTTCGAAACGATCCCGCGGTTATCGCTGCGCTCGGTGACGCAGCGCTGCGCGATCCGTTCTGGGGCGTGCGCGTCGAGGCGCTCCATGCGCTAGCCAAGCTGGGCGGCGCTGACGCCGAAAAACCGGTTCTCGCGGCCACCGCCGATCCCAAACCTTGGGTTCGCGAAGTGGCTGCGGCGGAACTAGCGCATTTCGGTTCCGACTCGGCCGCCACGTTCAAGCTGCTCGCTATTGCCGGCACCGACTCCGCGTATCTCGTCCGCGCCGCCGCGCTTCGCGCCCTGGCTTTCTCAAAATCGCCTGGTACTTTTGACGCGCTCGCTGCCGCGACGAAAACGGATTCTCCCGACGACGTAATTCGTCGCGCAGCCCTGGCATCGTTCGGCGCGCTCGGCGATTCGCGCGCCGTGCCGCTTCTGCTCGGTTGGTCCGCGCCGGGGAAGCCTTTCGGGTGCCGCGAGTCAGCCATTGCTTCGCTCGCGGTTCTCGAAAGATCGAATACGAAAATCACGCGGACTCTGATTTCCTATTTGCACGAGCCGTACTTCGATCTGCAAGTCGCCACCGTCCTATCGCTCGCGCGTCGCGGCGATCCTGCGGCGACGGCGCCTCTGCAAGCAATGCTTCACGGCAAGGAATTAACCACCGTCGAAGATCCCTTCATCCAGTCCGCCCTTGATGTATTGCAAAAGAGAGTTTCGGCGGAATGATTATGGCTTCTGTGGTTCGCCTGAGAGCAAAATGCGCAGATCGCGCAGATTGTTGCCAGTTGGACCGGTAACGATCGCGTCGCCAAGTGTCGAGAAAAAACGATGCGAGTCCGACCGCCGCTGAAAATCGCGCGGATCGAGTCCCGCCGCACGTGCTCGTGCCGCCGTCTCGCCATCGGCCACCGCGCCCGCTGCGGCGCTGTTCCCATCGATCCCATCCGTTCCCGCGCTCAGCACCGTAATTTCCTTACCGCCAATCTTTTCCACGCACGCCAGCACGAAGGCCGCGTTGCGGCCGCCGATTCCATCGCCCGTCACCGGGCTGCTCAATTCTCCGTCCGCCAGAATCGCCACGCCTTTGCCCGGATTGGCAGCCGCCAGCGCTTCGAGTTTCGCCGGCAAATAGTCGGCGGCCTTTTCAGCGGGCCAATCGTTCGTCGAACCGTCGCAGACGCAAATGTAGCCCTCGGCTTCGCACGCATAACGCGCGGCGTGAAGCAATTCGTCTTCGCTGAGAAGCATGACGAAATGCGAGCGCGCGAAAGCCGCATCGCCCGGCTTGGGCGTTTCTCGCAATGCATTTGCATCGAGCGCCTTTCGAATGCCTGGGGGCACTTTTGCGGCGAGATCGTATTGCGCGACCACGCGAATCACGTCGTCAACGGTAGTCGGATCGGGCAGCGTGGGCCCGGAGGCCAGCGCCGACTCCTGACCTGGAGGCACGTCACTTACGCCCAGCGTGATTTTCATCGAATGCGGAGCGGCTGTTGCCAAGCGCCCGCCTTTTGTGGCGGACAGGTGCTTGCGCACGGCATTCATGTCTTCGATCGGCGCGCCGCATGTGACCAATGCCGCGTGCAGCGCACGGAAATCATCGAGAGTAATAGCAGGATCGAGCGGCTGCTCCACCATCGCCGAGCCACCGCCCGAAATCAAAAAGAAGATCAGCGTGAGTTCGTCACAGCGCGCCAATTGATCCAGAATCGCGCGACCGGCGGCAAAGCTTTCATCGCTGGGAATAGGGTGCCCTCCAACGAACACTTTCCAGCCGAGCAGATCGACTGGCGGCGCAGACGGCGCAACCAGAATTCCCGCAGGCCGGATTTCGGGGGCTATTACGCGCACAAGGCCTTGCGCCATGTCGACCGACGCTTTGCCGAAGGCGATGGCGACAATTTCATCGAATTCGGCCAGATCGATTCGCGCGCCATAAACGTCGATCAACGTGCAACTGCGCGCGAGTTTCTTTTCAATGGTCGCAGGAATATCGATCGCCGCGAGAGTGCTGCGGAAAATACGTTGCGCCGTCTCTTTCACATCTTTTCGATGGCGGCAACGCCAGCGCGGGCTACTTCGGAATCCCGATCTTCGCTTCCGGCGCTCACGCCAATCGCGCCAATCACTTGCGAGTCGACAATAAGCGGAAAGCCTCCGCGAACCGGCGTCTGCTCCGAGGGGCTGGCAATCGCCAGCCCCAGAGCCACGGGAATATTCACGCCCTCGGCTGATTTCGCCGGACCAGTCGCGGCGCGGCGCATTGCTGCCGCTTGTGCCTTCACCAAGGAAATAGCGATGGATGCGGGCTTCGCTCCATCCATGCGCTCGAAAGCCAACAAGTGGCCACCGTCATCGACCACGGCGATGTTCATCGGGACTTTGATTTCTTCCGCACGGCGCCGTGCTGCTTCCAACACCGCGCGTGCGCCTTCAATAGTGAGTTTCACTTGATTGCGTATGACTAGTGCCATTCGATTACCTCCAGGAATTTAGCGGCGCAGCACGTCGGCATTCAATGGGTTCGGCGGGCGGCGGCCCGCGAAAAACTCAGCAGCGTTCGCGGCGGCCATCACCGCCATTTTCGTGCGCGTGTCGATGCTGGCGCTGCCAATGTGCGGGACCAGGATCACATCGCGCCGCGAGAGGAGCGCTGGATAAACTTTCGGCTCGTTTTCGTAAACGTCCAGCGCGGCACCGGCGATTTGTTTTTGCTCGAGGGCCTGCGCCAGCGCGGCCTCGTCAACCACCGGCCCACGCGCGGTGTTGATCAAGTACGCCGTGGGTTTCATTTTTTCGAATGCGACGGTCGAGATCAAATGGCGCGTTTCGGCGCCCAAAGGAACATGCAGCGTTACGAAATCAGATTCGCGCAGCAAGCGGTCGATATCCGAAAATTCAGCGTGCAATTCCGTTTCTATTTCGACGGGCACGCGCGTTCGATTGTGATAGAGCACTTTCATTTGAAAGCCAAGCGCGCGGCGGGCCACGCCACGGCCAATACGCCCGAAACCAATCACGCCGAGAGTTTTCCCGTATACGTCGCCGCCGAGAAGCTGGTCGAGCTCCCATCCAGGCCACGCGCCGGTACGTACCCACGCGTCGCCTTCCACCACGCGGCGCGCGATGGCCATCAGCAACGCCCAAGCGAGGTCGGCGGTGGTTTCGTCGAGAACGCCCGGCGTATTCGTGACTATCACGTTGCGGGCCGTGCAGGCCGGCACGTCGATGTGATCGTATCCGACGGAAACAGTGGACACAATTCGCAGATTTGGCGCAGCGGCGAGCAGTTCGGCGTCAATTTTTTCGGTGAGCAAGCAAACGAGCGCGTCTTTATCGGCTACGCGCTGCAGCAATTCGGATCGAGGAATCTTCTCCTGCACGGGCCAGTATTCGACGTCGAAATGAGTGTCCAAAATGGCGCGCGCCGCCGGAAACAACGGACGCGTAGCCAGAGCCTTCGGTTTGCTCAACAATCACCTCGCAAGAAGTGTGTCGCGACGGCTCAGTAGAATACAACACGGCGGCGAGAATCCGGCAAGCCAGGTGATGTGCTGTACAAGCGTGTTGCGGGATCTCGCGACGCGCGTCCGTTGACGCTCCGAAGCGCCGCGACTATAGTGCCGAAAGATACGTTCGAGCCAGGACCGGACACGGCGAAAACATGAACCAACGCTTGTTACGCGATCTAAAAAAGCTACTTGGTAAAGACTCCGTGCTACACCGGCCGGAAGAGCTACTGCTTTACGAATACGACGGCTCGGTGGAAAGCGGCCGGCCCGACTGCGTGGTCTTTCCGCGCACTACCGAGCAGGTGACCGGCATCGTGCGGCTTGCGCGGTATTATAAGACGCCACTGGTCGGACGCGGCGCTGGCACGGGGCTTTCCGGCGGCGCGATCGCGCGACACGGCGGAATCGTAACGTCGTTCGCACGCATGAATCGCGTCTTGGAAATCGACGCTGAAAATCAGATCGCGCGCGTGCAACCGGGCGTGGTGAATGCAGATTTGAGCGCTGCCGTGGCGCATCTGGGCCTCCATTTCGCGCCCGATCCATCGAGCCAGAAAGCCTGTACGATCGGTGGCAACGTCTCGGAAAATTCAGGCGGGCCGCACACGCTGGCCTATGGCGTCACTACCAATCACGTGCTCGCACTCGAAGCGGTTTTATCAACCGGCGAACTGCTCCACCTGGGGAATTCAGCTCTCGATGCGACGGGTTACGACTTGACAGGGCTATTCGTCGGCTCGGAAGCCACGTTTGGGCTGGTGACGGAAATTACTGTTAAGCTCACGCGCTTGCCGGAGTCTGTAAAAACCTTGCTGGCGATTTTCGATGCAGTTGACGACGCGACGGAAACTGTCGCCGAGATTACGGCGCGCGGAATTACTCCAGCCGCATGCGAGATGCTGGATGGTTGGACGATTCGGGCTGTCGAAGACTACGTGCATGCCGGTTTCCCGCTCGATTGCGCGGCAATCCTGCTGATCGACGTGGATGGGTTGCGCGAGGTGACCGAAGCGGAAGCCGCGGAAGTGGAAGACGTATGCCGCATGCATCACGCTCGCGAAGTTCGCGTGGCGCGGGACGCACGGGAACGCGATCTGCTGTGGAAGGGCCGCAAGAATGCGTTTGGCGCGGCGGGGCGAGTGTCGTCAAGCTACTACACACAAGACGGAGTGATCCCGCGCACCAAGCTGCCGGCCACGTTGCGGCGCGTTGGCGAAATCGGCCGCAAATATGGGCTGCAAATCGGCAACGTGTTTCATGCCGGCGATGGCAATTTGCATCCGATCATTCTTTTCGATGAGCGCAACGAAAAGCAATTTCGAGATACCGTGGCGGCGGCAGATGAAATTATCGCGTTCTGCGTGCAAGCGGGAGGATCGATCACCGGCGAACACGGCGTGGGCATGGAAAAAGACCGGCTGATGCGACTGATTTTTAGCGAAGCCGATCTGGAGTTGATGCGGCGAGTGCGCGCCATTTTCAACCCCGAAGGATTGCTCAATCCCGGAAAGGTCCTCCCGACATCGAAAGGCTGCGGCGAGATTTACGTGCGCCCGCCGCGCGGAAATGATGCGGCAGCCACCGCGAGACATTCATGACTTTGGCTACGAGTTCGAGCCCTACGCGGCTGGAAGAGATTTCAGGCGCGGCAAATGTGATTGGCGACCCGGCGCGGCTGGATGCCTATGAAGTTGACGGCATAATACCCAGCGCGGCCGTTAAACCCGGCTCGCGCGAGGAAATTTCCGAAATCGTGAAATTTTGCGCGACAGAAACGCTCGCTATCGTTCCGTGCGGCGGGCGAAGCAAACTGTCGATGGGCGCGCCACCCAAGCAATACGACATTGCGCTGGATATGACTCGCTTGGATCGCATCGTCGCGTACGACCCGAGCGATTTGACGCTCAGCGTTGAGCCGGGAATTCCCTTGCAGAGACTGGCGGGGGTGCTTGCCGGACACCGGCAATTTTTGCCGCTCGCCGTTCCCTTTCTGGGCCGCGCAACGGCTGGCGGCACGATCGCTTCGGGAGTTCATTCGCCTTTGCGCCAGGCATACGGAACCGCGCGCGATTTTCTGCTGGGAATCGAGTTCGTCACCGGTGAAGGCACGCACGCGAAAAGCGGCGGGACAGTGGTGAAGAACGTGGCGGGCTACGATCTACACAAGCTGATGATTGGCGCGATGGGCACGCTCGGCGTGATCACGAAGATCAACCTCCGGACGTTTCCGGCACCTGCATCTACGCGAGTTTTCGCCTCCTGTAGCGCCACGGCGGAAGGCGCGCTTAGGCTTGGCAGCCGCGTGGCGCAATCGCCATTGCGGCCGCTGACCATGGAAGTACTGAGCCCGGGCGCGGTTGAAATGCTATCGAGTGCGGTTGCCTCGCGAATCGAACCAGGGCCTGCGACCCCGGATGGACTACCGAAAAGCGAGTGGGCGTTCCTGGCGACGTTTTCCGGAAGCGATGCGGTGCTGGAGCGCTACGAACGCGAGTTGCAGCGGATGGCCGAAGCAGCAGGCTGCGAAGACCACCAGATTTTTGGCGACGAGAAAAATCCGGCGTCGTTCGGGCGATTGCGAGAGTTCGTCCCCGTCGCGCAGCAATCTTCACCGGCAACAGCCATCGTGAAACTGAGTGTGCTGCCATCGAAAACGGGCGCACTTCTTGAGGCTGTTGCGGAAGCATCGCAAAAGAGCCGACTTCGATGGGCTGCAATGGCTGGAGGGCTCGGCGTCAGCTATGCGGCGCTTTTGCCGAACGCCGGCGACGAGGATTCGCGCGCACGGGTGCAGGAATTGGCCAAACACGTCCTCGATACGTGCGCGCGACTCGGTGGAAACGCCACGATTCCGTGGTGCCCAGCGGAATGGAAGCACAGCTTGAACATCTGGGGACCGGCGCGTTCTGATTTCGAACAGATGCGTAAACTCAAAAACATTTTCGACCCGGCAGGAATTTTGGCGCCCGGGCGTTTTGCGGGAGGAATTTGACGATGTCAACCACTCCTCCGCAGATGCCGCAAGCGCCGGGTCTTCAAGTGACGCATCGAACGGAACCAATGCCAGCAAGCGCGTTGCGCGAACACAGTGGGTTTTCCGGCGCCGAGCGACCCGAATACGCGGATTACTCCCGCTGCGTCCACTGCGGGCTGTGCCTGAATCATTGTCCGACGTACCAGTTGTGGCACGAGGAAGCCGATTCGCCGCGCGGGCGGATCCGGCAGATGGCGCTGGTTGATGAAGGCAAGCTGAAGCTGGGCGAATCGTTCGTGAGGCATATAGACCGATGCCTTGATTGTCGCGCGTGCGAGACGGCCTGCCCATCGGGCGTGGAATACGGAAAGCTCGTGGAACTCGCGCGCGCGCAGATCGAGCTGAACTATCGCCGCCCGATCGCGTCGCGAAAAGCGCGCGACTTTGTGTACCGGCGGCTGCTTCCCTATCCGCGCCGTATTGCCGCGGCAGCGCGCGTGCTCCGCTTTTACCAGCGAAGCGGGCTTGCGTCGATCGCGCGCGGCAGCGGCGTCTTGCGACTGCTCGGATTGCGGGAACGCGAGCGGCTGCTGCCAAAAATCGACGGCGACTTTTTCTTCGACGAGCTTGGGCGCATGTATCCGGCAAAGATTAAGCGGCGGGCGCGCGTAGCGTTTTTCGCCGGATGCGTGGCGCAGGTTACCTTCACCGAGCTGAATCGCGCCACAGTTCGAGTGCTGCAAGCAAATGGCTGCGATGTGGTGGTACCGGAATCGCAGGGCTGCTGCGGCGCGCTGGCGGCTCACGCCGGATTCCGCGACGTGGCCCGCGATTTGGCCCGCGCAAATTTCGCTGCGTTCGCCGACGGAGGCTTCGACGCGATCATCACGAACGCGGCGGGCTGCGGATCGACGCTCAAGGAATATGCGCACCTATTCGCAGCAGATGATTCGGCGCGCGAACTCGCACGAGCGTTTGCACCGAAAGTCCGAGACATCGCGGAATTTCTGGCCGAATTGGGGCTGGCAGCGGCCATGAGACCGGTTCCACTGCGAGTCACGTATCAGGACTCGTGCCACCTGGCGCACGGACAGAAAATTCGCGAGGCACCGCGCACGTTGATTGGCGCCGTGCCCGGCGTGGAGCTGGTGGAAATGCCGCTCGCGGACCAGTGCTGCGGCTCGGCGGGCGTTTACAACGTGACGCAGACGAAGGCATCCATGGAGCTGCTGGCACTAAAGATGGAATCGGTGCGGGAGACGAAGACAGAAGCAATCGTCACAGCGAACCCAGGCTGCATTTTGCAGCTCCGCGCGGGCGCGGCCATACATGGCACGGGACACGAAGTACTGCACGTGATCGAATTGCTCGACCGCGCAATCTCGCCGCAGAATTAAGTCACAGCCAGCGATAATTTATTTTTCGCCGATGAGGTAGCGGCAGCCTTGCGGTCCCATGCGCGCGGAATGAGTCGCTCCGGCAGGAACGTCGCAACGATCGCCAACGCAATACGTCTGCAAAACGCCGCCCATCGTGAGGGTCATTTCGCCCTCGAGGATGATGTGCGCGGTGATCCCGGCGTGGGTGTGATCGGGATAGAAGGCGTGCGGGCCGTCCTGCCACACGTAGGTGTGCGAAAAACCTTCAGAGCGAAGTTGCGATTCAAGTTTGTGCTGATCCATTTCGCTCATGTTCCGCCAAGGAGTATGACGCGCGAGGTCGGGCCGGCTACTTGGGCGGCCAGGCGAAATTCTCGTCGCCCAGCGGGACATTCAGCATGCCCTCAATCGGGAGAATATCAATTGGCAAGCCGCCGATCCAGAGCGCAACGCTAATCAAAAGATCTTGCCGTCCGAGAACGTCGAAAAGAGAGCGAGCCAGCGCGATTTCGAGAATTCTGTCACACGCCGCAGTCACGAGGCCTTGCGGCCGGAGGAGGCACAAGCCTGCTTGCTCGACCACACAGTCGGAAAGTTTGCCTTCGTGCACGCTCAGCGTGATTCGCGTTTCGCGCAAATCCCACACCGTAAGGCGGACTTGAAATTCAGCAATATCGCGCAGCGAATCGGCGAGCGGGTCGAGCCGGATAAAAAAGTTTTTAGAGCCGAATCCGTAGCGCAAATCGCCCAGCACGTTTTGACCGCCATGCATGGAAGCGCCGCGCCGCTCGGTGGAATACAAACCTCCGCCCAGCCATTCGAAGTAATTGCTGTCGCGGCCATCGACGATCACGTCCAGGTAAGCTGATGCGGGCTCCTGCTGCCCGCGCACAACGGCGCGCTTGATGGGATGAGCAAGTGCATCGGGAGGCTGTTCGCCAAGAGCATTGTAGATTTCCGTAAGATGGCTGCGGTAGATGCGGTCGAAATCGGCGTCGTTGGCGGAAGCGTGCTCCGGGCCGTACCACCAGCACCAGTCGCTTCCTTCCGCGGCGAGTATCGATTCGTAAGCGCGCTTGGCGCTCGCGGAGTTGGCGGGCATTCCGCCGGGCCGCTCGCCGGAAGCGGTGACCCGAGCGTAGGTGTCGCGGGCGTCGCGCAAAAGATCCCAGGCACGCACGTCTTCCTCGTGGCCGATCCAGACGTCGAAGTTGGCGCTGATCCAAGAAGCGGGGAAAATTCCGCTGAGGCGCGGCGCATCGGCGACGACCTGAGCCGCTTCGCTCATGGTAAGCACGTGGACGGCGGGATCGTCTTGAAGGCGCCGGTAAAACTGGCGCAGAAATTCGCGTCCGTTTTGCGAGTAGTATTCCCAGGCGTTTTCTCCATCGAGAATCAGGCTGACGGTCGCAGGACGCGCACCCGAAGCGCGGTCGCCGATGGCGCGAATGCGGCCGTGTAAATCCTCCGCCGCCGGTTCAGCGCCCATGCGGCTATAAACGAAGCCGACGAGGTCGGACAAATAGTGGTCGCGGAAAAAACCGGTTAAAGCGCCGCTGCCGCGCGTGTAACGCCATGGCGAATAGAGTTCCTGCGCGTTCTCGGGGAATCCGCCGGCGTCGCGCCAGAATCCGACGTTGCGCGTGCGTCCAAGAACGCCTTCATCCGTGGCGAACCACTTGAATCCCAACTCGATCGCGAGTTCGAGGGCCTGATCCGATACGGAGCCCTCCGATGGCCACAGGCCGGTGGGCGCAGACCCGAAGACCTTTTTGTGGAATGCGCATGCGCGCGCGAGTTGGGCGCGGGCGTCCTCCGGATAGCAAAACGCGGGATGCGGTAGCGGTGTGTGCGAGTTCGCAACGCGTGCGATGTCTGAGTCGCACAGGAGGGGCAGGATCGGATGGTAGTAAGGCGTCGTGGATATTTCGATCTGTCCTCGCTCCGCGGCCCGGCGGTATTCGGGCAGCACAGCCGCCAGAAGTTCGTGCTGCTTTTCCATTAGAACGAACTTGTCTTCTTCGGTAAAGCCCTTCCCTTTTTCTGAAAGCTCGCGAACAGCGGGGTCCTTAGCCAGATACTCTTCGTCCATCCAGGCGAGCTGTGAGAGCAACTGCAAATCGCGCCACTCGCTTAGGCCCCAGCGCTCGACGCAGGCTTCCGTTCCGCCAGAGCGGGACTGCGACGCCAGTTCGCCAAAGCGCGGCCATCGTTGCAAGAAATTTTCGTTAACGTGAAAACCGCTTTCGAGCAACGCTAGCTTTTGCTCGTGGGAAAGAGCGTCCGCGCGCGCGAATACCGTGTCGAACCACGGCTCGCTGAACCGGCCGCTCGCGTATTCCTCAATCTGTTCCACCAGGGACGGGACCATGTTGAACGTGACATGCACGCGCGGGAATTCGTCGAGAATTTTCACCATGCCCCAATAATCTTTCAGGGCGTGGAGGCGGGTCCAGGGCAGGAGATATCGGCCGGTGACGGGATCCCGGTATTGCGGCTGGTGCATGTGCCAGAGAATCGCGACGTTGACTCGGCTCACTCGGTTGCGCCTTCCACTTGCCCTTGAGGTTTCAGCGGCCGCCCAGCGCGATGGAGACGGGTCTCACTGATCGTTGCTGCTTCCCCGCTGTTCTTCACCTTCCGTTTACACCCACTGTTTGAACTCTTTCGTGTTGGATCTATGAACTTGATGCCGCAGTGCTAGAATGCGTACGCGCTCCTATGCGCTTGATCGACCGATACATCAGCCGCGAAGTAGTTTCCCACGCCGTCCTCGGCCTGGTGGTATTCACGTTCATTTTCTTCGTTCCCAACCTGGTACGTTTCATGGAACTGTTCGTCGGCCACACCGGAAGCACCGGGAGCGTCGCGCTCCTGTTTCTGTGCGCGATTCCTCCCGTTCTGGCCGTCACGCTTCCTATGGCCGTCCTCGTGGGCGTGCTCATCGGTCTTGGCCGCCT
>JBOGNC010000060.1:0-18596 GCA_050747045.1 Candidatus Acidiferrales bacterium | reverse complement strand
CTTTGCGTGGCTCGGCAACTTTCGCCGATTGGTCGTTCGCTACGACCGCTCCGACTCCATTTACGAAGCTTTCTTTCATATCGCCTGTTTGATGATCACCTTACGCAGGGTTTTGAAATGAGTTCTACTGACAATTTAACGAATTTCGCGGAGACGGTTGAGCTTCGCAGCGAGCGCTATTGGCTAATTTGGGCGAGGAGGCTGGTGGCGATTTTGTCGATATGCGGAGCGCAGGCGGAGCCTGGATCGGGCAGTTTGAGAGCAGCACGGAAATTTGAGGCAGCGGCTTGGTTGCGGCCGAGCTCGGCATTGAGATTGCCGACGAGCAACAGAAATATGGGATTCTGCGGATAGTCGTTCGCGAGCGGCTGGGCGATGGAGAGCGCCTGTTTGTAGCGGTGGTCGTAGGTGCGAAGATCTTTCGCCAGATAGAAGCGGGCGACGACCGGCAGCACCACGCCATGGTCGATGCCGGTTTGCAACTGGCGCATACCCTCTTCTTTGCTGCCGCCGGGAATGCCCATGAAAAAACGCAGGAATTTGAGCATGGGCGAGAGCGTGTCCACATAGTAGTTGTAGAGGCCGAGACCGACTTCAGCATCGGCCATATGGGGATCGAGTTTTAGTGCGCGCACGAATTGGGCTCGGGCTTCCACGCCTGAATGGGCGGTTTTGCGATGATCGCCCCGCAGACCGTAGAGGCGTGCTTCGAGCGCCCAGCCCATTCCGGCGTAGAGACGCATCTCGGCGGAATCTTCGTTTGCGAGATGAGCGTTGGCGAGCCGGATGACTTTGTTGGCGAGCTTGAGATAAGTGTCGGCCTCGGCGCCCTTTCCGCCTTTCCAGGCGTCGACCATGCCCCACTGAATGCCGCAGGACGCGCAGTAAATTTTCCACCAGAGCGCTTCGGCTTCGATGGTATAGCCGAGCGGATTCCGCGGATCGGATTCTTCGAGTGAGCGGGCGGTGTTAATTCCGGCGTCGGGATTGCCGGAATAGACTTCGTTGAGCGCTTGCGCGGCTTGCGGCGGCAGATTGATTTCGCCCGCGTGCGCGCGTCGGGCTGCGAGCGTGGCCATCGTAATTAGCGACACGATAAGCAGCAGAGACTTCAGGAAGCACATGCGCGTCATTTTACTCTTTTCACCCATCCGGCCAGCCACGCGGCGGTGACATACATGCAGAAGCATTCGAGCGCGAACGGCAAAAATCCGAGGAAGCCGACGGCGGGCATCTCGAAGATTTTTTCATGCTGCATCAGCGGGAAGGTGTAATGCCACTTGGCCGCGGCCCAATAGTTCCAAAACTCCCATAGCCAGCCGCAAACCCAACCGGCAAGAAAAAACCCGTAGGCGCGGCGGCGGAATCCTTCGGAAAAATCGCCGACAAGCGACGGCAAACCCAGCCGGCGGTTGAGCGGGTCGAGTAAGAAGACAAATCCAATCCAAACGAGTCCGAAAAGGTAGGCTCCGATGTGGCGCGGCAGCGCGACTGGCACGATCAGGCAGGCCGCGCCGAAAATCATCAGAACGATTTCGGCGGATTGCGAGATTTTCCAAGGTTTGCCAGGCAGCGGAGGCAGGATGGCCTGGATCAAGTCCGAGGTTTCGAAAATTGCGGGAAAGATTGTGGCGAAAGACCAAGCGTAGCCGAGCAGTGCGGCAGCCCATTCGCGAGGTACACCGATGTACGTCCAGTTTTGCAGGCGAATGTTATAGGCCTCGAAAATCAGCCAGAGCGGAACGGAAAGCAACGCGATGCGGGCTAGCACGAGCGGAGCGTCGTTGAGGCGGGAGCGGGCGGTGATGGCCAGCACGGCGGCGTCGGCAATTAGGATGTAGGCGCTCCAGGCGATGGGCGTGAAATAGGTGGCCACCGGCTCGACGCGGCGGAACATCAGGACTTCGGCGCAGACGAGCGCAGCAAAGCCGAGCCATCCGTAGAGAGGAAATTCGCGGCGGCGGCGAGAGCGAAAATATCCGGCGACAAGTACGCCGACGGTGATGGCCGTGATGCCGATACCGATGGCAATTCGGTGCGGAAGCATGCGTGCGGGTGTTTCCCTCCCGGTGCAGGGCGTATGGTATCGCAGGTCGGAGCAGTTTTCGGGCGGAGGCCGCGCGTTTCTTGCTATGCTCTGCGTTCCTTTTGGACAGGTGCGCGCGGGCCACAATCGGCAGCGCGATGTACGCTTAATTCAGAATGAGCGAACCGGAAAAGCTGGAACGAGGGCTGGGGCTGATCGAAGCAACGTCATTGAACATGACGTTTATGGTAGGCATCGGCCCGTTCGTAGTGATCCCGTTCGTGATCCAGGAAATGCACGGAGGTACGCAGAGCCTGCTGGCATGGGCCGCGGGGGCGGTACTGGCGGCGTGCGACGGCTGCATCTGGGCGGAACTCGGCGCGGCGATGCCGCAGGCGGGCGGAAGCTACGTTTTCCTGCGCGAGGCGTACGGGCCGAGGCGATGGGGACATCTGCTGGCGTTCCTCTATATATGGCAAACACTGTTTCAGGGTCCTCTGAGTGTGGCTTCCGGTGCGCTGGGGTTCGCGGATTATTCTGCGTATCTGTGGAACCGGTCGAGCTGGCTATCGCGGGTGGTCACGGGCACGGCCGCTGCGCTGCGCATGCACGCGGACAACATCATCGCCGCGGCGATTTTGGTGCTGGTGATCGTGCTGCTCTACCGGCGGATCGGGCAGATCGGGAAAATTTCGGTGGTGTTCGCGGTGGTAGTGATCGGGACGATTTTGTGGATCATTTGGGGCGGCGCGGAACATTTCAACGCGCATCGCGTATTCGATTTTTCGAGCGGCGGCTGGAATCTCTCGTTTTTCTTTTTCGCGGCGCTAGGCCATGGAACGGTGGAGACGGTCTACAGCTACCTCGGCTATTACAACGTCTGCAATCTGGGCAGCGAGATGAAAAACCCGGAGCGCAACATTCCAGCGGCGATTTTCATTTCGGTACTGGGCATCACCGGCCTGTATTTGGCGATGCAAATGAGCATCCTCAGCGTGATTCCGTGGCGGGAAGCGGCGAAATCCACGTTCATCGCCAGCACGTTCATCGAGCGCGCCTACGGGAGCCATTGGGCCACACTCGCCACCGTGCTGATTTTGATCACCGCGCTAGGATCGGTATTTTCGGCGATGCTCGGCTATTCGCGCGTGCCATACGCGGCGGCGCTGGACGGCAATTTCCTGTCAGTGTTCGCGCGCGTGCACCCGAAAAAACATTTTCCGAGCGTATCGCTGGTGGCGCTGGGAGTGACGGCCATTGTGTTCAGCATGGCGTTCAGTCTCATCTCTGTGATCAAAGCGATCCTGGCGATGCGCTGTCTGATCCAATTCGCCGGCCAGGGCGTTGGGCTGATCATCTTGCACAAGCGCTATGCAGCTGGGCGCTGGACGGGCCACTTTCCATTTCGCATGTGGCTCTACCCGGTGCCCGTGGGGATCGCTATCATCGGCTGGATTGCAATTTTCGTTTCCACCGGCCGAGTGGCGATATTAGCGTCCCTGGCAGCCGCAATAGCGGGTATTCTTGTATATTTGACGCGCGCTCGATGGGCCCGCCAATGGCCGTTTGTAGCAGAGGAGGTTGCTCCGTGAACCGCTTGCTTCCGATTCGCCGATTGCAGTGCAATAAAGTGAAACTGCGGCACTGGATCTTGACGTCAGTGGCTGCACTTACCGCCGCGCTAGCGGCTGCGGCTCCCATGGCGGCGCAATCATTGGAGCAGACCGTCCAGGCAATCGATCAGTCCCGCGTGGATACGCGTATTCTGTACATCACGGCACATCCCGACGATGAAACTCCCAGCCTGATGGCGTATCTTGCACGCGGACTAAAGTCCGACGTCGCGATCCTCACGCTCACGCGGGGCCAGGGCGGACAGAACGCGATCGGGCCGGAGCAAGATGGCGAACTCGGCGTGATTCGCACCACCGAGCTTTTGGCTGCCGATTCGCATTACGGCGTGCATCAATATTTCACGCGCGCTGTGGACACCGGATTTTCGAAAAGCGCGAAACGTACAATGGACATTTGGGGTCCGGTAATTCCTCTCGAAGACATGGTTCGCACGATTCGCACGTTTCGTCCCAACGTGGTGATAAACGGCTGGGGCGGCGTGCACTGGGGTCATGGGCAGCATCAGGCTAGTGGCATATACACGCCAGAAGCTGTGGCCGATGCCGCCGATCCAACCAAGTTTCCGCAGCAGATCGCGGAAGGACTGAAGGCGTGGAAAGTGGAGCTGGAGCTGCGTCCGGCGGCATTTTCCTTCGGGCCAGGTGCACACAACGTCCCCGATGGCGCTGTGCGACTGCCGGTCAACGATGTTTCGCCGCTGTTGGGCGAGAGCTACGTCGATATTGGGATCAAGGGCCGCGCGCAGCATCGTTCGCAAGGTACGCCGATGCAGTCCAATAGTCCGTTCTTCCACACGCCGGTCTATTTGATCACCGAGCATGGCCAGGAGGCGGGCGGCGGCTTCGATCCGAAGCTTCTGGCGCAACCGATCACTTCACTGGCCGAGCGCTTCCCGCAGTTTCGCGAGGCGCTGGCGCCGGAACTGGCTTCGGCGGACAAGCTGCTCGGGGACGCGGCGAAAGCCGCGCTCAATTTGGATCGCGCAGAAGCGGCGAACGATCTGGCTTCGGCCGGGAAGGATATCGCTGCGCTGCGCGACAAAGTTTCGAGCGCCGGAGGCGACGACAGCGCGGATTTGCTGAGCGAGTTGGCGGGCGTGCAAGATCGCATCAACGCCGCGCTGACTAACGATGTTGCGCTGCCGATCGACGTGCAGGCGGACCGGCACGAACTGGTGGCGGGCGAAAGCTTTACGGTGAATGTGAGCTTGCTCGACAAGCCCGCGGTTCCCTTCCAGTGGAGCGTGGACCAATCCAGCCTGCTGCTGCCGACAGGATGGACAGCGACGCTCGAAGGCGGGAACACGGACGGCAAAAGCTACCTTTTTCATGTGTCGATTCCCGCAGGAGCAACGCCGCCGACCGCGCCCGTGGATGCGATCCTGCCGTTTCCGCCGCCGCTGGTGCGTGTGGATGTGCATGCGAATGTGGACGGTTACGATTTCGGCATTCGGCAGACCGTCAAGAATGCAGAGGCGACCACGACCGACGTGGAAGTCTATCCGCTGGAGCTGATTCCCGCGGTCACGCTGACGGTGGATCCGACCGAGGTGATGCTGCCCGCCAAGCGCGCGTCGGAACCCTTCGAGCTCCTCGCGCGCGTGCGCTATCACGGGACGAAACCGGCGAAAGTTGTCATCGGCGTGGACGCGCCGCCAGGATGGGAAGCGAAGCCGGTGGCGCCTCTGGATTTCTCCGAGCCGGGCAATGAATTAATCAAGTATTCGGTGAAGCCGCCGACGAAAATAAAGACCGGAGCATATCCGCTACATCCTTATGCACGGCTGGGAGGCGAGACGTTCCGCACGTCCTTGGAGCCGTTGCCCAGCTTGCCAACGCGCGACTGGAGCGAGCCGGACGACGCTACGGTTCACGTGCTCGACTTGAATGTGCCGCGCGGACTGAAAGTCGGCTACATCGCGGGCGATAACGACTTGGTGCCGGATTCGTTGCGAAACATTGGCGTTCAGGTGGATATGCTGAGTGAGGTGCAACTCGCTTTCGGCGATCTGAGCCAATATGACGCGATCGTCGTCGGCATCCGGGCGTACGAGTTGCGCCCGGACGTGATCGCCGCAAACGGGCGGTTGTTGGATTATGTGAAGGACGGCGGCACGCTGCTGGTTGAATACGAGAAGGATTTTGCGTGGAACCGTTATAAGCCGGCACCCTTCCCGGCCACCATGGCACGGCAGGCCGTGCGCGTGACGAATCCCGAATCCCCAGTACGGTTCGCGATTCCCGATAGCCCACTGCTCAACACGCCCAACAAGATCACCCTTGCCGATTTCAGTGGGTGGGTGCAGGAGCGCGGGGTCTATTTCCTGAGTAACTGGGATCCCCGGTACAAGGCTCCGTTAGGACTGACCGACCCGAACGAGCCGGAAACCACCGGCGGTCTGGTGTACGCGCGCGACGGAAAAGGCCTGTACATTTACACGGGCCTGGATTTCTTTCGCGAGCTGCCTGCGGGAGTTCCCGGCACGTACCGGCTGTTCGTCAATTTGATCAGCCAGACGGTGCGTCCCCAGCAGCCGCGCTAACACGAAAAAACCTAAACGAAAGCTGGGCGCGTGCTAGCGGCCTGTTGCTGCACCATTGCGCACACGCACTGCCGGTTGCGGCAGTCCCCCACTCTGTCCTTCGTGCTATGCTGCGAACCGCATCAGGAGGAAAACGCGAATGAGGAGGAGTGTGGTTTGCCTCACTTGGGCTCGCTACGCAGCGGTAATTTTAACCGCGGCGCTGACGCTTGCGCTGGTCTCGCCGGCGTATGCCAAGCAGAAAAACAAAAAGAAAAAGTCATCGGACGATTCGAGCGACTCGAATCCCGTACCCATGCCGCCCATGCCGGTTTCCGAGCAGATCAACACGGACATCGGCCAGATGCTAGGTGCGTTTGAATTGGGCGACGTGGCTACGATGCACAAATATTATGCCGACTACGCGACGTTTGTAAGCGGCGTGTGGGACCCGCCGGTGGTTGGCTGGGCGAATTACATCCCGCTTTACAAGCGCGAGTGGTCCGCCTATCAGGGCATACAGCTGATCCGTAAGAACACCTATGTGTTCAACGTGGGGGACGTTGCGTGGGCTTCGTACCAGTGGGAATTCGACGCGATGTCCAATGGCCAGCCATTTCAGGCACGGGGACAAACAACGCTGGTGTTCAACAAGGTGAACGGTAACTGGCTGATCGTGCACAACCACACGTCGGAAATTTGCCAGGCTTGCCCGATCGCGCCGTCGAGCCAGGCTCCGGCGACCAAGCCGCCCACATCGACGGAAGCAGCGCGACCGTAGAACCGCTTCGCTCGCCGATTCAGGCGCGGCCACACGTCCACTAAATCGCGCAAAACGAGGAAGTTTCGAACGCTCGGAGTCAGAAGCTCTTGTACCCCTGCCAGAGCCACATTCCCGCTATGGCAACCAGCAGCGCTCCAGACGTAACGATCAGCGTGGTGATCGGAACGCTCAGTTTTTCCAGCCTGGCTACGATCGCACGCTGTTCGTTGGCGGTGGTGTTTGCACTGGCATCAAGGAAGATCTGGTCTCCTTCGTGCGTGGAAAGCGCGCTGCGATAGATCAGCACGCAGATCAGCACCGCCGTCACCACACCCCAAGCTACAAACAGGATATGTAGTGTGTTCATGGCTGCGTTCTCCTGCCCGCAGGCCGTGTTCGCCGATGGGAACGAGGGTCGGTCCTGCGGGGCCCTCTTCCATGGCCGGGAGTATACCACTGCTGGGAATTGATGACGTCGCGACCGTCTGGCCTCGGGGGATCCCTTGGGGGCTGAGGAAAGATCCTGGGCGGCGCGAGAAGGGCACTCAGGCCCGGTAGCGCTCGTCTGGGAATTGCACGCCCCAGAAATTCCGCGTGGGGTGGTACATTTCCACGCCTAATTCGAAAATTCCCTTTTCGCGCGGGCTGCGGATTGAAATCACGCGAAATTCGCGCAACTCTTCGGAGAGCCCATGGCGCACTTCGATGCGCGAGCCAAGCTCGGGAAGGAAAGATGCTCGCAGCAGGGCTCCATAGCGGCTGATGGAGATTGCTTCGGCCGGTGTGTCCTGCACGTCGCCGTTGCTATCGCTGCGGTGGACTTTTACGGGAATGCGCATTGGCACTCGGCTGGAGCGCCGCCGCTCCAGCATGGCGCGGGCGGATGCCATGAGAGACCTCCTAGCGTGTGATTGTCCCCCTACCCAGGAAACAAGCTAGTCTCGTTCGTGGAGGCCGGTCAATAGTACGTTTACCTTAGATGTTGGGTTGAGCATCGGCCATCGGGTGGTATGGGGGAGCGATTTGTGCCGGTGGGGCGGCGTTTAAGTATTTTATGCGCGACGAATGACCGATCGGGTCCCGACCAGGCATGGAGTGAGGCTTACGCGTCCTGTCCCTCTGACCAGTAGCATATTCACCTCGCCGCGATGATAGCGTAGCTGGGTCAGAATAGGCGCCCGTCCTGAATACAGGCAGACGAAGCAGCAGAATGCCCTCAAAGCAGGCGCGGTCAGGGAACGTTCGTGAGAATCGCCAATAACCCGGTTCGCTCCAGCGGCGCAAGCGCGGAACGCTCAAAACCCCGTATAGATGACCGTAGAACTAGTTCGTCGGCCGGGGGTGTGTACCGCGGAACGAAGCGCAACTGCTCCGAACGCGCGCGGTGGCGGTTGGCGCGCGGGCAACCTGCGCAACGGCTTTCCGTTCATTACCAACTTGATTGCGATTTCGGCACGTCCACGCTCGCGATCTACAACGAGGGCGACGCCGTGTTCCTGTGTGAGAACCACGTGTCTGCCATCGAGGGACCGCGCGACAAATCGATCGCGGGTGTGCGGCCGATCGACATTGTCGCTAATGCGGACGACGAGCAGAGTCCGGCGCGGGGTGAAGCTGAGCTACAACATGAGGATATCGCGGAGGTAGCTCGCCCCACGGCGGTGCCTTCGGCCAACGAAGATCGTCGAGCGAGAGACGGGCGACAGGAGGAGCCGACTTTTGCGAAACCGATTGCCGATTCGCCCACTGACACCGCAGCTGAGGTTTTGAATCCAGCACACATCGGGAATGAATCGCCGGCGCGGCAGCTTGTTGCGGAACGCCCTGTCGCTTCGGCGGCATCGGCGTCGCTGGAAGCTCTCGCCGCTCCGAAACCGCAACAACAGATGCCGCCGTCCATCGCGCGAGCGCCCGTCCGCGACGTGGCGTACGGAAACTCTGCAAAGGCTCTGGTGGACGAAACGATTTGGAACATGGCCACCGGAGATCGCATTGCCTACTGGAGCGCGTTGCAACAGGGGAAAGGAGCTCCGGAGGCGGCGCAAGCCGCGGGCGGGCAGTTGGCGATTGTTCACCGCAAGATCGCCGATTACACGGCGAAAATCGAAGCGATATATTCCCAATCGGCCGCCCGAATTAGCGTCAGTGATACCGTCGATCGTCCGCTCGAACAGGCCATTCTAGAAATTATCGGCAGCACCACAACGGACGATGCCGCGAAAGACGCGGCGGTCGACCATCTCGGTTCGTTCCAGCAGAGGATCAAATGCGGCCTCAATCGGGAAATTTCCCCGCTGCAAGCCCACATCATCGCGCGCTCGATCGGCGACGCCGCGAACTGGGGCTTCGCGTCAAGCCTGGTGGGCGAAGTTAAGCCCGTATACCGCGCGGTGTACGGCAACATCCGAGACGCGATTCGCACGGCGGTTCCGGAATCGCGCGAACTCGACGAACGCCTGGCTAACCTTTACGCAGCCAAATCTGAACTCGCCACTATGCCCACCTCGAAGGCTCTGCACGCTCTATCGATTTGAGCGTCGAAATCGCAATTCGTTCGCACCCGTGAGCTGCGCCGGATCGTTGGGACTCGCGAAAGCGCCGTGGTAAGATAAGCTCTACATGCAGGCCCAAGTGGCGGAATTGGCAGACGCGCTAGCTTCAGGAGCTAGTGGCCGCAAGGTCGTGGAGGTTCGAGTCCTCTCTTGGGCACCAAATGCTGCGATTCGCTATCTTTCAGTGCGAACTGAATACGCTCCTCATTCTGAATCTTTGAGTAGATCTTCGGCGCATAGCGCGCCGTCGGGCGTGTCCTCATGCTTGAAGAAGGCGTAAACGTCGCCGCGCTTGGCGGCCCTGGCTACGCGCTGCGCGATTGCCTTTCGAGCTTGCGCTGAATATTTCTCCTTCCGTAGGCGGAAATAGGAGAAATCCGCTGTGACCACATCCGGCGTCTCAAATTCGTCACTTTCCGCCTGACACAGCGCAACATTCTTCCGCCGCAGTACGTCGTAGGTGTCCTTGACAAACCAGGACTCGTGACGGAATTCCATCGCCGCTCGCCTGCCGCGCGGCAGTGTGCGCAGAAATTCCTCGAGGCGATCGAGATCGCATTTGAAATTCGGCGGCAATTGAAATAACACCGGCCCTAGCTTTTTGGCTTTGCGCAGAGGCTCGAGCGAGACGAAAAAATCGGCTGTCGGGCCAGCTACGTTGCGCAGGCGCTTGAAATGCGTGATCGACTGGTGCGCCTTCAGCGCGAACTGAAAACCCGCTGGCGTGGCTTCAATCCAGCGGGCGAGCAGTTCCGGCTTAGGAAGCCGCCGAAACGTGTAGTTCACCTCCACGGAATTCAGCCGCGTTGCGTAGTGCTCCAAAAACTTCGCCGCAGGCAGCTTTGCCGGATAGAATTTGGGTTTCCAGCTCGCGTACGCCCATCCTGAAGTTCCTGCGAAGATTTGTCCGTTGCGCTGCGCCATATCTACCGTCCTTCGCCCCATTGCGCCTACAGTTCCTCGATCCGGGCCCAGAGCATTTTCGTACGGGTCCTGCGCGAAGTACAGGCGTCGGCGCCATTTGCTATACTCGATTTCCAGCATTCGTCTTGCATGAAACAAACCTCGAAAACCCGTGCTGTGAAGCCCGCGCCCGAAAATAGCGCTGACCGCGCCGCTGAAAAGCGCCCGCCGCCCCTCGTAGAGATGCAGTCCAAAGGCGGCCGCGCGCCAGCCAAGGCCCAGGGCAAAACTGCTTCCGGCGGGCCTCGCAAGCGGCTTTTCCTGGTGGACGCGATGGGCTACATCTTTCGCGCCTTTTTCGCTCCGATGGACCGCCTGCAAACGGCATCGGGCGTCCCGACGAAAGTTCCGTATCTTTTCGCGACCATGATGCGGCGATTGTTCAACAGCAAGGATCTTCGGCCGGCTTATCTCGGCGTGGTTTTCGACGTTTCCGCGCCGACCTTCCGAGACAAGCTCTTCGCGCAATACAAAGCGCAGCGCCCGCCGATGCCGCAAGATCTTTCCGTGCAGGTTCCTTTTGTGCGCCGTTACTGCGAAGCGATGCGGCTGCCCATTCTCGAATGCCCCGGCTATGAAGCGGACGACGTGATCGCGGCTCTCGCGCGACAGGCCGAATGTGAAAATCTCGACGTCATCATCGTAACCAGCGACAAAGACCTGATGCAGTTGGTTGGCGGCTGCGTGCGCATTCTGAATCCCTCCAAAGGCGATCTGCTGATCGACGAACAAAAGGTGGAAGAGTTGATGGGCGTTCCACCGGAAAAAGTGCCGGACGTGATGGCGCTGATGGGCGACGCGATCGACAACATTCCAGGCGCGCGCGACCCGAACGAAAAGCCGGCGCCCGGCGAACGCCGCAAGGCTGGAATCGGCGAGGTGGGCGCTCGGCAGTTGATTCAGCAGTTCGGCAGTGCGGAAGAAGCGATCGCGCGCGCCGCTGAAGTGAAGCGCACGGCGTACCGCGAAGCGCTGGAGAAAAACGCCGAATACGTGCGCCTGAGCAAGCAATTGGCGAAGATTCCCACGGATGCGCCCGTCTTGCTCGACCTGAACGCACTGCGGATCGATCCGCCGGATACGACGGCGTTGCGGGAGCTATATGCCGAGCTGGGCTTCACCTCGCTGCTGAAAGACCTCGCGCCCGTTACGGACGCGAGCGCGACCGATTACGCGGCACTCGAATCTCCCAAAGCATTGCGTGAAATTGTGGATTCGCTGCCGGCAGGACGCGAAGTTGCGCTGTGGCTTGCGCTCGACGCCGAAGATCCAGACGAAGAAGGCTTCGGCACGCGAGTTCTCGGCGTGGAAATTTCGTCTAACGCGCACTCGGCCAGGACGGCCGTAAATGATGATGCCAACGAGACGCTCGCGGCGCTGCGGTACTGGCTGGCTGATTCCGAGCGGCCGAAAGTGGTGCACGATCCGAAGCTGGTGGAACTGCTCGCAGGGCCCGATCCGCAAAGCAAAGTCGATGGGATCGCTGCGGTGCAGCACGCGACCATGCTGTATTCGTACTTGCTGCGGCCCACGACGGCGAATCACGCCTTTGCCGAAGTAGTGCTGCGATATCTGAACCGCACGCTTTCCGGCGCCCCCGGCGAACGCGCTGATTTTCTGCTGCGCCTGGCGCCCATTCTTCGCGAGGAAGTGGAAAAGCAGGGGTTGCTAGATCTCTACGAACAAATCGACCGACCGCTGGCGCCCGTGCTGGCGCGCATGGAATCCGCAGGAGTGCACGTGGACCGGAAAGAGCTCGACCTGATCTCGGCGAAGGCACAAGAAGAGATTTCGCGGCTCGAAAAAGAGATTTACGAGCTGGCCGGATTCGAATTCAAAATCAATTCGCCGCAGCAGCTGGCCGAAGTGCTTTTCGATCGGCTGAATTTGCAAATGCCGCGACGCACGCGGGCCAAGGCGCGTTCCACTGCCGCGGAAGTGCTCGACGAGCTAGCTCTGGTCCATGAACTCCCCAAAAAAGTCCTCGAATATCGCGAGCTGGCGAAAGTGAAGTCAACCTATGCCGATGCTCTGCCGAGGTTGATTCACCCGGCGACCGGCCGGCTGCACACGCGGTTCAGCCAGACGGGCACCGCGACGGGGCGACTGAGCTCGTCGAATCCGAATTTGCAAAATATTCCGGTTCGTACCGCGCTGGGACGCGAAATTCGCGCGGCGTTCGTGGCCTCGCCCGGATACTGCCTGTTCTCCGCCGATTATTCGCAGATCGAGCTGCGCATTCTGGCGCACCTTTCGGAAGATCCGGTGCTGGTGGACGCGTTCCGGCGCGGCGAAGATATCCACGCGCGCACCGCGCAGGAAGTATTCGGCGTGGGGCCGCTGGCGCAGACCCCGGATCATCGCCGCGCCGCCAAGGTAATCAACTTCGGCGTGATTTATGGACTTTCGCCGTTTGGACTCGCGCAACAGCTCGGCATCGATACAAAAGAAGCCGCGCAATTCATCGGCGCGTATTTCGAGCGCTACAGCGGCGTGAAGAAATTCCTCGATGCGCAAATTGCCGAGACGCGAAAGACAGGGCGCACGAGAACGCTCTTCGGCCGCATACGCCCAATTCCGGAAATCAATTCGCCACAGCCGAATCTGCGCAATTTCGCCGAGCGGACGGCGATGAACACGCCGATGCAGGGCGCGGCCGCCGATCTGATCAAGCTGGCCATGATCGAACTCGACCGGCAGCTCGCTCACAACTTCCAAGCGCGCATGATTTTGCAGGTTCATGATGAATTGCTTTTTGAAGCGCCCGATGCGGAGCTGGGGCGGCTCACATCCCTGGTGAAGCAAACGATGGAAGGCGCGTACGAGCTGCGCGTCCCGCTGCTGGTGGAAACGAAGACCGGCCGGAACTGGCGCGACATGAAATGAGAGCCACCATCCGCGGTGTGTTAGAGTTTCTCCAGGAACTCGGCAGTTCGGCGAGGTGAAACGTGGAACACTCCCCAGGATTCGTGAAGCTCGTCAACGAAGCGAAAAAGCACATCAAGGAAGAAGATCACCACGCGACCAAGCGGCGCATCGACTCCCGCGATAAATTCGTCCTGGTCGATACGCGCGAGGATTCGGAATGGGCGCGCGGCCACCTGCCCGGCGCGATTCACATGTGTCGCGGACACATCGAGCGCGACATCGAAAAAACGGTGCCGAATAAAGACGAAACCATCGTGCTCTATTGCGGCGGCGGTTTCCGCTCCGCGCTGGCGGCGGAAAGCCTGCAAAAAATGGGCTACCGCCACGTGATTTCGATGGACGGCGGCTGGCGCGCTTGGACGGAATCGAATTATGCGGTGATCCGCGATTAGCGGCGCCGCTCTATATTTAAAGGTCGCTGGTGAAAGCGGCTGAAGAGTGTTGGCTGGGGCGGTTGGACTCGAACCAACACCGTCCTCATTAACAGTGAGGTGCCCTACCAATTGGACCACGCCCCAACACGGTTGTTGCACTGCTCTGTGAGTCCCTATAATTTACACGAATCCCGCGCTAACGGAAACGCACGAGAAGCAAAATCTTGGAGTACGGCTGCGGTGTTGACCCTAGAGGATGATCGCGGCAAACGCACCTCCCGCCGTGCATTCGAGAGGGGTAGGTGGAATGTAACCTTTCGGCGGGAAGTGGCCGGGGGAAGGAAGCCGGCCCAGCCCTCAATCCCCTAAAGGGATCCTCGGCTTTCCTCCCCCTGACGCTCTTTTATGTCGCACGCGAAAAACCAAACCTAAGCCGCTGAAAGTAAAAGCAGTTCGGCCGCGTTGTCCCGGTAAAAAGTCCCCATCGCTAGTAAAAATTCCGAAGTACTACTCCCCGGAAAACTGCGACAGAGTTTTCCATAGTACTGTCGCAGGCGTAAGGCCAGATCCTTATTTTGCGGGAACGTTTCAAATCTAGCCGGGATTTTTTCTCTTTGCGCGTTGCAGGGTAAGGGTGTTATTTCAAAAAAGCCCCGATCATTGGAATGGATATAATGTGTTAACGCGAACCAGTAGGAGAAACTACTGATGGATGCCGCCGTACTCCATGCTCTCGGCCAACCGCCTCGTTTCGAGCAGTTCTCCGAGCCCACATCGGATAAGGGCGAGGTGATCGTACATGTCCGCGCCGCCGCGCTGAAACCAATCGAGAAGCAGCTCGCCAGTGGTTCGCACTATGCCAGCCCGCGCGAACTTCCTGTAGTGTGCGGCACGGACGGCGTGGGGTATCTGTCCGATGGCACACGAGTGTTCTTCGGGGGCCCGCGACGACCGTACGGAGCAATGGCGCAGCATACTGTCGCGCCACGCGCGTTTTGCTTTCCGATCCCAGAAGGCGTAAACGACGACACTGCCGCCGCTTTGCCAAACCCTGGCGTTTCCGCGTGGCTATCACTCGCCATTCGGGCAAAGCTTGTGCCAGGCGAGACCGTCTTGATCCTCGGCGCGACGGGAGTCACCGGAAAGTTGGCTGTACAGATAGCGAGGATCCTGGGTGCGGGGCGGGTGATCGCCGCTGGACGGAATGAACAGGTGTTGAGCACCCTCCATGATCTCGGTGCGGACGCGATTATCCGACTCGAAAAATCGGACGAGATCCTCACCGACAAATTCGCGCGTGAGATTGGGGATACGGGTCTCCACGTTATCCTTGACTACCTGTGGGGCCGCCCCACCGAGGTGCTCCTTGCTGCCATAACACATTCAGAATTTTCTGTTGTCACATCAGAGACGCGCCTCGTGCAGGTAGGCGAAAGCGCCGGCTCAACGATTTCGCTTCCTGCCGCCGTGTTACGCAGTGCAGCACTCACAATCCTCGGGACTGCGGGGATTCCGCCTCGTGATGTTCTCGAGGACGCCTTCCAAAAGGTGATGGCCTGCGCTGCAACTGGCCAACTCTGCATTGATACCGAGCGCGTTCCTCTCGCTGACGTCGAAGGCGCATGGCAGCGCGAAGTCCGAAGTGGCTGCAGACTGGTTATCATCCCGTAGCCCGCATTCCTCCCATTCAACTGGTCAACTGACACCACTACTCGTTGCAGCGCCTGCTTGACCCCTGCAGGAGGCTCCTGTATCGTCAAAGATTACGCTGGGATAGTCTTACCCAGCGTGCGGATCGCCGCCTGTCGAGGCGCACTTTAAATGACGCTTCAGAAAATCAGCATCCGGGGCGCTCGCCAGCACAACCTCAAAAACATCAGCCTGGAAATTCCTCGAAACGCCCTTACGGTAATCACCGGACTGTCCGGGTCAGGTAAATCCTCCTTGGCGTTCGATACGCTATACGCCGAGGGCCAACGCCGGTATGTCGAATCGCTTTCCGCGTACGCGCGGCAGTTTCTGGATCAGATGGAGCGGCCCGAAGTGGATTCAGTCGAAGGGCTTTCCCCGGCGATTGCCATCGAGCAGAAAACCACTACGCGATCGCCGCGCTCCACCGTTGGTACGATCACGGAAATTTACGATTACCTGCGTGTGGTGTACAGCTCGATCGGTACGCCGCACTGCCCGAAATGCGGCATTCCCATCGCACGACAATCCACCGAGCAAATCGTGCAGGCGGTGATGTCGATGACCGCCGAGGATCGCGTCATGGTTCTGGCACCGGTGGTGCGCGGCAGGAAGGGCGAGTACAAAAAAGAATTCGAGAAATATGCCAAGGCTGGCTACGTCCGCGCGCGCGTGGATGGCGAGCTGGTGAATCTCGATGAGCCTCCGGCGCTCGACCGGCGCAAAAATCACACCATCGAGATTGTTGTCGACCGGCTACTGCTGAAAAGCGGAATCGCGCAAAGGCTGGAGCAAGCGATCGAAACGGCGCTGAGGCTGACTGGCGGGCTTGTGACCATCGCGGTGGTCGGCGGCGACGAGAACGTCTATTCAGAGAAATTGGCGTGCCCCGATTGCGGAATTTCCGTTCCACAACTGGAGCCGCGATCGTTCAGCTTCAACTCGCCCTACGGCGCGTGCCCGGAATGCCACGGCCTGGGCTCGAAATACGAATTCGATCCGGGGAAGGTAATCGTCGATTGGACGAAGCCGCTCTTCGATGGCGGGTTGGGGCCGGGGTCGGGATCGACTTCGTTGCAGCGGACACTGAAAATTGCCGCGGCGGCGTATGGAATTGATCTGGGCACACCCTTCGAAAAACTGTCGCGCAAGGCGCAGAATCTGCTTTTGTACGGAAATCCCTCCAACGGAAGCGATGGTCAGGATTCGGAAAAAAGGTTGAATTTCCAGGGTATTTTGCAGCACATGGAACGAACTCTGGAGGAGGCGAATTCGGATACGGTGCGGGAATGGCTAACGCAGTACATGTCTCCTTCGCCGTGTCCGGCATGCCACGAGAAACGGCTGCGACCAGAAAGCTTGGCGGTGAAAATCGCGGGGTTCTCAATCGCGGATTTTACGGCGCGGCCGCTGGCGGAGGCGCGCCGGAGCGTGGACAAGATTCGCGGGCAACTGAATTTGCGGCAGCGAAAAATCGCTGGGCGTCCGCTGGGAGAAATCGCCGAACGAATCGAATTTTTGCTGGCAGTCGGGCTCGGTTATTTGTCGCTGGACCGCTCGGCGGCAACGCTTTCCGGGGGCGAAGCGCAGCGCATTCGCCTGGCGACGCAGATCGGCTCACGTTTGCGAGGCGTGCTCTACGTCTTGGACGAGCCTTCGATCGGACTGCACGCGCGCGACAACGATCGCTTGCTGAGCACGCTCGAAACGCTGCGCGACTTGGGAAACACGGTGTTGGTGGTGGAGCACGACGAAGAGACCATCCGGCGCGCGAATTACGTGGTAGATCTTGGCCCTGGCGCGGGACGAGCGGGCGGGTATCTGGTCGGATCGGGAACGCCGGACGAAATCGCCGCGAATCCTGCCTCGCTGACCGGGCAATATCTCTCAGGCAAGCTAAGGATCCCCGTTCCCAGCGTGCGGCGCAGCCCCAACGGCAAGTCGATCAACGTGCTGGGCGCGCACGGAAATAATTTGAAGAATATCGATGTATCGATTCCGCTGGGATTGCTCACAGTGGTTACGGGCGTCTCGGGGTCGGGCAAGTCGACGCTGGTGAACGACATTCTGTATCGCTCGCTGGCGGCGAAGCTGTATCACTCGATGGAATTGCCGGGCGCGCATCGCGGAATTCTGGGTATCGAGTACATCGACAAAGTGATTCAGATTGACCAAGCGCCCATCGGGCGCACACCGCGGTCAAATCCGGCCACGTACACGGGCGTTTTTGCGCCAATTCGCGAGATTTTCGCCATGCTTCCGGAATCCCGCGAGCGCGGGTACAAACCAGGGCGATTCAGCTTCAATGTAAAGGGAGGGCGTTGTGAGGCGTGCCAGGGAAACGGCCAGCGGCGCATCGAAATGAATTTCCTGCCGGACGTCTACGTGACCTGTGAAGTGTGCCGCGGCAAGCGCTACAACGCTGAAACCCTCGCGGTACGTTACAAGGGCTGCTCGATTTCGGATCTGCTCGACCTGCCAATCGAAGAAGCGCTGAAAGTGCTGGAGAACATTCCGGCGATCCAGCAGAAGCTGCAGACGCTGGTGGACGTCGGACTGGGATACGTACAGCTCGGTCAATCGGCGACCACACTTTCCGGCGGCGAAGCGCAGCGCACCAAGCTGGCGAAGGAGCTCTCGCGCCGGCAGACGGGTCGAACACTTTACATTCTGGACGAGCCGACCACGGGATTGCATTTTGACGACGTGAAAAAGCTATTGGACGTGCTGAACCGTCTGGTGGCGTTGGGAAACAGTGTGCTCATCATCGAGCACAATCTCGACGTCATCAAACAGGCCGACTGGATCGTTGACCTTGGACCCGAGGGCGGCGAGGATGGCGGGCGCGTGGTGGCACAGGGTCCGCCCGAACAAATTGCCAAGGCGAAAAAATCGTATACCGGCCAGATACTGGCACGGTCGCTGGCTAGCGCGAATGACAATCACCCGAAATAATCGGCGCGCTTGCGTGGTCGGCCAATCGCCCAGTAAAGTGAATGGCACCGATACGCGCGCACGACGAGGGGAGCGAGGAATGCTGAACCGCCACGATGAGCGCTGAAGAAAATAGCTCGCTTCCTCCGGAACAGCGGAAAGCTTCCGAACCGGAGCCCCAACTTTCCGAAACACTCACAGGCGGTGATTC
>JBOGNC010000059.1:0-18643 GCA_050747045.1 Candidatus Acidiferrales bacterium | reverse complement strand
GCGCTCTGCTCCAGTTCTCGCTGTCAGAACGTCACGTGCGACTTCGTCGCGTCGATTCCCTATCGTCTTCGCGTGAATACTTGGACGACACGTAGACCGTCCCACCCCTGTTCTCACAATCACTGTTACGGGCAGTTGGACTCGCCGACGAACCTACTTTTGATGGCGGTCGATCACTTCGCCGCCGCAATCGCCGCCTGAAAAAATCAGCTCGCCCTCCGCAAATACGTGCGGTTCGCCGGACCGGCTTTGACGGAAAGCAATCGGCCCCGGACACACGTAAATGGCAGAAAAAGAAAGTCGGGTCCGGCGGACGGAACTTCCCGTTACCAAGACGTTTTTTACCAAATGTCCCGTGTCGCCTCGACCGCACAAGCCGCAGCGCCAGTCGACACGCTGAGTGAAGCTCGCGCGGGCACTTGGCCCGGGCGCTGCGGAATCGGTGGTAAACTACGCGGCCAAAGGGCACCGTCCGTACACGAGCATGACTCACAACGTGATCGAGAATCGGCTTGTGATACCGCCGGAAAATCAAGTGGACAGGAGCAGAACGTGACATCAAATGCGACCGGAAAGCTCGAACCGGTGCTCGTCACCGGCGCGACGGACGGTCTTGGCCGCGCCACGGCGGTTCTGTTCGCGGAGCACGGCTATCGAGTGTTCGCCGGAGGGCGCAGCGCCGAACGCCGCGCAGCCCTCCAGGAATTGGCGCGCGCCAAGAATCTTCCGCTTGAAGTGCTGGAACTCGACGTCACCAATGATGCATCCGTCGATGCGGCCGTCGCCGAAATCGAACGGCGCGCTGGCCCCGTCGCAGTTCTCGTCAACAACGCGGGCATCGGCATCGGCGCCGCCATGGAGGAAATCTCGCTCGCCGACATGCGCAAGCAATTCGAAACGAATGTCTTTGGCGTCCTGCGCGTTACGCAGCGCGTGCTGCCCGAAATGCGCAAGCGGCGCCGCGGTCGCATCGTCAACATGAGCTCCATCGCCGGAAAGATAGGCACTCCAATCATGGGGCCGTATTGCGCCAGCAAACACGCGCTCGAAGCCATCAGCGATTCCATGCGCCTGGAACTTTATCCTTACAATGTGAACGTGATTTTAATCGAGCCTGGATATATCGCCACCAGCATCGGCCGCAATTCCACGGAGCTGTCCTCTTCCTACGCCAATTCCGCTTCCCGCAGCCCGTACGGCCCGATCTACAACGCCTTCCGCATCTCATTCGGCACCAGCATGAAAAACTCCCGAACCACTCCGGCAGACTGCGCCGCCGTCATTCTTAGCGCTGTCGAAGCGGAACATCCTCGAGCGCGCTATCCCGTCACGCCCGAGGCGAAAATGGCTCTGCGCCTGCGGCGTTTGCTGCCCGATCGAATGTTTGACCGGATGCTTCACAAGAGAATGGGATTGGAAGATTTCCGCGATGAAATTTCAAAGGGACCCCGAGCGTAGATTCAATATGAGCCGCGCGCAACGGATTCAGATCTTTGCGCGGCAGCATCAAGGGGAGAGGAGAACGCCATGTATTGCTCAAAATGTGGAGCAGCCGTAGCGAGCGGGGCGGCGTTTTGCGGCGCCTGTGGACAATCAACGGGCGCCACAGGCACCGTGCAGACACAGGTCGGAGTTCTTCCTCCTCCGCCGCCTCTGCCGCAGGCGCAGACCGCAGCCATGCCCGGAGTTCTCTATGCCGGATTCTGGCTTCGCGTGGTCGCCGCGATTATCGATTACCTGATTTTGGGAATCCCTTATGTCGCCATTTGTGTTGCGGTCTTTGCGAGCGCCCTTCCGGAGCTGACGCGCATGCAGGCGGAGCCGATGGTGGTAATCGTCACGTTTCTGCCGCGGATTATCTTCATTGCCGTAATTTACATTCTTGGTGCTTGGCTGTATTGGGCCGGAATGGAAGGTTCCGAATGGCAGGCGACGCTCGGGAAAAAGGCGCTCGGCCTCTACGTCACCGACATGGAGGGCCACCGCACGACGTTTGGCCGCACCAGCGGCCGCTTCTGGGCCGGCCGCGGGATTGGCATCGTTCCGTATTTGGGCGGCTTGTATTTCTTGATCAGCTGCATCATGGCTGGATTTACCGAGAAAAAGCAGGCGCTGCACGACATGATTGCGAATTGCCTAGTATTGCGAAAATCTTGACGAATGGATATTGCCCCGGGGAGGACTCGAATTGGAGTGTAGGAGGTGCGGAGCCCAAAATTCAGACGACGCAGCTTACTGTACCGCATGCGGCCAATCAACGACGGAGCGCGGAAATGACACCGTCGAAGCCGATTCCGCTCCTCAAGCGATTTCGCGGCCGGCGAAACCGAAAATCTCCTACGCTGGTTTTTGGCTGCGCCTTTTCGCTTACATCATCGACGCATTTATACTCAGCTTTTTCGGCGGAGTCTTCATTCTCGGCCCGCTGATGCAGCGAGCGGGACTCTCGCCTCAACATCCGTGGGTCATGCTCACTAGCGAGAGCCGCCAGGTACTCGCCATCAACTTGCTGATGGTGATGGTGCAATGGTGCTATTTTGCGCTGTTTGAAAGTTCGGTGTGGCAGGCGAGCTTCGGGAAAAAGATTCTCGGGATTTACGTAACGGACATGACCGGCAAACGAATCACGTTCGCGCGCGCCACCGGACACTACTTCGCCACGATCATTTCCACACTGACGTTTGGGATCGGTTATCTGATGGCGCTATTCACACCGAAAAAGCAGATGCTGCACGACATGATCGCCGAATGCCTGGTGCTGAAGAAAACTTCCTACCGGCCCTAAAATTCCGCAAAAAACTCGCACTTCTTATGGAGCGTCAGGCGCTGTGGCCGCCGGCACGCGATGGCGCGGTACGCAGCTCGTTGCGAATTTCCTTCGCGAATTCCGATCCGCTCACAGACCGGCCACCGGGTTCGGCGATGTCCACCGTACGGTACCCGCGCTCCAGCACGCGATCGACAGCGCTCTCAATCCACTGCGCTTCGGCGGCCAGCCCAAACGATTCGCGCAACATCAGCGATGCCGACAAAATCGCGCCCAGCGGGCACGCCACGTCCTTGCCCGCAAGCGATGGCGCGGAGCCGTGGATCGGCTCGTACATTGCAGGCTGATCCACGCGGCCTCGGCTGAGCGACGGAATCAGTCCGATGGAGCCGGCCAGCGCCGAGGCTTCGTCACTCAAAATATCGCCGAACATATTCCCGGCAAGGATCACGTCGAATTGCGCGGGGCGCAGTACAATTTGCATCGAGGCGTTGTCCACGTATTGATGATCGACGCTCACACCGGGATATTCGCGCGCGAGAGCGGATACGGTGTCGCGCCACAGCGTCGAGCTGGCCAGCACGTTGGCCTTATCAATGCTGGTGAGGTGTTTTTTGCGGGCCATGGCGCGGTCGAACGCGTAGCGCGCTACGCGTTCCACTTCCGCAACCGAATAAATGGCCAGATCGCTGGCAGTTGCGTCTTTTCCGCTGCCGGACATGTGATGCTCGCCGAAATAGATGTCGCCGGCGAGTTCGCGAACGATTTCGAAGTCGCAGCCGGCGAGGCGCTCAGGACGAAGTGGCGAAATTCCGCTCAGCGCGGGCCGCAACCGGATGGGCCGCAAATTGATGTAGAGGCCGAGCTCCTTGCGCAGGCCGAGCAGACCTGCTTCCGGGCGCGTGCCGAATGCCAGCGACTCCCACTTGGGCCCGCCGATCGCGCCGAGGAGGATGGCGTCCGACGCGCGGCAACCCGCCAATGTTTCAGGCGGAAGTGGCGCGCCGTGCTGGTCAATCGCAATGCCGCCGAATGGAAATTCCTGAAACTCGAACTGGTGCCCGAAAGTGGCGGCGCAATCCTTGAGAACGTCGACAGCCGCGCGCGTTACTTCAGGGCCGATGCCATCTCCCGGCAGGACGGCTATGTTTTTCCGCAATTTCCCCTCGCTGAAGGATTCCAAAATTTAGCGCGTGGCTCCGCTCGACCCGGCGACGGCGGGCGCGGTCGCCTGACGGCGAACGCGCAGAATAATATCGATCAAATCGCGGTCGCGAATCTCTTTTTCCGCGTCGGCCTGGACCATGGCCATGCGATAACATTCGGCCAGCTCGGAATCGGTCGTATCGTAACCGAGTTCGGCCAGCCGCGCGCGGAACGCATTGCGTCCCGAATGCTTTCCGAGCACCAGCGTTCGCTTGGGCACTCCGACTTTTTCCGGGACGATGATTTCGTACGTCAGCGGATTTTTGAGGATGCCGTCCTGATGAATACCCGCTTCATGAGCGAAGGCATTCGCTCCCACCACAGCCTTGTTCGGCGGAACGCCGACGCCGGTAATTTGCGACAGCATCCTGCTGGCCGGATAGAGCTTTTCAAGATTAATGTGCGTTTCCACCTGGTAGTGATTCTGGCGCACGTGCAATGCCACGATCAGCTCTTCAAGCGACGCGTTTCCGGCGCGCTCGCCAATACCGTTGATAGTACATTCGATCTGACGCACACCCCCTTCGATGGCGGCGAGCGAGTTCGCGACTGCGAGGCCAAGATCGTCGTGGCAATGCGCGCTCAGCACCACTTCCGGGTGATTGCCGAGTCGCGCGCGGACCTGGCGAAACATCTCCGCATATTCAGCGGGAGTGGAATAGCCCACCGTATCCGGCAAATTGATGATCGTAGCTCCTGCTTCGACGGCGGCCGCAACCACTTTGCACAGGTAGTCCATATCCGTGCGGCTGGCGTCCTCGGCGGAAAATTCCACTTCCTCGCAGTTCGCTTTGCCGAAGCGAATCATCTTGAAGATGCGGTCGAAGGCTTCTTCGCGCGTGGCGCGCAGTTTGTATTTCAGGTGCAGGTCCGAAGTGGCGAGGAAAAGATGCAGGCGGGGCTTGGCGGCGGGTTCCAGTCCTTTGAGCGCGGCATCTACGTCGGCTTGTACCGCGCGGGCGAGGGCCGCTACACGGCAGCCCTTGATTTCCGCGGCTACAGCGCGCGTCGCTTCCAGGTCGCCGGGCGAAGCAATCGGAAACCCGGCCTCCAGGACATCGGCTCCGAGTTCTTCGATCTGGTGCGCCAGGCGTAGCTTTTCCTCGCGATTCATGGAGAAGCCCGGCGATTGTTCGCCGTCGCGCAGCGTGGTGTCGAATATCTGTACCGTATCCATAGCACCTCCTTGTCTTACCATACCAGTGAACGCCTGAGCGCACAAAGAGTCCAATTTATAATTGTTGCAAGCGGAATAAATTCGTCTTATATAAGACAGAGAGGATTTTGGCGTGGATTTGGCTTCCCTGCAGGTATTTCAGACGGTGGTTCGCGAGCGCAGCTTTTCCCGTGCGGCGGAGAAGCTCTATCGCACGCAGCCGGCCGTGAGCATCGCCGTCCGCAAACTGGAGGATTGGGTCGGGCAGCCGCTTTTCGTGCGAGGCTCCGGCGCGAAAATGCTGACGGACGCGGGCCTGCTGCTTTCCGAGTACGCCGACCGGATGCTGAACCTGCGCGAGGAGATTCGCAAGGGCATGCAGCAATTGCGCGGCCTGGAGCGCGGACAACTTTCGGTCGGCGTGAACGAAAGCTCGATCCATGCGCTACTGCCGGCGCTCGATCTTTACCGGCGGCTTCATCCCGGGATTCAGGTGCGGGTGCACCGGGTATTTTCGCGCGACGTGCCGCGAGAGGTGCTCAACCACCATCTCGATATCGGCGTGATTTCGTATTTGCCCGAAGAGCGAGAGCTGGCGGCAACGGAGTTCTACCGCGACTCGCTGGTTTTAGTCGTGTGGCCCGGTCATCCGCTGGCAAAACTCAAGGAAGTGGATATCAGCGAACTGGGACAGGAACAATTCGTGGCGCATATTGTGGAATCGCCGTACCGCCAGCGCGTCGTGCAAATGTTCGCGCGCTACCGCGTGCCGCTGCAGATGGCCATCGAACTGCCGACAATCGAGAGTATCAAGCGCTGCGTCGAGATGAAAAGAGGAATCGCCATTGTTCCGCGGATGTGCGCGGAGCGCGAAATCGAGCGCGGCGACCTCCGCGAGCTGCGCATCCGGCAAATGCGCGTGGTGAGGAAACTTTATCTGGTATATCGCCAGGACAGGCCGCTGACCGCGGCAGCACAGGAACTGGTGGAAATGACGCAGAAAAAACCATCGCGCAAGCCGCAACGGAACGGCACCAAAGTTTCTATTCCAGCGAGGGCAAGCTAAAACGTCTCCGGCAAATGCAACAATCCAGGGAAGCGTGGGACGTTCAGGCAAAGGGCGGTTTAACGGGCATCGCGGAAACGCGCTGATTGCTTTTAGCGTGGACGGAAAATAGCGGCGAGCGAAAACAAACACGAAAGCTAGTCGGGCAATTCGCCCTGACGTCTCAGTTTCGTGCTGCTTCCCTCGCCGCGAGCTTAGGTTTGCCGGGCCCGCAAACTTACCACTGCGGCTTATCGGACATGGCGTCGTCCCAACTGCTCCAGCCGGAAGTCATCCCGTAAGGCGCCTGTGTGAGCACGGCCTGGATGCGATGGATCTTGCCGCCCTGCACTTTGAAGAGCTCGGCGAGCTCCCAAGTCCAAGGAGTTACGGGACCGGCGGTGACGGTCTTGCCGTCGGGCGTCTGGAATGTGCGCGTGTTGCCGGCCTCGTGATCGAAAAAACCGAAAGCAAACACGTCTCCGCGCTCCTGATCAACTACCATGTAGCGACGATCGCGAATGCGCGAGACGAAGTGCAACAATCCAGAGGCGAACTGCTTTTTGCAACCCCAAGCGGCTGAATAGGAACCGGGGCGAGCTGGCCGCGCATTGGGAGCGTTGGTGGTTTGCATGCCGTTCTCGAGGCGATTGCAGTCGTCGGCGAAAAAGGAATAATCTCCCTTCCCATTGTCTTGCTGCATGCCTGAAAAATATTTATTCGCGGTATCGATCAGATCGAGGCGCGATACGCGCTCGGATTTCGGCGTGTCGCGCAGATAGATCGGGTCCGGTTTGCCAAGCTTGTCGAGATTCTTGGCACCGTTCACGGCCATCGTATCGCCACGAGCCACGATGGCTTCGGCTTCGGAGATTTTGTTTTCGTATATTCGCAGACGCAGCGCGAGAATCACCGGCTGGCCCGCTTCCTTCATGGTGCCGAAGAATCCGACTTCGCCGGCCTGCGTGTCCTCAATGTAGAGTTTGTAATCGCCGCGCGCAGTGGCGGTGCGCCAGAAGCCGTCGCCAAGCGCGAGCCGCTGGCCGTTCTCGGTATATTTGATGTACTTGGTGACGGGCAAACGGGAGGGGTCGTGCGCAACGAGCGCATCGAGAAATTGATTCACGAAACCGTCCAAGCACGCGCGATTGCAATTCTTTGCTTGGCTCGCTCCAGCAACCTGAGCGCCAGCCCGGGTGCAATTCGCAAAACCTACGAATCCGGCTGCAAGGACGACGATAGCGGCGAATTTCAGACACTTTCCGAACATGTATCCCCCTGAGGCTGCCGTAAGTTGATCGCGCCGTCTGTATATCAGAAGCATCCGCCGCACGCAACCGCCGCCGGGACATGGAAGGGCCCAGTCACATCGCAGGCTCCTAGCGAGGTTGAAATATTTAAGCGAAAATTGGCGTAGGGGCATGGTTTGGTGTGTGGAGGGAAAGGCAGCCGATAGCCGGTCGGGCGATATTCCGCACAGCATCTAAGACGCCGCGCAAAGCCCATCGCTCTCCTGAAGTTTGTCATAGGGCAGGACCGAGCGGTCACGTGGTACGAACCCTGCGCGAACCTTCGATCTGTTGCAAACCGGCCGATCGTAGGAGCAACGGCTGTCATCCATAGAACCTTTGGCCGGAAAAAATACGTCGTTGACCCTATTCTATCGACGTTCCAGTCTATCGTAGTTTCTGTGTGACGTATCCACGGCTTGATAACTGGGAGGGCAACTAACAACGCAAGAATTTTTTGCTGCTAATGGCGGTCACTTTGATCGAGGAGCACCGACCATCAACTCGTGTGTGTAAACGACGTCTCACCGGTGCCAATTGGACTGTATTACGCAATCATTTGGGGTTCAGGAAGCCAGAAATCGCAGTACTTGCTCCGGTCGGCGCTTATTGTGTGTCCTCGGTTTTCGGATTGGTAGCTTTATTCGTTACCCCCCTCCATCGAATCGATAGCACTGGACCGAGCTTGGAGAAGTTGTGCAGGGGACCGCGCTTGGCCTCTCTGGAGCGCTCGTGAGCACCACAGCCATCGAGAACCGCCTGACCTACCTTTGGGAAACACCGAAGACCGTTCGCGGCTGGTTTGCGACTGTCGATCATAAGGAACTGGGAATCCGCTACATCGTGACGGCGTTCGTGTTCCTGCTCATCGGAGGAGTGGAAGCCCTTCTCGTACGCCTGCAGCTTTCGCGTCCGAATATGACGCTCCTTTCACCGGAGGCTTACAACCAAATATTTACGATGCACGGAGTGACGATGATTTTCTGGTACGCAGCGCCGATCCTTTCCGGCTTCGCTGTGTATCTGATTCCGCTGATGATCGGCGCGCGCGATATGGCATTCCCGCGCTTGAATGCGTTCACGTACTGGGCTTATCTGCTTTCTGGAATCTTTCTGTACATTGGCCCGCTGTTCGGTCAGGCGCCACATGCCGGATGGTTCGCTTACGTTCCATATACCCTGACACTCTACTCACCCTCCATGGGCATGGATATCTATGCACTGGCCGTGATTTTTCTGGCGATTTCGACGACGGGTGCTGCGATCAACTTCATTGTCACGATACTGCGTCTGCGTTCCCCGGGGATGGCCGTAAGCCGCATGCCGCTGTTCGCTTACAGTACGCTAACGGTCTCATCTGTCATCTTGTTTGCGTTGCCCGCACTTACTGCGGACTGCATCTTTCTCGAACTGGATCGGCACTGGGGAACGCACTTCTTTCGAGTTGGCGGCGGTGGCGACGTGTTTCTGTGGCAGCAGCTCTTCTGGTTCTTCGGACATCCGTGGGTTTACGTCATCTTTCTTCCTGCCACGGGCATGATCTCACTGATCGTGCCGGTGTTCTCGCGGCGTCCGATCGTCGGGTATGCCTATGTGGCGATCGCAACGCTGATGACCGGTCTCGTGGGATTTGGCGTGTGGCTTCACCATATGTTCACCGTGGGCATGTCTGACATGGCGATGAGCTTTTTTAGCGCCGGGAGTATGACGATCTCCATCTTTACGACGGTAACGATCTTTGCGTGGATCGCAACAGTGTGGAAAGGCCGTCCCGTGGCGACAACCTCCATGTACTACGCCCTGGGATCGATTGCACTGCTGGTGATCGGCGGCTTAAGCGGAGTCTTCACTGGGGTGATACCCGTCGACTGGCAGGTACACAACACCTACTACGTGGTTGCCCACATTCATTACGTGTTGATCGGAGCGAACGTGTTCCCCGTCTTTGCGGCCTTCTATTATTGGCTCCCCAAAATGACGGGCCGCATGATGAACGAGACGATTGGAAAGTGGAGTTTCTGGGTGATGTTTCTGGGATTCAACGTGGGATTTTTCCCGATGCACATTCTGGGGCTGCTGGGTATGCCGCGGCGCATCTACACCTACGAGCCAGGACTGGGATTCGGATCCATGAACATGGTGGTTACAATCGGATCTTTCCTCTTCGGCCTCGGTATTTTGGTAAGCATCATCAATTTCTTCGTCAGCCTGCGCTCGGGCGAACTTGCTGGCAAAAATCCTTGGAATTCAGACGGGTTGGAGTGGGAAACGGACTCGCCTCCCAAACCCTATGCGACCGTGCATATTCCAGTGGTGCTCACGCGACATCCGCTATGGGACGACTTTGAAGAGGATGCCGACCCGGAGAACGATCGCGTGCTCGACGAGGGGAGGCTTACGCCGACAACAACCTGTCTCGACGCCGAACCCGTCGGCATCGCGACGATTCCAGGAGATTCCCTGGCGCCGCTGATATTGGCGCTGGTGATGTTTGCTTTCTTCGTTGCCTTTCTTTTCCAGTTTCTTTGGGTCGGGCTTGCGGCCCTCATCGCGATGTTTTTCACGGGGTGCTATTGGATGTGGCCGCGGATGGATAAGGAGTTCGCATGAGCATAACCGTGCAAGTTTCCTCGCATCCGCCAGCCCGGTACGTACCGCTGAAAGGTTTGCCGATCGACCAGCGCCGCGGCGAAAATGCAATGTGGTGCGTGATTGCGACCGAAGCCATGCTGTTCGTCTGCATGTTTGGAAGCTACTACTATCTGGGCACGAACAAGGACCGATGGGCGCACAACGTGCCGCCGGAGCTGAAATACCCGTTCATTCTGCTTGCCGTTTTGCTCAGCAGCAGTGTAGTGCTGGAGTGGGGAAAGCGTCAGGTAAAGCGCCAGAGGTATAGAGCTGGAAGGTTGGCTCTATGGGCAACGGTTTTGATCGGTCTAGTGTTTCTGGTGCTTCAGGCTTTCGAGTATCTGGAACATTGGACGACGCTGACACCGGACACAGACTCCTACGGCTCGATCTTCTACGTCATTACCACCCTCCATGCCGCACACGTGATTGCCGGCCTACTGTTACTCGCCTACGTGGGAGTGATGCCGCGCTATGGTGAAACGCGCAGATCGCCGCATCGCCCATACTCGACAGTCTCCTTATATTGGCACTTCGTGGACTTCGTCTGGATATGGATTGTTCTGCTTTTGTATGTGATTCCCGCATTTCAAGGGCATGCTCATGGTCACTGATATTCCCGTCCGCTCAGAACTCGTTTCGTCGAAGAGATTATGGTTCGGGCTGATTGCATCCGCGGCGGCTTGGCTGGCGTTGGGTTTCATCGACCTGCTCATCGTTTGGCAGGTATGCGGTTACTCAGCGATGTACGGCGTCGATAAGACTCATGCCTTCGTCCGAGCGCTGTCGTTTTTCATCTCGGTCGTATTGTTCTTGACGGCTTTGATCGCCGGCATAATGTCGTATCGGAACTGGCGCGCCCTCTCGCCCCAACGACGCTTTCTCGATGCCAGCGCCACGGACCGGCGGGAGTTCATGGCAGTGCTGGGCGTAATTATTAGCGTCACGCTCGGCCTGGGCATCGTGTGGCTCTCGCTGCCTCCACTGATGCTGCAATTGTGTGTGAGGGCCAAATGACGAATCGGTCCCGCTGCGCCGCGCTTTACCTGCTGGCGGCCTGCTTCGTGATCGAAGGATGCACGAGCGGCAAAACGGAACGGTCGTACGGCGTCGCAATCCACGGCAATCCGCACCAAGGCAAAGAACTGATCGTGTCGTATGGCTGCGGAGCCTGCCACATTATTCCCGGCATACGTGGCGCTCGAGGGCTTGTCGGACCGCCTCTCATTCTCTTTGGCGATAGAACGATGATCGCGGGAGAGATACCAAACATGCCCGACAACCTGATTCGTTGGATTGAGAACCCGCCTGCGATCGAACCGAAAACAGCCATGCCCGATTTGGGCGTTTCGCAAGCTCAGGCCAAGGATATCGCTGCCTACCTTTACACCTTGCGCTGAGCAACCAAGGCAAAGGAAGACCATGCGTCGAGGGAGTCTATGCTTCCGAGTTTGTTGCAGTAACGGGATCTCGTGATGGGCATCTCCGACTGCTTAGGTGATACCGAAATGACTGGGCCTCATTGCGGGTCGAACTACGTCCTGGCATTGCGTCGCGACGAGGCTTCGCATATCAATTCGTTCGGTGCGCGATTACTGAAATCCCGCGATATTCCTCGAGTCAGCTCGTGCAGCGGCCGCGCTCGGTTGCGGAGGACCGAACATAAATGATGCGCCGGATCTCACCCTTCTGGTTTATCGCGGCTGCGTTCCTCTTCGCAGGCTGTCATGCTTCACAAACAACACTGAAGGGGCATGGCCCCGCAGCCTCGCGAATCGCCAGCCTATCGTGGTTAATGACCATACTTTTTCTCGTGGTTACGGTGATCACGTGGGCGATCCTGGCTTGGGGGTTTTACAGGCGTCGTGGAACGTTGGGGGAACATGCCCCGATCGCGGCCGGAGGCGGCGAGATATGGATCGCGATTGGCGGCATGGCTGTGCCTTTTGTCGTTCTGACGGTTCTTTTTGTACTCGGTCTGAAGCTCCTGGGTGAATTTCCGATACACGGCAGGCCTGGGCCCATTACCGTAAGCACGGAAGAAAGAATGAAGCCCGAGATCCGCATCGTTGGCCACCAGTGGTGGTGGCAGATCGAATATTTGAATAGCGATCCCGCCAAGGAGTTCACGACTGCGAACGAGTTGCATCTTCCCGCCGGCCGCCCTGTGTATATCGAGGTCGTCACGGCTGACGTCATGCATTCATTCTGGATCCCAGCCCTGCATGGCAAAGTGGATCTCATTCCGGGCCTGACGAATTACATCCTTATTCAAGCTTCACAAACCGGAAACTACGTTGGGCAATGTGCCGAGTTCTGTGGCGTACAGCACGCGCACATGCGCCTGCTGGCCGTGGTACAGAAGCCGGAGGAATATTCAGAGTGGGCGCAAGATCAGCGTCAGCCCGCAGCGGAACCGAAAACTCCTGAAGAGGTTGCCGGGAAGCAGGTCTTTTTCTCCGGGCCGTGCTCAGCGTGCCACCAGATAAGAGGAACGGCCGCGCACGGCAGGGCTGGCCCGGACCTAACTCACATCGGAAGCCGCCAAGATATCGGCGCCGATTCCTTTCCGAATAACTTTGCATATCTCGAAGCGTGGGTGACAAACGCGCAGTCGTTGAAGCCCGGTGTGCTGATGCCCAACGTGACACAATTCACCGGCGTGCAGCTCCAGGAGCTTACTGACTATCTTCGCCAGCTGAAATGACTTTTATGAGTATTTTGTGGATTGAGAAAAGGCCATCGCGTCACCAACTGCTGGCTCGTGTTCATCAAGATAATCGCAACTGGACGACGAACGTGACTGCAACCGCAAATCTACATGAGAAAACGAGAATCCACGCTGAGCCGGGATCAAACTAGCGGGCTGCGTTCAATAGATTGGGGCAGTGGACGGCCGCCATCGGAAAGCGTCGAGGTCCAGTTACGCCGTAAAAGCTATGGCATGCCCCGGCAAAGCCTTCACGTTCGCTTAGGTTTCATAGTTCTCGTCTTCATTCTGTTCGCCTCTCAAACTGTGTTCGGCCAGCAACCTGCGTCTGGTTTCTCGTCCGACGGACGTGCCCTGTACGAGAAACATTGCGGAAATTGCCACGGTGCGCTGGGCCATGGCATCAGCGGAGTCATCTCGATTGCCGGGCCGTCGTTACAAGCCGAGCATGATCGGCAGACGGTCCTGGATAGGGTTCAAGCCGGCAAAGGAATAATGCCCAGCTTTAAGCGTCTGCTTTCTGCTCAGCAAATCGATGCTGTGGCGGACTATGTGACCCAACAACTTGCCACCATACCTCTCCAAGGCGGCAACCTAAGCGAGGGTGGCACGCTGTTCCGCATATATTGCGCGCCCTGCCATGGGACGGCAGCCCGGGGTGGAGCGCTGGCCTATGCCGGAACGAACGCGCCGTCGCTGGTCGGAAAGAGTGCGGGAATCATCGCTGGAACGATCCGCTGGGGACCCGGACCGATGCCCCCATTTCCGGTTTCGGCAATCAGCAACAAACAGCTCGACTCGATAGTCAAGTATGTCCAGTTCATTCAGCACCCGCCCGACCCGGGTGGAACCCCCATGAAATATTACGGTTCTGTTGCGGAGGGTTTAGTCGCCTGGATCGCTGTCTTTCTTTTGCTCGCTACAGCTGGGTGGATTGAAAAAAGGGGTAAAGGATGAGCGAAAAAGAGAACGAACGTGACTATACGGGCTGGGCCGTCGCAGTAGCTGGCGCGGCTTTCGGTTGGGTGGCGCACAAGTTGTTTACAAAAAGGATTGCCCCTCTGACTGAGGATGAATCTGAGGGTTCGAACGCTCCCGTTGCTGATGAAACAGGTGCGGCCGAGCCTGTTGCTGGGACTGGGGTTCCTTCTACACCGAAACCTCTGCCTTTCGGGCCATCCGGCCCAGAGCAAGAAGATAACGGTCCGGTGGGAACATTCGTCTCGGTCTGCTTGTTTTCTGTGGCCATCGCGGCCGCGATCGGTTTTCTGTTTGCCTACTGGATGAATGGTGGCCACATGCTGCTGGGAATAACCATGGCCATTTCAATGGGCACGTTCGGTGCGGCGCTCGTGGTCTGTGCGCATCGACTGATGAATGATGAACAGGTGATCGAGGCGCGCGAAACGCTGCCATCCCCCCCGAGCGAGCGAGAAGCCGTATCCAAAGAGTTCTTCGCCGGACATTCTGCGCGCCGCCGCCGGCTGCTGGTAGGAATGAGCGCAGGAGTGTTGGGAACATTCGCAGCTTCGATCATTTCGCTGTTCCGGTCGCTCGGAAAGCCTCCCGGCCCATCATTGATGGCCGTGATTTGGAAGCGCGGGGATCGATTGGTGACTATTGAGGGACGCGTGGTTTCCATTGGTACGCTTCAGAACGGCAGCACGATAAGCGTCTTTCCCGAAAATCGCATCGGGTCTGAGGATGCGCAGGCCGTGCTCATACGGGTTGATGAGGAACTACTTAGGTTGCCAGAGAAGAGAGCGAATTGGGCACCCGGCGGATACCTGGCATACTCGCGAGTCTGCACCCACGCGGGGTGTTCTGTGGGAATGTATGAGGCCGAAACGTGCCTGCTGCAGTGTCCGTGTCATCAATCGACGTTTGACGTGCTGTCGGCCGCGCGACCGACGGGAGGACCGGCAGCCCGACCGCTTCCGCAATTGCCGCTCTATGCGGACGAAGACGGAAATTTGCGTGCAGGGGGAGACTTCTCCGAGCCCCCAGGTCCTGGATTTTGGGGGATGCCGTGATCTCTGGGATTTCCGACTGGTTCGATTCGCGCCTTCATCTGGCGAAGTTTGCTCGACGCGCTTTGAATCACGTGTTTCCCGACCACTGGTCTTTCTTGCTCGGCGAAATCGCTCTTTATTCCTTCGTGTTGCTGGTCATCACCGGGGTATTCCTGGCGATGTTCTTCGACGCCAGCTCCGCGACCGTTGTCTATCATGGCTCGTACAAAGCGCTGGAGGGAGTCTCCGTATCAGCGGCATATAGCTCGGTGCTGCATATTAGTTTCGACGTCGCAGCAGGCTTGCTGATTCGCCAAATGCACCATTGGGCGGCGCTCGTCTTTGTGGCCGCGATTGTCCTGCATCTGGCACGCATCTTCTTCACCGCGGCCTACCGGCGGCCACGCGAAATTAACTGGGTGATCGGATTGACGCTTCTCTTGCTTGCAATGGGCAACGGTTTCTTCGGCTACTCAATTGGCGGCGACCTTCTTTCCGGGACCGGCTTGCGAATTGCATACTCAATCCTTCTGTCAATACCTCTGATTGGACCTTGGCTTACATTCATTTTTTTCGGTGGTATCGTTCCCACGAGTGCGGCGATCCCGCGCATGTACGCCATACATGTTTTCATTATCCCGGCAATTCTCACCGCGTTTCTGGCTTTACATCTCTGCATCATCTGGCGGCAAAAGCACACGAACTACCCGGGTCCGGGGCGAACCGACCGGTCGATCGTGGGTTCGCGTCTGTGGCCGTCGTACGCAGCCAAGTCTTTTGGACTCTGTTTTTTGGTTTTTGCGTTCATTGCGGCGCTGGGCGCGCTCGTACAGATCAATCCGGTATGGATTTACGGACCGGATAACCGTGCAGCAGTCCTGCCCAGCGCCCAACCAGACTGGTATCTCGGTTGGATGGAGGGAGCCCTCCGGCTCTTTCCGGGGGTTCACTTGTGGCTTGGCCACTGGCTAATTCCCGAAATTTTTTTCCCCGGCATTCTGTTCCCAGTGCTGATCTTCGTCTTCCTTTACGCCTACCCATTTATCGAGAAGTTCTTCGTCCCCGGGGCCAACGAGCCACACAATGTGTTACGTCTGCCTTATCAGCAGCCGTTCCATACTGCGTTTGGATGCGCGGCCTTCGTTTTCCTTCTGGTGCTGTTCTTCGCTGGCAGCGACGATGTGATTGCCGTGGCCTCGGGAGGTTCTGTGGTTGCCATCAGGACAATTCTGCGAGTTCTTGTGTTTGTTGCTCCGGCCGTTACCGCGGTGCTTGCCTATGGAGCGTGTTTGCTGGTACGGCGCCGGCATTCCGCTTTGCATTCGGAATGAAAGCTGCGCGCCAGGTGCACTCAGTGTTACATACGTCGGTGCTCTGCGACTCGACCTCTCAAGCTCGGCTCTTTTCAACAGGAGCTTTCATCTGAAACGCGCATTGGCAGATCGCGGCGATCCTCGCCTCCTGGGCCTTGCCACAACAGTTGTTGTTATCGCTGCCTTGTACTTTGCCCGCATCGTTTTTATCCCCCTGGCGCTAGGGATACTCTTCGCCCTGCTCCTCACGCCTCCATTGACGTTTCTCGAGCGACTCAAAATGCCTCGTATTCTGGCCGTAGCTTTCCTTGTCGGTGCGCTCATTTCAGTTGCAGTGCTCGCAATGTGGCAGATCGCTCCGCAGTTTGCGGATTTAACCGACAAACTTCCCACCTACGAGAGAGCTGTTCAGGAAAAGATCCACATTCTCAAGAGATCCAGTAGTGAGCGACTAAATAAAGCGAGCCAGTCCGTGGCAGCTCTGGAGAAAGCAATCACTCCTACAATAACGCCTCCCTCAGGCGAGCGAAAAAGCACGTCATCTCGTCGCCGTCTATCATCCTCCAGCCCGCCGGCAGTGGAAGTGGTTCCACCTGAGAGCCCCTTGGAGTCGATGTGGACTGTGCTTGGTCCCTTGGCAACAGGCGGAATTGTAATGGTTTTCGCTGTATTTATCTTGTTGGGTCGCGAGGATCTCCGCAACAGATTAATTCGCCTTGTATATGGCGGCCGCCTCAATGTCATGACTCAGGCAATGAATGACGCCGTGCAGCGAATCAATCGGTATTTGTTTCTTCAGTTAGTCGTCAATTCAGCGTATGGCGTCCTCGTAGGAATCGTTCTGCATTTCATCGGGATTCCAGACGCTCCATTGTGGGGCCTGGCCGCGGGGATCCTTCGGTTCCTTCCGTATATCGGGGTACCGTTGGCCGCGCTCATGCCGATTGTGCTGGCGGTGGCCGTGTTTCCGGGATGGTCGCACGCCCTCTTCACGGCCGGTTTCTTCGTCGTGTTGGAAATCATCGTTGCGAACGCCCTTGAGCCGCTGCTCTACGGAGCCCATGTGGGACTCTCCCCACTCGCGATTCTGGTGGCCGCCGTGTTTTGGACTTTGATTTGGGGCCTTCCCGGCCTTGTCCTGTCAACCCCTATGACGGTTTGTCTCGTGGTGATGGGCCGGCACATTCCCAGTTTAGGTTTTCTCGACGTCCTTCTGGGAAATGAAGCTGCCCTGCCGCCTCACACTCAGTATTACCAGCGTCTTTTGGCCGGCGATCAAAACGAGGCTAAGCAGATCGTCGATCTCTATTTAAAGGAAAACTCTCGTGAAGCTCTCTATAGTGCAGTCATGATTCCAGCCATGGGCTTAGCGGAAGAGGATCGGCATCGCGGTCACCTCGATCCACAGACCGAACAGTTCATCAATCAGAGCACACGAGAGATTATCGAGGACTTGGCGGATTCGCCCGGTGATGACGAGTCTGTTCCGGAGCCAGCCGACGTCCACGCGGACGTGGGGGTGTCCAATCACATCGATGTTCTTTGCATTCCCGCCCGGGACGATGCTGACGATATCGTGGGAGCCCTGCTCACTCAATTGCTTCAGGCCCAGGGCCAGAAGTCGCAGAGCCTGCCGATCGGGACAAGGGCAGAGATGTTGTCGCAGGTCAGAGACCTCAAACCGGCAGCGGTTTGCATTTCCGCGCTTCCGCCTCTTGCAATTAACCATGCGCGGGAGCTATACGCGAAATTGCGAATGGAGTTCCCCACCCTGGCTATAGTCGTTTGCATTTGGAATTTGGAAAGCGACCCTCAAAAGGTGGCAGCCCGCTTGCGGCTGTCTCGTCATCATTGGTATTTCTCAACCGTGACGGACGTATTGCGCCATTTTGCCGCCATTAACGATCGAGTAGTTCTTCCGAGCGAAGATTGAGCATGCGATCTACATTGTCTTCCGGCGCGCTTTAAGGCTTTCGCCCGATGGCGCTTCTTTTCTCCCTCGCTTAGCATCGCGACGCTAGTTTAGTCACGCTCCTTAGCAGCAGAACTGAACGATCAGCGGCCAAATCGTCTAAAAGTTAGGCAGTTTTCTGAGGAGCATCCACATGCTGACGCGATTCGCACTGCGATCGTTAAGTACTGCATCGCTCGCCCTTGCCTTCTTGTCTGGTCCCGCCTTTGGGCATTCGAATAAGCAGCAATCCAGTCCCGACAACACAAGGACTAATAAAGAGGAAAGAGCCCCTACCGCAGACCAGCAGGGAACGAATGCATCGGACCGCGCGATTACTCAAAAAATCCGGAAAGCGATTCATGAAGATAAGAACTTCTCCACTTATGCGCACAACATCAAAATAAACACTCGAAACAGCGAGGTCACTCTAAGGGGCCCGGTGAGATCCGAGGACGAAAAAGCCGAATTGCAAGCGAAAGCGATCGAAATAGCCGGAGCAGCAACGTGGTAAATGAACTAAAGATCGTTCCCAGGAAGTGAGATTTCATCAGTTCGAAGAT
>JBOGNC010000058.1:0-18716 GCA_050747045.1 Candidatus Acidiferrales bacterium | reverse complement strand
ATACGACGGGGACAGTGTTCGCAGTATTCGATAAGCCGGTGCACATGTATCGCGGAACGGCGCAATCGGGAATCGTGATGGACGAGGCGCGCCTCAATCCTTCACGCGGATTCGTGGGCGGATATCAAATGGAGCTGCTGCCGCAGGGGCTGCCGAGCTTCGCACAAAACGTGATTCCAGGCGGTTGGGGACGGGAGCATTCGTGGGTGCTGGATCGCTACGCGAACGTGGCGGGGTTGTGGGTGATCGGTGAGGATTTAGCGCAGGAGACGAATCGCATTACCGTGCATCCGGATAAAAAAGACCAATTCGGCATGCCGATTCCGGACGTGCACTTCGACGATCATCCGAACGACGCGGCGATGCGCGAGCACGGCTACAAGCAGGGAACGGCGCTTTACGATTCGATCGGGGCGAAGAAGATCGTTAAAGTGCCTCCCTATCCTTCGACGCACAACATGGGGACAGCGCGCATGTCGGAGAATCCGCGCGACGGTGTGGTGAACCGCTACGGGCAGAGCCACGATGTGAAGAATCTATTCGTGTCGGATGGGAGCCAATTCGCGTCGAGCGGCGGCGAGAATCCCACGCTGACGATTGTGGCACTGGCGCTGCGGCAATCGGAGTACATCGAGGAACAGATGCGGACGGGGGCGATTTGAGGACGAGGGATACTGCATAAGAGCGGGGAAATCATGCCAAGGTGCTGGTTCTGCGGAGGGAGCCTGCTGGATTTGCGACAGGGCCACCTAACCCTGAAAGATGGCGGTGACGCATGCGGGTTAGGAACCAGTTCGTGCATATCCTAGAGATGTCAGAAACTCGACGAGATCCTCGACCGAGCTAAGCAGGTACTCAGGACGCATCTGGCGCGCCAGTTTCGCTGCACGCTCAGGATGTGTACGTTGGTGCAGTAACCGAATCTTCTGTGCGCTGTGAAACTCCAATGGCCCGAGCACTGATGCTCGTGCAGCCGCTGGCAGCTTTTCGATGCGGCTCAACTTTTCCGCCAACACGCCGCCGGACGGATGACCGGCCCGTTCGAGCGCATCGGCGAGCAGGCCTTCCAAGACGTTTTTTGACGCCGTTACGACTTCCTCGCCGCGTTTTTGTGCGACGTGCTCACTGAGCTTGGCCCAGGCAGATTCGATCCCCTTCCTTAGCTCGGGGTTGCTGACGCGCGAAAAATCCATGGCTGGCAAGGCTGTGGGTGGCATTAGTAGTCGCAGCCGGAGTTTTGCTATTTGGAGGTGGTCTGCCTCGGCAGAGACGATCCGCCAGACGGAAGTTTCCGTCGATCCCGTTATCAGGAAACCAAAATCCGTTTCGCCTTGTGCGTCGTACTGAATTTCCGACCACCATTTCGGCTCGTAATACTCGGCCCAGGGCGACCGCCCATTGGCCAGAGTAATTACTCTTGTTCCCTTCCACGCGAACAGATACCCGGTTTGGGTTTCGCCGTCGCCGTTGATGATGCAGAACAGGCTGGCATTTTGTGAAGTGAGGTTGCTCGCTGCCCGCAGGCGCATTTGCAGTTCGGCTCGTCTCGAGAAAATTGCCCTGATGCATTCCGGTTGCGGCTCCAGAGCAAAGCCTAGGCCACCGTTAACGCTGTAGAAATGATCTCCGCAAAGATATAGCTGTTTAATGGCCTGCACTCGATCCTCTAGCGATCGTCACGTTGAGGGCTCGGGCTCAGTATACCGCCCTGTTTATTCGCCCTCAGCGACGACGCAATACAGCTTTCAACTTACTTCGCTCTGTGGTCGCGTGTCGCGTTAGCCGAAGGCGATAGCGCGGCCGGCGAAGACGAGGGCGATCCAAAGGAGGATGGAAATCCAAGCCCAGCGGCGGGCCGGATGGGGAGCGATAACGGCGGTATCCCATTCGGCGACGCGGCGATAGATTCCATATCGAAAGATCCAGGCGTTTACGCCCACGAAAACGAGTAACGCGAGCGATATCCAGAAAAAGACATTCTTATATAAATCGAGCGGCTCGGAGATGGTGAGGAATACTCCGGTGACGGCGAGGATGGCGAAGCCCGTCCATTTCCACGGACGGAATTGACCGATGAGATTCGAGACGGGAACATCGCGCATGGCGTAGCCGAGGACGCGGAGGTTGCCCATGGCGATCATGCCGCCGAAGAGCGCGATACTGAGGACGTGAATCGTACTGAGGACCACATAGGGGTACGGGTCTTCGCGCAGGGCGGTGCTGAAATTGGTCTCGCTGAGCCATAGAGCCGCATCGTGGAAGGACATTGTCAATTCCTTAGTCGTTGACGGACCAGAATCCGATGCCCAGGCCGCCGAGCAGCACGCCGATCCAGAGCGCGATGGAGACGAATGCAACCAGTCGGCGCCACATAGGCGAAAGCGGCTGAGCTTTATTCGCGGTGCCTCGCACGGCCGTGAAATGAAAAATGAGCGCCGCCGCGAGGAACATCATCTTCAGGCGAAACGAAGGATTGTGAAGATAATCGTGCGGCGCCGACGAGAAAAGATACGGGCCGGTGACGAGCTGCACGGCGATGCCCAGATAAATCCAGGGCGCGAGCGCTTGGGACAAACGCGCAATCGACTGGCGGGTGAGGCAAAGATCGGAGAGGCGCAGGTCGAGAACGGCGATGGTGCCCACCAGCAAAGTGAATCCGCAGATGTGGATCGATTCGACGACGGGGAAGACCCACACCCAACGGTTGATGGGATTGAGGGACAGCGAGTCGTTAGCGGCTTGCGCGATTTCGACGATCATTGACGAGACGCCTTCCTGCCATCGCGAGGGGCATCGTACTCGCGGATCCGAGAACCTTACACATAGCCGATGGCGCGGCCGGCGAGGCCGACTCCTGCCCAGAGCGCGAGCGAAAGCAAAGCTACGGATATACGCCAGAAAAGAGGCACGCGGCCTTCTGGGGCCATCACCACCTTGCGATAAACCGTGACCGTATAAATGATGGCCAGCAATAGGAAAACCATCTTGTAATGGAATGCCACATTGTCATACATCTTCACCGCTTCGGAAGAAAACAGAAAAAAGCCGGAAACCAGCATGACAATAATGCTGCCGATCATCAGCGGCTGAACGTCGTGTGCGAGTTCGGCGATTGGCTGATTGGGAAAGCGCAAATTCATGAGGCGGAAATTCAGGATCAGGACCGTGCCGCCGAGAACGGCGAGACCGAGCAGGTGGCAAATTTCGATGGTCGGAAACAGCCAGACGGAATCGCGGACGCCGTGGCCGAAGTGCGAATTAAGCGCCCATTGACAGAAAACCAAGAGCCATTTTTCGGGATGCATGTGCGGCTCATCTCCTCATGGCGGCGGAATGGCGTATGCAATGGCGCGGCCGGCCGCGACGATTGCGGCCCACAGTACCAGCGAAACCACGGCGGCAATTTTGGCCGCTTTTGGCGTTTTGACCGCCAAATCCCACTCAGCGACCTTGCGACGAATCGTTGCGTTGAAGATCAGGACGTTCAGGCCGGCAAGGACGAGCAAGATCATTTTGACCTTGAAGAACATGGTGCTGTAAAAATCCAGCGGATCACCGGAGAACAGCAGTACTCCGCTGATAATCATGATGGCGAATCCACAAAAGAGGCAGGGGTTGAACTGATCGAGCACTTCGGAGACAGGACGTTTGCGCATGCACACGCCGAGGAGCCGCAGATCGAGCAGCACGGCGAATCCCAGGAAGAAAGTGAGCGTGAGAACGTGGATGGTTTCGACAATCGGCTCGGCCCAGATCGAACCGCGCATCCATTGGCTAAAATTTGTGGCGTCCAACCACGTCAGGAGCCTAGTCAAAAACATTACACGTCCTTGGCCTGGGTTGGGGCGACCTGTAAGACGAGAGCGGCGGCGACTGAGGAGGAGCTCATTTTGCTTCGCAGGGCGTGGGATGCCACTTCGACCCGTCGATTTCCTTTTTGAAATGCGAGCTGGTGATGAAGGGCTGGGTAAGATATTGCGGATCGGTGACGATTGAAGTGACGACGAGCCAGGTATCGCCGTTGGGCTCGTTGAAACTGTCAAAATATTCTTCCACGGTGGTGTTGGCGCCGTAGGGCACGCCATTTTTGCGCAGATAGCCGGGACGCAAATTCGTGGTCAGCACTTTCAAGTATCCTTCCGACGCATGTGGCTGCTGGCCACCCGGTCCAAGAACAGTCGGCAAGCGGAACATGCCACCCTGTTTCAGGCCTTCCCAACTGGCGACGGAATAGCCTTGCCAGGAAGGCTCAAAATTTGGAGGGGGCGCGCCCTTGAAATGGAACAGGCGAGTTTGCGTGCCCGCGTCGGTGTCGACGCGAAGAGTGTTGTCGTCAACCCAAGTGATATGCAGTCGCGTGGGGACGCGCATCAGCGCGGGAGCTCCATAAGATTTGCACTGTTCGCTGGCGGCGATATCTTTCTCCGGATCCCAGGTGTCGGCGACGGCCTTGCCGACAGAGTTGAGCGGAACGCTGGCATAGTCGCCTTTATCCGGAGTGATCATGCGCCAGCGCCAGTCTTCGGTGACGAGGGAGACCCAGTAGCCGGTGAGATCCTGCGGCGCGATTTGGCGGGGATTGACGGGCCTCGCGGGGGGAGGATAGCCAAATTGACCGCTGGTGCGGATGGGAAAGGCAATCGAAATCGCCGCTACGACCAGACAAAACGGCAGAGTGCGCCTCAAGCAAACTCCGAGGTTCATGCTTTTCCCCCTCCACCGGTCAGGCGACGAGCCGCAACGATGCGCCGTTCGTCCTGAACCTTCCGCGGACGCCAATTTTCCCCCACCGACTTTAGAGCCGGCGCAGGAAGCACTACATGATTACGCCTTCCCACTTCCAACCGTCGGCCGGCCGGACGATCTTATGCAAACGAATGCGATGTTCGTTCGCATCGCGCCCCGGATTTCCGCTGGCTATGACCACGTCCCCTGGCCGGAGCGTGCTGCGAGAAACATGATCGTGCGTGAGCTGAGCACCGCCGCCCCACTCGATGGACCAAGTTTGCATCTGGCCCTTATCATCCGGCGCTTCGACTTTTATGAACGAGTGTGGATTGCGATAGAAAAATTGAGTAATGGTGCCCTTAATCGTGATTTCGCGGTCGACGTAATAGGTTGCCGCGAAGGAATGATGTGCGTAGGCCGCGCCGGTGGCGAGGATCGTCACGGCGATGAATAAAGCCGCAAATTTGTGTTTCATGGCACTCCCCTTGCTAGGATCCACGTCGTTCACAACGATACAACACCGAAGCCGGGAAAGTCGCGCTACGGCGTGCTCGCCGCCTCGGGTTTCCGGCTGAGGCTTTTGTATACGGCATCAACGAACATTTTCGTCGTCCATGGGCCCTCCACGGCACCATACCTCGGATCATAGTCCATCGTGAGGTTCGCGGCTTCGACTTGCTGGAGCGTCAGGCCCCTTTTGATTGCATCCTGAACGCGATCGCGAATGATGGTGACCATTTCCTGATAGAACTTCACATCCGCCTGGTCGCAAACTCGTCCATAGCCGGGAATCACCATGGTGCCGCCCTCCTGCATGGCGATCGGCGTGGTGAGCGCGACGATGCGATTGAGTCCGGCAATTAGGCCGTTGATGCTGCCGCCTTTATCGAGTTCGACGACGGGATAGGTAGTGGTAACGAAAATATCGCCTGCCGTGACCACGTCGGATTTGTGGAAGAAGACCATGCTGTCGCCGTCGCTGTGGCCGTTTGGAACGTGAATGATCTCGATGGGTTCGCCATTGAAGTACAACTTTTTTTCGTCCGTTGTGAAAGTATCGGTGGGCCACGCGCCCTGCGGCGTAGGCGATTTTTCGCCTGTGGGGGCGCTCATGCGATCAAGAACCGATTGAAATGCGATGACCGCGGCTTGATCGCTGGCGCTGGCGCCGATATTGCCGACGACATTGCCGCCAGCGATGGTGCTTCCGGCCGCGGCGATCACCAAGTTGCCGCCGGTGTGGTCGGGATCGGCACTGGTATTGATAACGTAGCGGATGGGCTTATCGGAAATCGAGCGGATGGCGGCGAGAACCTGCTGGCTCATTTCAACATTGCCGGTATCAACGAGCAGCACGCCGTCGTCGCCCGCTTGCACAGTGATGTTCGCGCCGGCACCGACGAGCATGTACACGCTGCCCTGAACGTGCAAGATGTGAACTTCACCTTGGGGGGCGAAATCACCGAATTGCGCGCGGGCCAGCTTGGGCCCCACGCAAATCGCCAGAGCGAAAGCGGCGGCGATGAAAGTGAAGTGCGACATACGATTGACGCATTTGCGAATTTCCGGCGTATGTACGACTCGGGTCATTGGTTTCCCGCCTTCTTCGCAGGGCGCGGTAGACGTTTCATATCCTTCATTTTGAGCTGATATTCGGGATACATCGTATCCGCGCCTCCACGAGCGGCCTGCGGCGGGATGCCGTATTTCGCAGGAAACTCGTCGAGAAATGGATTCTTGCCGGGAAGATGATTAGGCACATAGCCTTCCGGGCGGTCAACTTCGTCTACGGGCTCGCAGGGCCAGGGTGTGATTTGCTGCTGGAGGTCGAGGACAAAGTCGGTGGTGCGAATGAACGGTTGCGTTTCGTACACAGGATCATAGGTAATCACGGCGACGGTGAGGTAATTGCCGTGGCGGAGGAGATGCGTAGTTACGATGGCCTGGTCGCTGCGGTCGATTCCATTGCGACGGATCCAGTTTTCTTTCAGGTGATCGGTGGTGATCACAAGATTGTCGCCATCCCATTTCCCTGTGGAGAAACCCTTCCACGTGTGAGGCGCCCAAGCCGGAGGATGCGCGCGACCGTCCATCCAAACGGTACGGTACTGATTGTAGGTGGTGAGGTAAATGTGATAGGCGATCACCTTTTGGGTCGCCAGATCGACCTGTTTCCAAATCCGGAGCATGGAAGGACCGCGCCAGTTGTAATCAGCGCCGTGCGCGCGGCACTGATTTTCGGGAAGCTCAAGCAAAGTTGCATCCCAGCTATCACCATGAAGGCGGGCGGCCGCGTTGATCGGCAAGCCGAGATAATCGCCGATTTCGGGGCCGGGGATGCGCTCCGGAAAGTCTTCGTGAAAGCGTGGCGACCATTCGCCGGATGGATCGTCCTGCGCTTGCGTTGGCCGGATTCCGGCTACCACTAGAATTAATAACACGAGCAGAAACAGCACCAACTTCTGCGCCCGAAAAGAACCCATACGAGGCCCCCAAAACTATGACGGCGGCACTCCCACCCTATGACGGGCGCTTTGTACCACAAAAGCGGGTTGAGGGAACACCTATTTTAAAATTCCCTTTGTCTATCGGACGGGCGGCGGCATGAAACGGGTACAGAACCGGGTACAGCTTGCGAAACGAGAGTCTATGTAGATAGAATCCGCCGCAGGTGGCCGGGCTCCGGAGGCAGGGTCGGAGAAACGCGTGGAAACCGCAGCGCTCTCCGGAGACAAACGAACCACAATCGCAAACGCTTCATTGACGGCGGAGGTAAGGACATGTCGCTTGTAAAGGGAATCCATCACATCACGGTATGTGTAGCCGGGGCGCAGGAAGACATCGATTTTCAGACGCAGGTTTTTGGGCAGCGTATGATCAAGCAGACGGTGCTGTTTGACGGCCGCTACGCGCACTATCACTTGTATTACGCGAACGCGAATGCCGAGCCCGGTTCGGTGTACACCACATTTCCGTACAACCGCGTGAAGGGCAAGCCCGGGTCTGGACAAATCCAGTCCACGGCATACGCGGTTCCGAAGGGCTCGCTGAAATTCTGGACCGAGCATTTGACGCGGCACAACGCGAAGCACTTCGGCATACAGGAGCGCTTCGGACAGAAATTCGTGCGCTTCAATCATCCGTCGGGAATCCAACTGGAAGTGCTGGAGGATGATTCGGATAACCGCAAGGGATGGACGACGAAGGATGTGACGAGCGACGTGACGACACGTGGATTCCACGGGCCCGTGCTTTCCGTGCGCGAGATCCCGGAAACAGAGCGGTTCTTCGTGGACGCGCTAGGATTCCGGAAGACGGGAGCTGAAGGGCCATATCACCGCTTTGAAATTGGCGAGGGAGGTGCGGCGAAGACGGTGACGCTGCTGCACGAGCCGGATCGTCCCGCAGGAAGCTGGATTTTCGGCGCGGGAACGGCGCATCACCTGGCGCTGGAAGTGGAAAATGACGAGAAACTCGCCGAGCAAAAGGGAATTTACGACGAACTGGGCTACACGGATGCATCGGAGATCAAGGACAGGATGTATTTCCACTCGGTGTACTGCCGGTGCCCGGGCGGGATACTGGTGGAATGCGCGGCGAACGCGCCCGGGGGGTTTTCAATAGATGAACCGGCCGATCAGTTGGGAACGAGTTTGCTGCTGCCACCGTGGTTCGAATCACGACGCGCAGAAATACAGGCGATGCTCGAACCGATCACAGTCCCCGAGACCAACATGCCGGCGGGCGCGCGAAAAGTGCCGGTAAACGCACCCGCTCCGGCAAATGCTGCCGCAAGCGCGGCGGAACAGCCAGCGGGCGGCTCGCAGGCGTCGAGGCGTACCAGCGCGGTCTTCATTGGTGGCGACAAACCTAAGAATTAGTTTTTCTCCACTTGCGTCCCGGCTGCGGAACCACGATCGGTTCCGCGGCGGGGACCAGACTCCTCAATAGGAAGCTTCCAGCAGGGACTGAATTTCTCTTTCGGTGACCGGGCGGTCAATGGTGCCGGAACGCTCAAGTTCGTGCGCGACTGGGCCAACGATTTCATGGAGTTCGTTGCGAGGCACGCCAGCGTCTTTCAAGGTGTGCGGCACGTCGAATTGGGCGATGAAATTCGCGGCGGAATCCGCGCACGCCAGCGCCGCAGCCTTGGCTTTGGTGGGCTCGAAGGGCAAGTCGAACCCGGCGGCGATGGGCCCGAAACGTTCTGGTGCGATGCCGGCCATGAAGCGCATGGCGTGCGGCAGGGTAATGCACGAGGTGATGCCGTGCGGGACATTCCAGCGCGGACCGATCTGGTGCCCCAGCAAATGCGAAATGCCGAAGCGCGTGTTCATGGAGCCGAAAATAGAGAACCAGGCAGCCATCTGGCAGTAGCCGCGGTGGGGGATCTGCTCGACGCGATTGTCGTTAATCGATGGGGAGAGATGTTCGAGAAGTAGCGAAATGGCTTTGCTGGCCAGCGTATCGCTGAGCAGATGATGGCGAATGGCGTAGATGCACTCAATCGCGTGGTCAAGCGAACGCATTCCGGTGGCAACCCAGAGCCGATTAGGAGTTTCGAGCGTCAACTCCGGGTCGTTGAAGATCGTGCGGGCTTGCAGGCGCGGATCGGAGACGCCGGATTTTACCAGGGTGGTTTCGTCGGTGACGCCACCGGCGTGCGTATATTCGCCGGCCGAAAGCGTGGTGGGGACGGCGATGTGCACCAGTTCGCGCGAGGGGAGAAACGCGTAGCTGGCCACTTTGCAGGTGTCGATGGGGCTGCCGCCGCCGAAGCTGATCAGCGAGTCGGCGTGAAGGCGCTCGATCTCGGCTCGCAACTGGTGCACCGAGCTCCACGGGACATGCTGCTTCGCTCCACGAAACACGCCGACGCAGCGTGCGCCGATCGCGCTGGTGACTTTTTCGAGCAGCGGCGATGAGCCCAGAGTTTTTCCGGTGACAACGATCGCCCGGTGCAGGCCGCGGCGCTCCAGTTCGGCTCCCAGATCGGAAACCTTGCCGGGCCCGGCGATCACTCGCTCGAGGCGGCTCATATTGAATTCGAAATTTGGCGCTTCCATGGGCGGAGTATACATCACGAGGCGGGAATTGTTCCGTGGTGCGAGTGGTGTGCGAAAAGCCTCGCTAAGGAGGATATAGCTATCGGGCAGCAGTTTGGCGCGTTCGGATCAGTTTCGAGGCGTCGTAACCTCTGGCGGCTAACCGGGCGGTGATGCTGCTATACAAGTTGTCGGAGACTTGTGAAGTGCGGCTGAGAATCCAGAGATAGCGGCGCGAAGGTTCGCCCACGACGGCGTAATCGTACTCGCGGCCAAGATCGATGATCCAATACTTGCCGTAGAAGGGCCAGAAAAAGGCGACCTTCAATTTGGCGTTGGTCGATTTGTCGGCGACCTTGGCGGCTCCGACTGCGCGGGTGACCGCGCCGTTCGACTTGACGCATGAATTTGTCACGCGAATTTTGCCATTCCATTCGATCGAGTACTCTGCGGTGACGTCGTGGTCACATTTGCATTCTGAAACGGTTCGGATAGCGGGCGATTTCGTACCATCGGCCCGCGTAGCGACCGAGATCGACTTGCGGGACGGCGTCTAGCGGCGGATTAGAACGGGCAAGAGCCCATGCTGCGGCCATTCCAAGCAGACCGCCCACGATCAGCGCGCTTCGCTTTCCCATGAATCGATTTTCTCATTGACGACCAAGTGCGCCAAGTTACAACGAGTCGATGAGGCCATCGGCGATTTTGCGATGCTTACCGTTATACTGCCTGCGCTTCGACCAAGGTGGTTTCTGGTTGCATGCGGCAAGGATGGGGAGTATTTTTTCAGCCGCACTGAAACACTGAAACCAGGATGACTGCCGCGAAGGGAGTTCGATGAAGCGCAGCACAGACCGCATTTTAACCACGCACGTAGGCAGCCTGCCGCGTCCGCAGGAAGTGGTAGACCTGCTTTTCGCACAGGACCGCGGAGAAGATTACGACGAGGCGCGATTCGACGAGGTGATGCGGCGGGCGGTGGCCGACGTGGTGAACCGGCAGCGCGAAGCGGGCATCGACATCGTGAGCGATGGCGAGATGAGCAAGATTAGCTACGCTACGTACATTCGTCACCGGCTGACCGGATTCGAAGGCGACTCGGCGCGGCCTACGCCTCAGGACTTGGACGACTTTCCCGAATATCGTGACCGCTTGGTGAAGGCGGGACATTCGGCGACGTATCGCCGTCCGGTGTGCAAGGGTCCGATCAAAGTGCGGGACCTGACGCCTGTTGAAAAAGACATCGCGCACATGAAGGAAGCGATGGCGAAGGCCAAGGCGAGCGAAGGTTTTATGAACGCTGTTTCGCCGGGGACCATCGCCGTCTTTCAGCCCAACGAATATTATCCGTCGCACGAGGCGTACTTGGAGGCGCTCGCCAATGCGATGCGCGAAGAGTACGAGATGATCGTGAACTCGGGCTTGCTGCTGCAGCTTGATTGTCCGGATTTGGCGATGGGGCGGCACTCGCGGTTCAAGACGTTGAGCGATGAGGAGTTTTTGCGTTATGCGGAGCTCCAGGTGGAAGCGCTCAATCACGCGCTCGCGAACGTGCCGGCCGATCGCGTGCGGATGCACGTGTGCTGGGGAAATTACGAGGGGTCGCACGTCAACGACATGTCGTGCATGAAAATTTTTCCCATCGTGATCAAAGCGAAGCCGATGGCGCTGCTGGTAGAAGGCGCGAACCCGCGTCACGAGCACGAATGGGAGGCATGGACGCGAATTAAGCTGCCCGAGGACAAGATTTTAGTTCCCGGCGTGATTGCGTCGAGCATCAACTACGTGGAACATCCTGAAGTGGTAGCCCAGCGGTTGCTGCGGTATGCCGAAGTGGTTGGACGCGACCGCATCATGGCCGGGAGCGATTGCGGATTCGGGACCTTCGCTGGGTTTGGGCCGGTGTTCCCGGCGTTTGCATGGATGAAATTCCGGGCGCTCGCGGAGGGCGCGAGAATTGCTTCAGAGAAACTTTGGGGCCGGGCGGCATAGGATTGATCCATCGAAGGATCCAGATGCCGGCGGGAATAAATCGTGGTGCATTCGGCGTGGGTATATCGGAGGCGCGATTATGGACAGGCGATCATTCATGGGTTTCGGAAGTTTGGCGGCGGGACTTCTAATGAGCGGCAAAATCAATACGCTTGCCGCTGAACCAAAAGGTTCTGGGGGCGAGGTGGTTGAAACCGCCGCGGGCAAACTGCGCGGCTCCATAAATCGCGGAGTGCACGTATTTAAGGGGGTGCGCTATGGCGCTCCAACCGGCGGCTCGGGACGATTTATGCCGCCGCGAAAGCCTGAGCCGTGGCAGGGCGTGCGAGACGCGGTAGAATTCGGTCCGCGCGCGCCGCAACTCGACAGTCAATTCCACGGAATGGTCCCTCCCGAGGTCGAAGTGATGGATCCGGGCGGTCCGATGAGCGAGGACTGTCTGTGCTTGAACATCTGGACCGCTGGGCTCGGCAGCGCCCACAAGCGCGCAGTGATGCTCTGGCTGCACGGCGGCGGTTACACCACGGGTTCGGGCGCGTTCACTTGCTATGACGGAATCGAGCTGGCTCGGAAACATGACGTGGTTGCGGTGACGTTAAATCACCGCCTGGGAGTGTTCGGCTTCACGTATTTGGCGGGACTCGGTGGCGAACAGTTCGCGCAAGCCAGCAACGCGGGCATGCTGGACATCGTCGCCGCACTCGAATGGATTCGCGACAATATCGCGGCGTTTGGCGGCGATCCTGGCAACGTGACGATCTTCGGACAATCCGGCGGCGGCGGCAAAGTAAGTACGCTAATGGCCATGCCTTCGGCGCGCGGACTGTTTCACCGCGCGATTGTGGAAAGCGGAGCGGATGTGACGGGCCTTCCGCGCGACCGCGCCACTAAATCGGCGGAAGCTTTGATGCAAAAGTTGGGCCTGCAATCGAGCGACGTCGCGAAGCTCCAGCAAGTGCCGATGCAGCAGTTGCTGCAAGTGATGGGCGAAATGTCCGGAAGTGGCATGCCGGGCGCTGGATCGTTGGCGATGGCGCCCGTCGTGGACGGGACCACACTGCCGAGCGACCCATTCAATCCCACCGCGCCTGCGATTTCGGCGAACATTCCGCTGCTGATCGGCACCGTGGAGACGGAAGTCACATTCTTTCCGCATCAGATACTCGATCCAATCGACGATTCGAGCCTGCACTCACACGTGAAGCAAATCTTGCGGGGCGCGGACGATGCAAAAGTGGATGAATTGATCGCTGTGTATCGAAAGGGCCGGCCAAAGGCGAGCAACACCGATCTCTACCTCATCATTGCGTCGGACGCGACGTTCCGCCAAGGTGTGTTGATCGAAGCGGACCGCAAAGCGGCGCAACATGGCGCACCCGTCTACCAATATTATTTCACGTGGAGATCGCCGGTACGGGACGGGAAATTGCGGACCTTTCACACGCTGGAAATACCATTTGTGTTCGACATCGTGGATAAGTGCCAGTCAATGACTGGCACCGGACAGGATCGCTACGCTCTGGCCTCAAAGATCAGCGGCGCCTGGACGGCGTTTGCGCGCACCGGGAATCCGAACCATGCGGGGCTGCCGCACTGGCCTGCTTTTGACGAGTCGAAGAGAGCGGTGATGATCCTGAATGACAAATGCGAAGCAGTCAACGATCCCTATGGCGATTCCCGCCGCATGCTGGACAAAGTGCTCAGCCGCCGCGCATGAGCAAAGTCCGAGCCTATCGAGAGAGCAGTCCAAGGAGTTGAAGCAGGGCGCGGCGAAGAGCCGGGGCCGAGCCGCCCCGACTCCTGCCGTGCGGTCCAAATTAGGCGTGGCGAACTTGCGGCTGCGTGGCACTGCTCGGTCGCGGCAGCGCTTTGTGTGCGGTGGCGGCGCCGGCCATAGCGGCGATCCAACCAAGGAACAGGCCTACGAAAGTAGTCCATCCCAGGTAAGAAAAATCGCCGAGAACGGAGGCGTCGTGCACCGTTCCATGAATTATGGTGGCGCCCGTCGCGAAACCGCCGATGAGCACGAGCATTAGGAATGCGGTAACGGATACTCCGAACATCACGATGCCATAGACGGCGCCGTCCCTAGATGCGTCTGTGCGTGCGAGCCCTCCCGTGATCCGTCCCGCGACGAAAAACGCCACGATAGTCAAAATGACGAACCAAGCACCGATTCCGACGCCCATGCCCAAGACCGGCTGACTCGCGTTGGCGTTGGCGGAGCTGGCGAACACTCCTACGCCGAGTGTGCCAAAAACAGCCCAGATCGCAAGGAATGCGAACATTCCGGCCCAGATCGCGCCCCAATTGGGACGGCTAAAAAAGTTTACGTTCTCCGTAATATTTCCGTACGACCGAACAGGTTCAGTGAAATCTGCCATATCTGCCTCCTAAATAAAAACACAATGTCGTGGATACGCGATTCGCCTTGGAGAGTTGCTGCAAGGTGCCGTTGTAAGGCACCACTGCAAGGAGCTGCGTCGTACAGACCCGAAAAGCAGCGCCTTGCCGACGAGTTTCGGGGTTGCCTGGCACCTGCGAAGAACGTGGGCGAACCAGCACTGCCTTTGATACTTGCCTGATGAAGACGAGCTTTTCCAGGCCGTTAATGCCCCCTGCCTGAACCACCACTTCAAGCCTCCTGACTGGTTCGATGCTCGCGGCGAGCAGCCGTTGCGAAAAAGCGCAGCCGGGCGTGGATGCCAGTGGATGCCAAGGGTAAAGCCTCGAAGGTGAACACCTCTCTCCACGATTCGGAGCCGGAAACCGCCGCGGCGGCTCACGTGATCTATGGATTCAGCACGGAGATGGCGCGGCGAGGTTTCCGCGCGGCAATCTAGTCGACGAATCCCGCGGCGGCATGTACCGCGTGCGGAGTCCGATCTAGTCTGCTGCCGCTACTGCGGCTGAGACTGCGCTGTCGGAGGTTGCGCGGCAGGCGCCTGAGGCGCCGGCCTCGGAGCCGCGTTTGCCGCCGAAGCCGCAGAGGACCCTGCGGCGGCGGCCGCTGGCTTTTCGTAGCGGCTCAAAAACGGATAAAACGGAGTAATCTCAAACGGCATTTTTTCCCGAGCGGAATAGAGCGGAACGGGTTTGGCGTTGAGCATCTCGACGACGTCACTCCAGGGATTCAGCTTGACGCGAGCGCCCAGCGGTAAAGCAGAGATCTGGTCGATGTTTCCGGGCTTGAGCGCCGGACCTCCCGTGATTAGCGCCGGATCGATATACACGCCATTGCCGATGCGCGGATCGATCAGCGCCGGCAGGGCGGCGCGCTCGTCGCTCAATTGCTTGAAGAACAGGGCCGCCCCGGCCATCTTGTCCTTGGACGGATAATTCTTGAGAAGCTGAACGGCCTTTTGACCAGCGGCGGCGACATCTTCGGGCGTATCACGGAAACTAAACTGCTTGAGCGCCTGGATGCTGGAGACGTCCGTCGTATCGTTGAAGCCATACTGATCGGTAGAGGGCTTCGTTACCATCAGATCGGCGAGGTCCTGCGCAAGAACGGCGGCCAGGCTGTCTTCGTCGGGAAGCACGTCGATCAAGCCACGGCTAAGGACGATCGTGTGGCCAATGGCGAAAGACTCGAGCGTGCTGGTGAGTAACACCCTGCAGTGAACTTCGGGCTCGATGTCGAGATTGTTGGTCACCTCAATGTTATTCACTTCGGTAGCAAGGACTTTATCTACTGGGCTGGGCGGCGCAAGCAAACCATCTCGCTGCAGGCGATCGAGAACATTCTGCTCGGCGTGCTGCTGCCACTGGCGCTCTTCCTCAACGGGAGAACGATCCTGCACGCCCGTATTCTGGTCCTGGATTGCGTCTGGTGATTCGATGGTGAGCTGGCTGAATTCCTGCTCGTGGTTGGCGTTTTTCAGATCGTAGCCCCACAAGCGCGTCTGGGCCTTGAAATGAATGTGGCTCCCCATCACATCGCGTAAGCTCGATTCCTGGCTGTAAACGTACGCCGGAAGCCAAAGATTGGGCTGAACGTTGAGGCGCCAGCTATCGAAGTGCAGTCCGTACCCGTTGATGCCTTTCGTGGGTGTGTAGCCACCGTTGAAACGGATAATCGTGAAATCCTGATCCTCCACCCAGATGCGCCCCTTGAAGCGCCCGCGCCCGGATTTGGGCAGCGGAGTCAGATCGAAAACGTAGCATCGGACGGAACCCAAGAAGTCCTTGCCGACGTACTCGAAATGATAGTGGGCGGTGTCGAAGTCGTTCGGATCCAAATAGATCATCTGGAGAAAGCCGGCAGGATCGAAGCCGCCGTAGGAGAAGAAATTCACGACGTGCGATAGCGGGTTCAGTTGCTGCAGGAAGCTTTTGCGGTCCTGGCCGAGCATGTTCTGATCGACCACGCCCTGCGCGAGATTGGCCTGCCCCAGGAAGTAATCGTCGCGAACGGGGACGGCGCCGAATTCCTTATCGGGTTTCATCTCCTGGATGTAGGTTTCGATGACCGGATCGTATCGGCGGATGATGCCCACTTCCTGATGCTCACGCGCAATGATCCGATTGATCGCGTCACTTACTGACGACACGGGCGCGGAAGAAGAAGCCTCAGCCTGCGGCTGGGATTGATCTTGCGCCGGCTGCGCTTGAGCCGCAGCACCGCTCGCGAACGCGGCCCCCAAGAGCACCGCGAGAGACAACGATATCGAATAGCGCATTCCCCATGACCCCCTTCAGTACGCCAGTTCAAAAACGATGCGAGCGATCGCGCTGAAATCCACGGGCTCTCCGTCCCGAGTGGCCGGATGAAATTGGATCTGGCGCGCAGCGTCTTCAGCGGCTTGATCCAAACCGTAGCCCAAGCCTTTCACAACGCGTTCCACCTTCACCTGTCCTGTAGCCGTGAAAATCACCTGCAGCAGCACGACGCCCTGAATCCTATTGGTCCGGCCTTCAGCAGTATAAACCGGACGCGGCACGGAGAGAATCACGACCGGCTTGGTATTGGACTCGGCAACCTGCCTCACTCGAGGAGCCGCCGACGCGAGTTCGCTCCCGAAGCCGCCTTGCTCCACGCTGCCGCGCGGGCCACCCGCGCTGCCCACAGCCACGCCATTGCCAAAACCAGCGCTGGCGATGGTTCCGCGAGCGCCATGCTTACCCCCATTTCCATTTCCGACGCCGGGTCCAGCGGGCATATCGAAGGAACCCTGTAGAGCGATATTGGGGTTGCGATCGCGCTTGCCATTATCAGGCACGCCGTTCGGATCGCCGAATCCGCCGGTCTGCACCGGGACGCGTAGCTTGGGAATCGCTGAACTGCCCAGGGAAACTTTGGGATCCGGCAGTACCCGCGCAATTTCGGGAGCCGGATCGACACGGTGCATGGCAACTTTCTCAACCGGCGACTTGAATACCGGATCGTAGATTTTTGGTTTGGGCACAACGACTGGCGTGGGTTGGATTGCCTCTTTCACGATCTCACGCTTCACGACCACAGGCTTCGGCTTGGGCTGAGGCTTCCATGGACGAACGACCGGTACTTCAATGGGCGTCACCCAATCATGCTGAGCCAGTTCGAACTTTTCTGGCATGAGCAGTGGAATCAATATCAGGAACGCAAGCGCGAGGCACTCTAGACCCAAACCCGCCCCAAACGAAGTCCAGCGCTTTTCACCTTCGGGGAGCAAAGTCCCCATAAATACGCCCGGATTTTTACTCGGCACCATACAGTCACCCCATAGGGCCTTCTCGGCCATTCGCTAGCGTCAGTTTAGACAAAAGTAGCGCACGGTATTGAGTAATAGACCCGCGGGCCGGGGTGAATAGATCGCAAGTACTATTCTATTCCCAGTCGTGCTGAAAGCGACACCTGAAACAGCGCCAGACTGGGTACCGCAACGCACCCATTTCGCGCCGCGGGGCAATCGCAGCGCTTAACACCTTGGATGCGACGAAACGGCCGTTCGTGGCGCGAGCCGATCTACGACCGGTCGGACGCAAAAAGTCCGAGAACTTCAGGCCAAAGGAGAGCTGAAACCGAACCTCGCTCTGTAACGACTCGAAAGCGGAGCATGGAGGCCGGGGGACGGGACCATGCTCCGCTTTCCTGTAGCCATTTAACCAACTACTGCGGCTGAACAACCACGTAGTTGGTGATACCTTGGTGATTGATGAGCAACAGCACCGACTGGTTGCCCGCGGACGACAGCGCCTGCTGGTATTGCTGGACATTCTCGACGGGCTTGCGATTCACCTCCTGAATCACGTCGCCTCGTTGCACGCCGGCGGCGGCCGCATTGCTGCTGGGATCCACGGAGTCCACGACCACGCCATGAGTGCTGGACGGGAGATTGAGCTGTTGAGTGATCTCCGGCGTAAGCGTTTCAACTTGCACGCCCTTCATTACGCCTGGGCCCTGTTCGCCTTGGCTGTTGCTTTTGTTATTCGGCTGCCCAGGATTCTCTGGCCGCGTTCCAAGCGTGACTGGAATTTCCAGAGTTTTGCCATCGCGCCAGATGGAAAGCTTCGCAGTCGTATCGGGCGGCATGGATGAGATTTTCAATTGCAGCTCATTGGAACCATTCATCGCCTGACCATTCACGGCAGTGATGATGTCGCCGCGCTTCAGTCCTGCTTTAGCACCTGGCGTGTCGGGCTCGACGTTTTCGATCAGCACACCGCCGGTACCAAAGTACGAGAATTGCTTAGCAAGCGCCGGCGTGAGGTCATTAATGCCGACGCCGAGATACCCGCGAGTAACTTTTCCATGAGCCAGAATCTGGTCCATGATCGAGCGGGCGTAATCGATCGGTATCGCAAATCCGATCCCGATATTTCCCTCGGATCCGCCTCCAGTAGCAATGGCGGTATTGATGCCGACCAGATCGCCGTGGAGATTGATCATCGCACCACCGGAGTTTCCAGGATTGATAGCGGCATCGGTCTGGATGAAGTTCCCGATCTGCTCGATGTGCTGATTGCCAC
>JBOGNC010000057.1:0-18818 GCA_050747045.1 Candidatus Acidiferrales bacterium | reverse complement strand
CTAGATTGGTCCACCCTGAGAAGACTCGATTTCGAGGAAGTGCCTGCCGGGAAGTTTCCGTGCGTGGAACTGGCGCGCGAGGCGCTGCGGCAGGGAGGTCTTTTTCCGTGCGCTCTGAATGCGGCGGACGAGGTGGCCATCGCGGCGTTTTTAGACCGAAAACTGGCGTTCCTGGGAATCGCCAAAGTGATTGAAGGCGTGCTGCGGCGGATGCCGAAGGCAACGCTGAGCGGCATCGATGATTTGGCGGCGGCGGATCACGAGGCTCGGCGGCTGGCACATGACGAGATTGAGCGCCAATGCGTGGTGAGACAAGCGTCCTAAGAAATCTAGAATTCGACGGTGGATTAGCCTTATGACAAGTGCCGAAGAACTAGCGGAGTTTCTAGTTGGTGCTCGGGCTTAGGAGTTGCATCTTGAACCCGCCGCATTTTCCACTAGAATATTTGTAGTGGCACAGGAGAGATAGATACCGGATGGCCGTGAATTTCCTACGCGATCTGATTGCCGGCGCCGTGGTGCTCGGATTATTGGTGCTGATCCACGAATGGGGCCACTTCGTGATGGCGAAGCTCTGCGGCGTACGCGTGGAAGTCTTTTCGATTGGGTTCGGCACGCGGCTGTGGGGTAAAAAGCACGGCGACACGCTTTACCAAATCGCCGCGCTGCCCTTGGGCGGCTACGTCAAAATGGCCGGCGACAATCCTGTGGAGGAACGCGCTGGCGAGCCGCACGAATTCCTTTCGCGACCGCGCTGGCAGCGATTCTTGATTGCTATCGCTGGGCCGGTGATGAATATCGCGCTGACGCTGGCAATCCTTTGGGGCATTTACGCGCTGGTGGGAATGCAGCAGGACGTATATATGCGCCAGCCGGCTAAGGTGGCGGCTTTGCCGGCAAATCACAGCGATCTATCGATTCGACCGGGTGACCGGATCATTCAAGTAGACGCGATCCCAACGCCGACTTGGGGCAAAGCGTTCGATCAACTGCAGAAGGCCAAACCGGGGACAACCGTTCCGGTGACGGTGCTGCGCGATGGAACTCAGAAGAGCTTCAACATCAAAATTCCCAACACCGAAACTGCCGCGGAGGACCTGCTAGGATTCCCGCTTATTCCGCCGGTGATCGATCAGGTTCCGTCGGGATTCCCGGCAAAGAAGGCCGGGATGAAACCGGGCGACAAGGTGTTGGCGATCAACGGACATCCGATCGTGACGTGGCAACAACTGATGGAAATAGTTCCAGTTGCCGGACCGAATCCTATCCATTTCGTGGTTCGCCGGGACGGCACAGACGTGGCGCTGAATATCACTCCGACGTACACCATGAACAGCGACGGAAAGATGGCATGGCAAATTGGCGTGCTGCCAAAGGCGCCGCAATTTTACGAGCGGCAGGGAATTGTTGCTTCCATCGGAGATGCATTCAGTCAAACGTGGTACTGGATGCGGACGATGGGAGATGTGCTGTCTGGTCTTGTCCGAGGGAAAGTATCAGTGCGCGATCTGGCAGGACCGGTGGGAATCGTGCAGATGTCCGGAGAGGCGGCGCAGGATGGATTGGTTACTCTGCTTTCGTGGATGGCTTACATCAGCTTGGATTTGGGACTGCTAAATCTGCTGCCGATTCCGATTTTAGATGGCGGGCACGTGCTGATGCTTGCGGTGGAGGGAAGCTTGCGGCGCGATCTGAGCATTGCCGTGAAAGAGCGATTCGTCCAAGTGGGACTGATTTTTCTACTGTGCCTGGTGGCGCTGGCGTTCTACAGCGACATTCACCGCCTGATCGGTTACTGAACGCGGCCGTAAGTCGAATAAAATTGGCTGAGGCCGGACTTCTTCCCGAAAAACTCTACCATTCAAGTCGGCGCCATGAATTAAAACTACTCTGTGAAGCTTCACATGGCACCTGGAAGGCGCAAACTCGCCGCCGCGGTGGACAGATCCAGAGGAACGTCGCGCGCCCACGTGCGCGCCTCTGGACGCGGTTCCGGAGCTCCGCTTTTTGCTCAAATGAGCGGCTAAAGGTCAAAAACCAAGGGCCTAGAGCCGAGTGCGAGTGTCTATCTCCATGCGGACCGCGGACGCATTGGATCGGCCTTCGACGGATGTTAGTGCCGCGCCCTTTTGGTATAATCTGCCCATCGGCCATGTCTTCACCGGCACATCGCGTTTCCATTGGCGAACGCATCAATGAGGGTGAGCCGTCTGGAAAGCTTCAGAAGGAGCTGCGGGCTAGGCGCGTCCGGCTGACTAAGCAGCGACGCGTGGTGGTGCAGGTAATGGAGTCCGCCTCGCGACACATGGACGCGAACGAGATTCTGGAACTCGCCCAGAAGATCGATTCGAACATTACGCGCGTGACGGTTTACCGCACGTTGGATATGTTGAAACACCACGGGCTGATCGACGAGCTCGACCTGCTGCATCTGCGAGGGCACCGGCACTACTACGAGAGCCACGGCCCTCGCGATCACATCCACGTGGCGTGTATTCGCTGCGGCAAAGTGCGCGAATTCGAGAGTGACCTTTACGAGCAGCTCATGCAGCAGATTTCGCGTGATTGCGGCATCGAGATCACGATCACCCGGACGGAAGTCGGCGGATTGTGTACCGATTGTCAAGCCAAAGAACAATCCACCTCCGGCTCCCCACGGGTTGAAATTCCTCACTCCTGATCGAACGGCAATACCTAATTCTAGCTGGCGCTTACGCCTTCGTTAAGCAGGGCAGGGTCGTCTTGCGTTTACGTTTTTGGCGAACCTTGGAGGACGCCGGCCCGCCAGGCCCAAACGACCACGCTCAGGATAACGACGCGGCAGATCCCTTCACGGATGTGGCGTTGGACTACTTTTTAGGGGCGAGGAAATGCTTTTTCGCTTGTTCAATGTCGGAGAGAATTTGTTGACGGAGGGGTTCGGGGCCTGAAAATTTCATTTCGTCTCGAAGGTGCGCGAGGAAGCGCACAGTGATCGGACCCGACGTGAGAGTTTCGACGAAATCGAGAAGATGCGATTCGATGGTGACATGAGCGCCATCAAATGTTGGCCGCATGCCCACATTTGTGGCGGCACGATAACTCGCTCCGCCGACGGAAACTTCCGTCGCATAGACGCCGAGCTTCGGCAATAGCTCCTGCCGAGTGTACAAATTGAGAGTGGGGACGACGAGTTTGCGGCCCATGCCGGTCCCAGGACGGATTTCGCCTTCGAGTGCGTAGGGGCGGCCGAGCATGCGCGCCGCTTCTTGGACCTGACCCTCGCGGATGTATTTGCGGATGGCGGTGCTCGAGACGACCACACCGTCCGCGACTACCGGCGCAATTGATTCGACATCGAAACCCAGGCGCTTGCCGAGATCGGCGAGAGTGCTCACGTCGCCAGCCTGGCGATGGCCGAAGCGGAAATTCGCGCCGACGGCAACGAAACGAGCGCGCATCGTCTTGGCAACGTAGTGACGGACGAAATCGTCGGGGCTGATCTTGGCAAAGTCGGCGTCGAAGCGAATGACAAGCGCAGCGTCCAGACCCATCGCGGCGATAGCGGCGAGGCGCTGATCGAGAGTCATCAACAGCTCGGGGGCTTCCGCGGGACGGAGCACTCGCGTGGGATGCGGATAAAAGGTGAGGACGGCGGCGAGACAGCTTTCCTGGCGCGAGCGTTCCAGTACGCGACGAAGAATTTGTTGATGGCCCAGGTGAACGCCATCGAAATTCCCGATCGCCAGGGCCGCCGCGCGAGAGCCAGCATGGAAGCGGGCCTGCCATTCTTCAGCGGAGAAACATCTCTCGAAGGGCATCAGAGCACGACCTGGAATCGCAGGCCGTCGTGGGCCAAGCGTACGTTGTCAGGCAGGCGCGCGTTGGTGGATGAGTGGCCAAGATCGTGGCAGATGTGTGTGAACCATGCACGCTTGGGCTTGAGTTCGTCGATCAGCGCGAGCGATTGTTCGACGGTGGAATGCATGGGATGCGGCACGTAGCGGAGCGCGTCGAGAATGAAATCATCAAGACCCAGCAGAATCTTTTTCGAGCTTTCCGGCACGCTGCTGAAGTCGGTGAGATACGCCGCCTTGCCGAAGCGGAAACCGAGCACCTTTTGTGGGCCATGGTCGGCGGGCACGGGCGTAAATTCGACGCCAAAGAGCGTGAACGGGCCGTGAATTTCGTGCAATCGCACAAGCGGGACGGAGCTTTCGGTTGGTTTCGTGTCAAACACGTACGCAAACTGACGGCGCAGAATCGCGAGCGTTTCGGGCGAGGCGTAGAGCGGAATGATGCCTTTTTGTTTCAGATTGTAAGGGCGAATATCGTCGAGGCCGAGAATGTGATCGGCGTGGCCGTGCGTGTAGATCACAGCGTCGAGGCGATCGAGATGGGCGCGCATGGCCTGGAAGCGGAAGTCGGGAGTGGTGTCGATGACTACGTTATGGCCGCCCCAGGAAAGCAGGACCGAAGGACGCGTGCGTTTATCGAAAGGATCGGTGGACTCGCAGACGGCGCAATGGCAGGCGAGCGTGGGCACCCCCATGGACGTTCCCGAGCCCAGAACGGTTAGCTGGAGCGATGACATGAATTCCGCGCGGTTTGCGGCCCGGCGCTTTTGAGCGGGAAGCCGCTGAAGTTTCCCGATTGTGGTTTTACACAGACCTGCTAACCCTTGCCGCCTTTGGCTTTTTTCGCCATGGCTTCAGCGGCGGCTTTGGAGACTTCCATATAGGTCAGCTTCAGGCTGCCAATCACTTCGAGCAGCAGATCCTCGTCTGACTTCGCCAGGTTTCCGCGGCTGGCTTCGCGCAGGGCGTCCATCATATCGATCAGCTCGCGCGCGCCTTCCAGATCGACGAAGGCTTGCCCGGTGCGCGGATCGGCCATGCCACCGAGCATCGCGGCGGTGTTGCGGGTCAGAAAGTCCACCAGCATCTGAAAGCCGCGCGAGGGCGGATGTTCTTCCGGTGCAGGTTCCGGAGCCACGGCCGGCGCTGCTCCGGATTGGCCGGATGGCTTGGGCGCTCCGTGTGATTCGACTGATCCCGATTTCGCGGCCTTTGATTTCGGATCTTCTTCGCGCCATTCTTGCGCGGCGGCGTCCGGGCGGAGTTCACCCGCCTCGGTGAAAAGGCGACGGTCGACTACTTTGAATCCTTCGTCTGTTTTCTGGTCGGCCACAGTCACGTCCTCAGGTAGATGTGCAGGTTATAAGCAAAAAGTCTAACACACTCGGGGGACGTCCCCACAGGGCGAGGCGACATGATACGAGATGCTCGGGGCGTAAAGTGGCTGAGGGACGGCGAGACAGACGGTAGAAGAATTTAGGCGGGACTATCCCACGTGGGCAAGCTTTGTGGCGGAACTTACGGTTAAGTGGAAACGCGAATTGCGAGCGCGGCGCGACCCCAGATCAGTCGCCGTTGCCAGCACTGGCAGTGGGCGCGTAGTAGCCGGCGCGTGTGAGCACGTCGAGCTTGCCCATGCCCTTAGGCGCATTCACCTTCACTTTGACGAGGCGGAAAGTGCCATCTTGCGCCAAGTTCGTCGGATAGTAGCCGATCGTATATTGGCTGCGGATTTCTTTCGCAACTTGCTCGCAGATGGGGGTGACTTGGCTCAAGTCAGCAGGGAAATAGGCGCGACCGCCAGTGGCTTCGGCGAGTTCCTCGAGAACTTTGGAGGAGTGGCGCACCATGCGCTTGTCGTGCTGCCGATCGTCCTGGCTGAAAACACCGATGGCGTAAATTGTGGCGTCGGATTTCTCGACCGCGCGCATCATTTCGACTGGGCTCGCGCGGCTGGCGTCGTCGTCGCCATCGGTGACCAGGAGCAGAACTCTCTTGTCGCGGTGTCCCTTTTTCAAATGTTGCAACGAAGCAATTACCGCGTCGCGAAGTGCCGTGCTGCCGTGCGTGGTGATGCGGGACAGCGCGTCGTCAAGGGCTTTCGTGCTATTGGTGAAGTTGCCGGGCGTATCCAGATAATATTCGTCGTTGAAATTGACGACGAACATTTCGTCCTGGGGATTGCTGGTCTTCACGAAGGTCATGGCGGCGGCGTTTACCTGCGCGCGCTTTTCGCGCATGCTGCCGCTGTTGTCGATCACCAGCCCTGCGGACACAGGGATGTCTGCGCGGGAGAATAGCGAAATATCCTGGCGGACTTTGTTTTCATACACTTCGAAGTTGCTCTTGTTGAGCGTGGTGATCAGATCGCCCTTTTTGTCTGTGACGGTGACGTGCAGAGCCACGAGATCCACCGTCGATTTCAGTCGGGCTCCGCCGGAGTGCTGTGCCTCCGGAGGAGGAGGCGGAACGCTGGGCGGTTGCATTGGCGAGAGAGGATCCTGAGCCAACGCCGGCCCAACAGCGGCGCCAACGACGAGCAGCAGAATCGCGAGTGCACGAATCACCGGGGAACTGACCGGACTAATGGCCCGGCGCGTAATAGCCTGTTTTGGCGTAAACCGTAAGAGGCGGCAAGCCGCGGGGAGGGCGAAGGCGAACCTTGATTTTGCGCCATTTTCCGTCTTGTAGCCGGTTGCTCGGTATGTATCCCAACACATATTGATTGCGAAGCTCCATGCTAATTTTGGTGGCGATATCCGGAAGCTCGCTCAAGTTCTGAACCACGAACATGCGACCGCCGGTCATCTCGGTCAGATCAGACAGCAGGGCGGGGCCGTGCTGCTCTTCCGGGGTCGGTCCGCCATTTGCATCGAATAGGCCAATGGCGTAAATCTGCACGTCGGATTCCTGTACGAAGCGCCGAATATCGGTCTCCGTGTACCGGCTATGATTATCGCCTCCGTCAGATAAGATGAGCAAAGCTTTCCTTTCGTGGTGTGCTGATCTCATCTGGCTCAGTCCCAGGTAAACGCCGTCGTAGAGAGCGGTCATTCCATGGGCCGCGGTGTACAGCAGTTGATTCTGAAGCTGGTCTACGTCATCCGTGAAGGGCGTGATGAGCTGCGCCCGATTATTGAACTCGACCAGAAAGAACTCGTCCTGCGGATTCGAGGTGCGGAAGAATTGGACCGCGGCGTTGCGCGATTTTTGAATTTTGTCAGTCATACTGTTGCTCATATCAAAAATCACGCCGATGGAAACTGGTACGTCGTCGCTCGCGAAATAGGTGACTTCTTGTTCCACGCCGTCTTCAAAGACGCGAAAATTTTCCTGCCGCAGCCCGGTAACGATTCGCCCAAGAGGATCAAACACCGAGACGTTCACGAGGGTCATGTCGGTTGTGGTAGTGATGGGCTTCCCGTATGGCAGCTTCTTGGGTTGCGCAGATTTAGGCGGAGTAGGACCGGCGGGAAGTTCCTGAGCGCGAGCCGGCAGCGAGGCTGTCCAAACGAACATTACGCAGAGCGCGGTGCAGAGCATCGCGATGGTCCACCGGTTCGCAGGCTCTCTTTCGGCTTTCATTTCGAAAAGCTCCCGAGCCTTCCCCAAAGGCGATTCTACACGAACCCGTCACCATGGGATGCGCGGCAACTGCTGAAGGACACGGTTTTCGGACGAGCGGGCTTGGTTCCCCGGCCGTGCTAAGATGATCCGCGCGAGAGCACGGCACAGCTGCGAGCGATCATGGCCAAGAGCAAATCCACGGAGGTTCTCGCCGTAATTCCGGCCCGTTACGCCTCTTCGCGGTTTCCAGGCAAACCTTTGGCGTCAATCGGCGGCCGGCCGATGATTCAGCATGTAGTGGACCGCGTCCGCGGCGCCGAGCGCGTCTCGCGCGTGGTGGTTGCGACGGACGACGCGCGCATCCAAAAAGCCGTGGCGGATTTTGGAGCCGAAGCGATGATGACGCGTTCGGATCATCGCTCCGGCACGGACCGAGTGGCGGAGGTGGCCGCTCACGTTGCCGCCGATATCTACGTGAACGTGCAGGGAGACGAACCATTGGTCGATCCCGCCACTATTGATGCACTCGTTTCCGCGATGATTGAAGAGGACGTGGTGCAGATTGCCACGGCATGCTCCGCCATCACCACTCAGGGCGACATCATGGATCCCAATATCGTGAAAGTGGTGCGCGATTTCGATGGCAACGCGCTTTATTTTTCGCGCGCGCCGATCCCGTGGGTGCGCGACCGCGGGGAGGCGGTAGCGGCGCAGCACTGGAAGCACTTGGGACTGTACGCCTACCGAAGAGACGCGCTTCTGGATTTTCCCACGCTTCCACCCGGCGAACTGGAGCGCCTGGAGCAGTTGGAACAATTGCGCTGGCTGGAAAACGACTACCGCATCCGCGTTGTGGAGACGGAATACGACGCGCTTAGCGTGGATGTGCCCGCCGACTTGGAACGCGTGGAAAAACTCCTTCGCGAAACCAAATCTTCTTAGTTAATTCCGCTCATGGTTTTTGCGAATCGTTCCGAAAGCAAATCGCAATTTGACACTTCGCGGATTTCCCCTGATAATGCGTCGTACCGATTCTCCGGAGGGAATCGCGCCCCTTGTACACTGGCCCGAAGTATATTTTCGTTACGGGCGGCGTGGTTTCTTCTCTCGGAAAAGGGGTAGCAGCGGCTTCGATAGGATGTTTGCTGGAAAGCCGCGGTCTGCGAGTCACCCTCCAGAAGTGCGATCCCTACCTCAACGTTGATCCTGGCACCATGTCTCCCTATCAGCACGGAGAAGTGTTTGTCACCGACGACGGGGCTGAAACCGATCTCGATCTAGGCCATTACGAGCGCTTCACGTCCGCGCATTTGACTCGCGACCACAACTGGACCACCGGCCGCATCTACGAATCGATCATCGCGAAAGAGCGGCGCGGCGATTTCCTCGGCAAAACCGTCCAGGTAATTCCGCATGTAACCGACGAAATCAAATCGGCCTTTCGCAAGGTAGCCGACAACGTCGATGTGGTGATCGTGGAAATCGGCGGCACGGTGGGCGACATCGAGTCACTGCCGTTCATGGAAGCCATTCGACAGATGCGGCTGGAGCTGGGGCCTGAAAACGTCGTCTTTGCGCATCTGACGCTTGTGCCGTTCATCCCCACCGCCGGCGAGCTGAAAACCAAACCGACGCAACACAGTGTGAAAGAACTGCTCAGCATCGGGATTCAGCCCGATCTTCTGCTGTGTCGCAGCGATCGCCCGCTGGGCGCCGATCTGAAGGCGAAGATCGCGCTTTTCTGCAACGTGGCTGAGTCCGCGGTTATTTCCGCGACGGATGTTTCGAACATCTACGAGGTGCCGCTCTCACTCGCTTCCGAAGGGCTCGACGACCAGCTTTTGAAGCTACTGCGTTTGGAAGCGCCGCCGCGCGACTTGAGCCCATGGCTCGCCATGCTCGAAACCCTCGAACATCCGCAAGGCGAAATCCGCATCGGCGTAGTGGGGAAGTACGTTCAGCTCGAAGATGCTTACAAAAGCCTCCGCGAAGCTCTCGTCCACGGCGGACTGGCCAATCGCCAGCGCGTCGTTATCGAATGGGTCGAAGCTGAAGACATCGACTCGCCCGCTGCCGCCGAGCGCATGTTGCACCACGTCGATGGCATCCTGATTCCCGGCGGATTCGGCAAGCGCGGAATTGCCGGAATGGTCCACGCCATCACCTACGCGCGCAATCACAAAGTTCCGTTTTTCGGCATTTGTCTCGGCATGCAGTGCGCGACGATCGAATACGCGCGCCAGGTCTCCAGCCTCGATCGCGCCGATAGCACTGAGTTCGAGCCCGGCACTCCGCATCGCGTGATTTACAAGCTCCGCGAACTTCTCGGCGTGGACGAAATGGGCGGCACCATGCGCCTGGGCGCATGGCCCTGCAAGCTGGAGCCGAATTCTTTTGCATTCAAAGCATACGGCCGCGCGGACATTTCCGAGCGCCATCGCCACCGCTACGAATTCAACCGCGAATACGAAGAGACGCTAACCCGCGCCGGTTTCCGCATCACCGGAAAAACTCCCGATGGCGTGTACGTCGAAATCGTCGAAATCCCCGATCATCCGTGGTTCGTGGGCTGCCAGTTCCATCCCGAGTTCAAGTCCAAGCCCCTCGCCCCGCACCCGCTCTTCGCCGCCTTCATCCGCGCCAGCGCGGAAAACCGACACCACCGCCTCGGCGCTCCCACAGAGTCCCGCGTGCAATCCGCCGACGCAAGCGCCGCCTAAGCCCGCCTGCCCGCCCGCGTCACTTCCGCCCCGCTCTCCTCGAACATCTAACCTCCGGCCTCTAACTTCGAGAATGCCTCGGCGCCACCACCGAATCCCGCGTCCTACCGACGACTCGATCGCTCCGCTCGATCTCGATTTGATTTCTTGCGACGCAGTGCAGCCGGCGAGCCGCATATCCTCAATAAGTTAGCAGGAGGCGATCAGACACGTGCTCTCGCTCTAGTGTCTGTCCGTCCATCTGGAAGCGGCGGAGCATAGAGCGCCCACAGTGCACGAAGATTTCCCGCTCAAAGAGTCCGGTGGGTATGGGAAGTTCGCACAACTTCAAGCCCGACTTCTTTGTGCCGTCTATGCTGAGCGCGACATATACGCCGCGCTTCTTGCAGTCAGAAATCACCCGGAACAGATGTTCCAGATCAAATGACTGTGCTCCGTACAAGATCGTCTGGCTGTGACTATAGGGAGGGTCGCAGTAAACCAAGTCGCCTTCGCTCGCCGTTCCCATCGCTTCTTCATACGGCTGACACAGGAACGTTGTCCCCTTGGTTCTCTCGTGCCATTCATCAACTCGTTCGCCAAAAGAGTCCGGCGAGATTGGCTCGTGAATACCGCACGGTGTGGACATGTAGCCGTCGCTCTGTCGGAACCGTACTACACCGCCGTAGCAGCTACGGCACAGGAATAGCAAATCAGCCCCGCTGGGATTGTGGTTGTACGATGCCTTGATTTGCTCGTACCCCTTGACCTTGTCCCCCGCTCGCTTCATCCCAAGCCATCGTTCCCTATACCATCCTTTCAACAATTCGGGATCGTCGTGAAGGGCCTGCCAAATCTCAATGAGGGGTGGAAAGTTGTCCGATCCAACGGCCCGTTTGGGCGATAGCGTCGCGAGAACGCCGCCGCTCCCAATGAACGGCTCAAAGTAACGGTCGTACTGCTCCGGGAAATACGAGACGATTTCGTGTGCGAATCTCTGCTTGTTGCCAATCCACTTGAGCAGTTGCGTTGTGAAAGGTTTGACAGACCGCGGAGCGGCCGCTTCATCGAAAAGGATCAGTTGCATCGCCCTAAACCATATTCTGTTTTGGGATACGTGTCAATGATCCATATCATCCTACCATCCCATGACGAAGGCTAGCTCCCGAAAAGCGCAACTACTGGTGTTGCTGCGGCAGGTGCGTACAGAAGCCGGACTTCGCCAAATTGACCTCGCCAAGAAACTCAATCAGCCACAATCTTTCGTGAGCAAGTACGAGTCCGGCGAACGCCGCCTCGATCTCCTTGAACTGGGTCAGGTGTGCGACGCCTGCCGGATCACGCTGCTGGAGTTCGTGAGGCGTTTTGAGGGTGTTGACTCGTGAAGCCTGACCAACGGTTCATAAAGCAGCCCAAGAACTTTTGGGCAAACGTCCGGTCACTTAGTCAGAAACTCGGGTATACGGTACGCGGCACCAAGCAAATCAAGGTTTTCAACACTCAAGATATGGTCACGGGCCTCCAAAAACTGAATCTCTCTGCGGCACACGTCGCTACCAACGGTGAGCTAACCGAATTCGGGAGAACACTCCACGATTATTTCCTCCATCGGGCCAAGGTGCTAAACGAGTATGTGCGTCCGCGTCTCATGAACAAAGAACGGGCGATTCAAGAGTTTGAAGCCCTCTACAAAGAGCTGCAACCGAAATGCCCGATTCCGTTGAATAAACAGAGGGGCGAAAAGAAGGGCCAAGCATATCTGACCGGAATCATCAACATGCTCTTGGAGCAGGGAATCGGAACTTGCGACTATGATCCACGTATGCTCACAACGATTACACGAGATGACGTTCCTGTCCGGACTCTAGCGCGCCGCTTTGATGGCGCGTTTCCGAGCAGCATCAATCCTGTCGCAATCTGGGAAGTGAAGGAATACTACAACACGACGACGTTCGGCAGCCGCGTTGCTGACGGTGTTTACGAAACTCTGCTGGACGGAATGGAACTTGAGGAGCTGCTCGAGCACGAGAAGGTTGCGGTACAGCACCTACTCATGGTTGACGGCGAGTTCACGTGGTGGCAGTGCGGACGCTCGTATCTGTGCCGCATAATTGACATACTGCATATGGGCTACGTGGACGAGGTGTTGTTCGGCTACGAGGTAATTGAGCAGCTTCCCAGAATAGCGAAACAGTGGGTAGCGATTGAACGTCGTCGGACTACGAACATGATCGCTCAACCGAGGCATTAGACTGGCGGGTGGCCTCTTTGCGCGATTGCCGTTCGTCGGCTCGCTATGAGACTCTTAGGCCGCGCGAGGGTTGGGGCCAGGTCGCGACCGGATACTGCCAGGTCGATTGCTGCTCAGCGGAGCAGGATTTCCGCGGCGAGCGGCAGGCACCTTAATGGAATGAAACGAAAGAAGGGGAGTTGCCAATGAAATTCTGGAGTGGTGTGTGCCTCTCGGCGGCGTTGACGGTGTTCAGCACCGCGGCCGCCATGGCTCAGATACCGGTACCGCCCTTTCCGCAGCCAGCCGGACCGGGCATGCATGCGCCCCAAGACGTGCGCGAATCCGCGCTGCTCTCGATGTGTAAGGCTCCACCGCCGCCGCGGCGGCCGTTCAACGCCGCGGGGCGACGCGGTCCGGCGCCCGTGCCGCCGTTTCCCTATCACGTCGAGGGTATTCCGGGTGTGGTTGCTCCCGGCGCGCAATGGAAGATCGTCTGGGCTACCAACGGCAATAACGCCGACGGCCTCGTCTCGTTATCAGACGGCAGTATCCTGATGGCGCAGAACGACGACAGCGCCGTTGTCAGACTCTACCCCAACGGCCACTCCGAGACGGTCTACACCGATACAGACAGCGGCGGCGGACTGACAATCAATCATCGCGGCCAGATCTTCATCGCCGAACGTGCGCTGATGTCCTCGATCTGGGAGCTCGCGCCGGAACGCAAGCTGCTTGCCGACTCCTACAACGGCGACAGCCTCGACTGCCTCGGCGGCGCGGGCATCGACGGTCCGGCCGCACTCGACAACGGCGGCGTGTATTTTTCGATGGGCGGCCTCTTGTATGCCGACCCTCAGGGCCACGTCACCCGCTATGGCACCCCGGACGTAGAGCCCAACGACATCGTCCTGAGCCATGACCAGAAGACGCTTTACGTGGGCAGCGGCGGCAAGGTTCTCGCCTTCGACGTCGGCGCGGACGGCGCGCTAAGCAATCAACGCGTGTTCGCCGCCATCCCCGGCGGCGGCAACGACGGCGGCAGCGTAGACGCGGACGGACGCGTGTATTTCACCGGCACCCGGCCCGGCGTGGATGTGTTCTCTCCAACCGGCCAATTTCTCGGCATCATCCCGACTCCCTTCCAGGTCATCTCCACGGCTTTCGGCGGTCCGGACGGGAGGACGCTCTATGCGGTCGGGCTCAACGCCGGCCGCGGAGGCCTGATCGACGAGGTCCTCGCCATTCCGACGATAGCGCGGGGCTACTTGGGCGGGAAGTAAAAGCCGCCCACCGGCAACGTCTCAGTTAGGACATTGTTCGGTACTAGAAAGTGACATATCCGTCGAGCCGACTGATCGGTCAATTGGTTGGGGCAGCGCACCCAACAATCAGAAATGGGTTACGCGAGAGCCTTGCCGTACAGTACTAGCAGGCGGCTCCATGCCTTCTCGGCGAGCGGCTCGTTGTAGACGCCCGAATCCGGCGGACACCAGCCGTGCATGGCCGCGTACACTTCGATTTCCGCAGGCAGCCCCGCCTTGGCGAAGGTTTCCTTCATCACTGTCTTTTCGGTGGGGGCTTTCGCATCGTCATTTTGCGCAATTAAGACCAGGAACCGCGCCTTGCTCATCGCGGCCTGAAGATACGGACTATCCGGCGCGTCGGTCACCAATCCGTTGCCGCCATGGAACGACGCCACGGCTCCCACGCGGTCCGGCACGGCATAAGCGGTGCGAAAAGCCATCGCCCCTCCCATGCAATAACCCTGCGTCCCGATCTTGCGATTCTTGGCAACTGCGCGCTGTTGATCCAGCCATCCAATAAATGCCTTCGCATCGGTCACGTTCGTAGTCTCGTTCAGGGTTCGCGCCAGCGGCAGCAACTGTTGGATCGGAGTCGCCGCGCCCTGGGCCGCCGTCGGAGCTTTCTGGGTCCGGTAGAACGGATTCACCACCAGCACCGAATAGCCTGCCTCGGCGAGCCGCTTACCCATCTGACGGAATGCCGGCCGCAGCCCGAAAATATCCGGCCACATCAATACGCCAGGCGCGGTGCCAGTAGATGGATGAACGAAATAGCAGTCCGCAGTGCCGTCCGGCGTCTTCACGTTGACGTCTGATTCGGTGACCGTTGCGGCGTTGGCTACTTTAGGCAGCAGCATGGCGACGCCTGCTGCCAGCATAATGCCGAACTGCTTTCGCGTGATTAAACCTTGGGCTTGGTACTGTTCCTGATCTTCCGCGGAATGGTCTCGATCACACATGTATTCGCTCCTTGTCTTTCATGTCTCACCGGCGCTGGGTTGTTCGCCTGCATGCGCGTTAGATCGCGAGCGCACTGTCATGTTTTATATGAGAATTTCCATTTCGCGCTTGCGGGCGCCCGATCACGCGCGGATTATAACTAAAACTACACAAATCGCCGATAGGATGTTGGGGCCTTCGGCAGTCCGGACGGGAAGACGCTGTACGCGGTCGGGCTCAATGCCGGCCGCGGGGGCCTGATCGATGAGGTCCTCGCCATTCCGACGATGGCGCGGGGTTACCTGGGCGGAAAGTAAAGGCCTGCCCACCGGCAATGTCTCAGTTAGGACGTTGGTGGGTACTAGAAAGCGAAATCTCCGGTAAGCTGACTTATCAGGAGTTGACTCAATCTGAACGTTAGGCGTCGCCACGCATTGCCAAAGCTTACCTGCGGTGGTTAAATCCCATCCGCACGATGGGAAACACTCGCAAAATAGAGACCAAGCCACTGCATCGCAGACTGCACGCCGCGAAGGCGGCCAAGCAGGACGAATTCTACACCCAATACATTGACATCCAGACAGAGGTCGAGGCCTACCTTGAGTTCGACCCCGATACCTTTCGCGACAAGGTCGTCTACTGCAACTGCGACGACCCCTTCGAGAGTAACTTCTTTAAGTACTTCGCCGCCAACTTCAACAAGCTCGGCCTCAAAAAGCTCGTCAGCACCAGCTACGACGGCTCCCCCATCGCCGGCGCACAACTCACTTTCGGTGAGTACGACGAAGGCAATGGCAAGCGTCAAAAGCCCAAAGCGATCTCCGTCGAGATCGAGGAGGTGAAGGATATCAACAGAGACGGCGCGACCGGCATCGACGACGTGAAGCTCTTCCTGGAGCGGAACCCCCACACCCGCACAGCCCTCGCGGGAGGCGGCGACTTCCGTAGCGCCGAGTGCGTCGAGTTGCTCAAGCAGGCGGACATCGTAGTCACCAACCCGCCATTCTCCCTTTTCAAGGAGTACGTCGCTCAGCTCGTGGAGCACGAGAAGAAGTTCCTGATCATCGGCAACGTGCAGGCGATCACTTACCTAGAGATCTTCCCGCTGATCAAGGACAACGAGTTGTGGCTGGGCGTCACGATCCACAGCGGCGACCGCGAGTTCCGCGTTCCAGAACACTATCCGCTGAACGCGGCGAGTTGGCGCGTCGACGAAAATGGCATCAAGTACATCCGCGTTAAGGGTGTCCGCTGGTACACAAATCTGGACCATGGACGCCGCCACCGGCGGCTAGAGTGTATGACGATGGCGGACAACTTGCGATTCAGCAAGCACAAGGAGATCAGAGGCAAGGCGGAGTACGACCGGTACGACAACTTCGACGCCATCGAAGTGCCGTTCAGCGACGCGATTCCCAGCGACTACGACGGCGTCATGGGCGTCCCTGTCTCATTCCTTGACAAGTACAACCCCGACCAGTTCAAGATTGTCGGAAACAGTGACGACTCAGACATGATGAGCAAGATTGGAGTCCGCACCCTCGGTCGGAAGTTCATTAGCGCATATCGCGCCCGGGGGGGAACCGGACACTACAGCCCAAACATGCGGATGCTGGGTCTGCTTGAGCCTCAGCCGCGGGTCATTTACAAGCGCATTCTGATTCGCCACCGCCGCAGTCCCCGGCCAACAAGAAAGACCAAAAAGTGAAGACGACGCTTAGAACCGACATCACCGTCTCCGACATCTGCGACGGGTTTGTATACAACCAATTGGAGGGCAAAGGCTTGTTCGGGCTGAGAGGAAAGCTCACCATCCAGCCGGAGTACCAGCGCAACTACATCTATGCGGATGGCGGAGGCAAGAAAGAAGCGGCGGTCATCGAATCGCTGCTCAAGGGGTATCCGCTGGGGCTAATCTATTTCAACAATGTCGCGAAGGACAAGTTCGAGGTGCTGGACGGCCAGCAACGGATCACCAGTATCGGGCGGTTCGTTACGAACAAGTTCGCGATCATGGATAATGGCAATCCCAAGAATTTCGATAGCCTGCCCGTCGACCAACGAGCCAAGATTCGGGACTCGAAATTGCTGATCTACGAGTGCGAGGGCACGGAGAGCGAGATCAAGCAATGGTTTGAGACGATCAACATCGCAGGTGTGCCTCTCAACCCCCAAGAGCTCTTGAACGCCATCTTCTCCGGACCGTTCGTGACGCTTGCGAAGGCGGAGTTCAGCAATAGCCAGAACTCAAACATTCAAAAATGGAGCGCGTACATCAAGGGCAGCGCAAACCGGCAGGACTTCTTGGAGCGGGCGCTGGGCTGGGTGAGCAAGGGCGATATCGGCGGCTACATGGGCCGGCATCGCAACGATAACAATATCAATGAGCTGAAAACCTACTTCAACAGCGTGATCGACTGGGTTTCAACCGTGTTTATCGACGCCCTCCCGGAAATGCGCGGATTGGAGTGGGGCAGGCTGTACGAGGAGTACCACGGCAAGTCCTACGATCCGAAGAAGCTGTCAGACAATGTGAAAAAGCTCGCCGCCGATGACTGCGTAACGAACCGCAAGGGAATCTTCGAGTACGTCTTGGGCGGTTCGCACGATACGAAGTTGTTGGAGGTCAGGATCTTCGAAACTCCGGTAAAGCGGGCCGCATACGCCAAGCAGACGCAAGCAGCCGAGGGTAAGGGCGAATCCAATTGTCCGCTCTGCGCGATTGGGCACGGCGCGAACAAGAGCAGGATTTATAACTTTAACGAAATGGACGCCGACCACGTTTCCGCATGGAGCAAAGGCGGCGGAAGCTCGGCCGAGAACTGCCAGATGCTCTGCGCTACCCACAATCGAGCCAAAGGTAATCGATAGCTGTCGGGTCCCACAGCCTAGCGAGTGGAGTAAGGGCGGGAAAGCCACGCGGCAAATTGCCAAATGCTATGCAACGGGCGGGTGGCCCGGGCTCTTTTCGCCGATTTATCCAGGGACATTCGCCGTGGATTATACCATCCCGGCACGTAACTCCCGATATTATTTTGCGGGTGCAGTCCGCGAAGCTTTCCCGCGCGTGGAAATTTCGCTAAACTAGGCTCCAGTTTTTCGAGAGGATAACCAGATGAGCGAGAAGTATCTGCGTGAAGACCAGTGGTGGGTCAGCCCTTATAACTTCGTTGCTGACGTAACCAAGCAGTTCCAGTTGCCGAAGCGCGTGAGCATCCACGACGCTACCCTGCGCGACGGCGAACAGACTCCGGGTGTGGTCTTCAGCGTCGCGGACAAAGTCGCCATCGCCGAGAAGCTGGCGGAGATCGGCGTCGATCGGATTGAAGCCGGAATGCCGGCAGTATCCGAATCGGACGCCAAGGCGTTGAAAGAAATCGCCCATTTGGGCCTTAAATCAAAGATTTTCGCCTTTGCGCGGGCCATGAATGCCGATATCGACACAGCGGCGGAGTGCGGCGCGCAAGGCGTAATCATTGAAATCCCGATCGGCTATCCAAAGCTGAAATATCAGTTCAAGTGGACTTGGGAAGATGTGCTGAAAAAAAGCGTGGACGTCGTCAATTACGCGAAGAAGCGCGGCCTGTACGTGGTCTATTTTCCGTACGACACTACGCGCGCACGCGAGGAGGATCTGCGGAATCTGCTTACGCGCCTGATGCAGGATGCTCCGCCGGACTCGATCGGTGTCGTGGACACCATGGGGTGCATTTTGCCGGAGGCCATGAAGTACATGGTGCGCCTGGTGCGTTCCCTGACGAACCTACCGGTGGAGGTGCATACCCACAATGATTTCGGCATGGCCGTAGCCACGGAACTGGCGGGGATCGAAGCGGGCGCGGAGGTGGTGCATAGCTGCGCCAATGGATTGGGCGAGCGCACAGGGAACGCGGCGCTGGAGGAATTAATCGTAGCCTTACATGTGCTCTACGGATACGAGACTCACTACGACCTGGGTCGCCTGCCCGAATTGGGCGCATTGGTCCGGCGGCTTAGCGGCATGCAGTTCGCGCTGAACAAACCGATTTTGGGGGAACGAAATTTCACGCGCGAATCGGGGATCGGCGTCGATCTGGTCGTCAAGCAGCCGCTCGCGATGTTCGGAACGCATCCGGCCCTGACTGGGCGTAGCGGGGACGTCGTGCTGGGTAAAAAGAGCGGCAAAGCGTCCATCACCTATCACCTGGAACAAATGGGGGTGAAAGACGTGAGCGACGATGCGGTTTCCGAGATGCTGCGG
>JBOGNC010000056.1:0-18854 GCA_050747045.1 Candidatus Acidiferrales bacterium | reverse complement strand
TGGTGCGTGGCGAAGCTTGGGTTACCAGTGACATCTCCTTCGTTGCTGGAATCGCCGGGAAAGTGTATCGCGGTAGCAAGGTAGAAATAGATCAGGCAGAGGTCGCGCCCGGTGTCTGGCTGCCCACACATTACGAGTACGACTTCGCCGGACGCAAATTCCTGTTTCGCTTCGCCCAGCACGAAACCATCGACGTCAGCCACTATCGGCGCATCGGGCCTCCGGAGGACGCCCTCGCCGAAGTGAACGCCGAACTCGCAAGCGGCAAGGGCTCCTTCGACGACCCTTAGCCGCTCTCCATTTGAACTGCACCCGATCAACCGTCGCGCTGCGCCGTCGATCAGCGCAGCGCGTTGCATATTCGGGTTGCTAGCGGGCTGCGGCAGCCACGTCTTTCTCGATCGGCGCTCCTATCAAATTGCCCCATTCGGTCCACGATCCGTCGTAGTTCTTCACGTTGTCGTAACCGAGCAGGTACTTCAAGACGAACCACGTGTGAGAACTGCGTTCCCCGATGCGGCAATAGGCGATCACTTCTCCATTACCCGTCACGCCCTTTCCTTGATATAGCTGCTTCAGCTCCTCTAGCGACTTGAACGTGCCGTCCTCGCGCGCCGCCTGTGACCACGGCACATTCGCCGCACCCGGGATGTGCCCGGCTCGCTGTGCCGTCTCCGTCATTCCCGGAGGGGCGATAATTTTCCCCGTAAACTCATCAGGCGACCGCACGTCTACCAGCCCCCCTGCGTTCTTTCGATCGATTGCGGACGCCACTTGCTCCTTGTGCGCGCGAATCGATTCATCCGGACCGCTCGCACGATACGTCGTCGCGTTCACTTTCGCCGCTTCGGTCACCAGCGGACGCTTCTCCGCCACCCATTTCTTTCGCCCGCCATTCATCAAACGCGCGTCCTTATGCCCGTAATATTTCAGCTGCCAAAGCGCGTACGCGGCGAACCAGTTGTTATTGTCGCCGTAGAGAATCACCGTCGTGTCGTTCGATACTCCGGATTGCCCCATTAACTGCTCCAGCGCCACTTTGTCGATTAAATCCCGCCGGACGTTGTCCTGCAGCTGCGTTTGCCAATTCCACCCCACCGCTCCCGCGATGTGCCCGTGGTCGTACGCGGATGTGTCCACGTCTACTTCGACCAGCCGCACTTTCGGGTCTTTCCCATGCTCCGCGACCCACTCCGTCGAAACCAACACTTCCGGATGCGCATATTCGCTCATGACTTCCGTTCCTCCTTGAACATTTCGTCCCTTCCGCTGAACTCGCCCGCAAAACAAAACCCACCGCCGGATCGCTTCCGGCGGTGGGTTTTAAACTTACCGAGCTAGATCGGATTCCCTAGATTCCTAGCCTTCCCGCGCCAGAGCACACCAAGGTGCTACACGTACAACAACAGCGCCGAACCAACGTCGGTGGGTGAATTCCCATTCACCCGCGAGCATACACCCGCCCCTGCGCCGAGGCAATGGGCGCGCGCAGAAGTCTGTTGCGGAATCGCGATTAGCACGGCAGGAGAGTTCCATCGCCGCTCGATTCCAGCTCCACGCCCAGAACCCAATCGAAGTGGAATTTTTCCTTCGCCAGCCATATTTCCAGCGTCTCTCGGTCCGGCGCGTCGAACTCCACAAGCATTTTCCCCTCTTGCATGTTCACCAGCACCCGCCGCGCCGCCACTTCGTTCCCGCCATGCAGCTTTTGCGAAAGTTGTTGCGCGCCTTGGCGTGTCAGGCAAGCAAGCGTGTGCTGCGAGATGTAACGAGCCATGCGGTCTCCTGTCGGTCACTGAAAGTAATCGGTTCAAAATCCACCTGTACTTTAGAACAGTCGCGTTTCCGCAACACCCCACGCACGCTGTCTCGCTGAATGTGCCTTTGAACGGTACAATTTTCTGCGTGGTTCCGGAGGGCGTCATGAACCGGCGCGTATTCATGCTGTCTCGATTCGTTCTCGCGTTCGTCCTGGTCGGCTTCGCAACTTTGTCGTACGCTCGCGTCCGCGTTGGCACGCTGGCCGGCACGGTCGTCGATGCCCACGGCAAGCCTGTGCCTCACGCCACCGTTACGATCCAGACCTCATTCGGCGACCACCCCAATGCCACGCACACCAACGAACAGGGCCGTTTCCAGTTTGCCCGCTTTCTCACCGGTCAATACGACCTGCAAGCCTATTCGAAAGGCGCTTTCTCGAAGTGGCTTAAGCGCATCAACATCCGTTCGAATCACACGACTGAAGTTACCCTTCACATGCCTCCAGCCGCCGACGTGGTTGTCAACGTCAGCCGCTGACGCCCCAAGCAATCCGCCACGCCGAGAAGTACTAAAACCGATGTACCCGCCAATCTATCCCGGGCGAGCCATTGGCCACTGCTCTTCGTCCGCCCATGATCGCGTTGCGGGTTGGAAGCGGCGTTGCGGGGACAACGGTTCCAAAAGGAACCGGGGCACGCTTCCAAACCCGCCCACTTCTGCGAAAGAAGCGTTGCAATATCCCACCCGCGGTTTCCGCCTACGGCGCGCTCTGTTAATTCCCGGAACCTTACTTGAATGTCGCCGTAATGGTCCCGCCAGCGTTAAGCGTAACCGTGCACGTATCCGTATCCGCCGGGCACATGGTAGATGTGACGCCGCCCCCCCAGCCGGTGAACGTGTAGCCAGACGACGCCGTTGCCGTTAGCGTAACCGAGCTTCCGTAGATGTAGTTCGCCGAGCACGTTCCCGTCTGCGTCCCCGTGCTCAGCACGCAGTTGACCAATGATTGGCTGTCCGTAACCTTGCCCGATCCGGTCCCCGGCAGCGATATCGCCAAATTCACCATCGGTGATGCCCGGGCGATGAACGCATCCGGAATTCCATTTGTGTCATTTGTCACCAGGTTTCCGGCAGATGATAGAAATCCGACGATGTGTCCATCGCCGCTCAGGCGTGGCACGATGCTGTCACCGTTCGCTGGCGAAGCCAAGCTGCCTGGCGGTTGGCTGGCGAGAAATGTGTAGGAGGCGCAACTCGGCCCGATCGTGTTCGTCGTGCTCGCAACCACTACGCCCTCGCAGGTGTTCCGCGCGAAGATATTTTCTACACCGTTCTGCACGGCAGGCCCAAGATTCGTAGACTTCGTGGCAAACGCAATGAATTGGCCGGTGCCGCATGAAACAGTCACGGATGTGGCTGTGATGCAGCTGTTCACGCTGGGATTTTCGGAAATTGCATTCCCCGGTGTCGTCCCGTCTGCAGTCGAAACAAGATTGAGCGAAGCAGTGCACTCTGGCGGGCTGGTCACCACCACTCCCGCACACGTATCGGCCACGTAAACCTGTTGTACTGGTCCGACTCCAGGGATCAAATTCTGCGCTGTGGAAGCAAACGCCACGTACCGTCCATCTTGGGAAACTGACGATTCGCTGCTCGTGCCGTCCGCCGGCGTCACCTTGTCCGGAGAAGATATCAGCTCAGTCATCGGCACGCACGTACTGCCCGCTTCGCTCAGCGTTGTCACGCACGTCGACCGCTCGAATACTTCGGGAGAGCCGTTGAATTTCGAACTCGATCCACCTCCAAGCAAGTTGGTCGCCTGGGATGTGAACGAAACAAACAGTCCGTCATTCGCGATCGCAGGTGCGGAGCTTGCGCCATCTCCTGGCGTCGACCCATCGGGTGTTGAGACCAGGTAGGTCGTGGGTGTGCAGCTCCCGTTGGCCGGAGGAACCGCATTGCAAGTGTTCCGGATATAAACTTGAGGCGTCACTCCGTCCACCGTTACGCCCGACACCAGATTTGTCGCTAGCGAGACAAATGCCACGTATTCGCCGTCTGAACTGATGATCGGATCGTCGCTGTTGCCGTTTCCAGGCGTTACGCCATCCACCGCTACTGAAACCAGCGCCGCGGTTCCGATCGAGCCCGTTGATGTACATCCCGTCGTGCTCGAGCCCGACAAACACGTCGTCTGCCAATACACCTGTTGCGTTGCGCCGTCTACGCTCGCGTAGCTCACCAGATTTGTCGCCGTGGAGGTGTACGCCACGTGCGCGCCCGTGCCATCGATGGACGGTTGATCCGCTGGTCCATTCGGTAAGGCGCCGCTGACTCCCAAATCAACGAGCAGCGTCTTCGGAGCGCAACCACTGGCTCCGGTTGATGACGTGGTGGTGCTCAGGCACGTGTCGCGCAAGAAGATTGCGCTCGCGGCATTCGACTGGTTCAACAGCAGATTCGTCGAAGTCGAAGCGAACGCCGCGTACTCTCCCGTGGTGCTGACCGAAGGTCCGGCACTCGCCAGCGTCGGGATCCCGTTCGCGCATGCCGAGAGTGTTCCGCAGATCCCATTGTTCGCCTGCGCGCCGTCATACGCATAGTCGACCAGGTCGGGGAGGCCAGCGGTGTCCGTGGGATTGACGGCGAACGCCAAAATGCTGGACGTTCCTCCGCCAGGAGCCGGATTCGCCACCTGCACCTGCATCACGCCGCCCTGTGTTAAATCGCCGGCCGATAGCGTCGCGCTCACTTGCGTCGCATTCGAATACGAAGTTGTGCGCGGCGCGCCATTGATCAAAATCGTCGATTCCGGCACGTAATTCGTGCCAGTCAGCACCAGCGAAACACTCGCGCTTCCGGCTAACGCGGAAGTGGGACTCAACGACGTCACGCTCGGCACCGGGTAATTCACATTGAACCCAAAACCGTTGGAACTGCCGCCGTCCGGAGGAGGATTCAACACCGAAATCTGCAGTGTTCCCGCACTTGCCACGTCGCCCGCTCCTAGGGTCGCCTGCACCGAGGTCGCGTTCACGAACGTCGTCGTCCGCGCGTTGCCGTTGACCAGAACCACCGATTGCGATACGAAATTCTTCCCGGAGATAGTGAGGGAGAACCCGGCAGCCCCGGCAGCCACCGCGGTTGGCGTGAGACCCGAAATCTGCGGCACTGCGCTCGGGTTCGGATTAATTGTAAACGTGAGCGGCGCAGTGACGCCGCCGCCTGGCTGCGGCGTCTCGACGTAGATGGAAGCCTGCCCCGGGCTCTGTATGTAAGATCCCGGCACCTGCGCCAGCAATTGTCCGGTCGCTGCATCGTAGGTGCTAACCAGCCCCCCCGATGGAATCGCGCTCGACGCCCACAGCACGGAAGAGGACGGCGTAAATCCTCGCCCGCTGATCGTCAACGTGAGCGCCGGCTCACCTGCCTGAACATCTGTCGGGCTGATCGACTGCAGCACTGGTGTGGGAAAATTCACCTGTTGTTGGCAACCCGCCAGACACACCACCAACAGCACTAACGTAAGGCCGTACGCAAGACCAAATCGCGCCCGCAAATCTCTCACCCTGATCCCCAAGCTGATGGATAGCCTCGATGGCAATCGTAGAGACTACTAAAGATGGCTCTGCCGAGCAATCAGGATGCCTGAAGAATTCGATGCCGAACTCCGCTCTCCACCCCGCCCATCAGGTAATCACCATCTACTTTCTCCCCCACCTGTACACCACCCCCGCAGATATGCGCACCGATCCTCCGCCCGTCTTCACTCCCGTAAAATTCGCGCCTCCGAAATCGCCTTCAACCAAGCGTATCGACCAGTGCTGCCATTTATTCCAATCCAGTCCGCCACCTACTTCCCACGCCCCCACGTCGTAAGTCGACCTTTCCACACCGAACCCCGCGAACGGTCCCGTCGTAATTCTCTCTAATCCCCGTCCGTATAAAGCATGTCCGAATAGCGTCACCTTCCTATGGCCAAACGGGTAAAGCTCTGGTCCCACCAAAAACGTATATACGCGCGAATCCCCCGTAATAACGCCCTGGTTCTTCAATGTTCCCGTGAATTCCGCCTCCGCCCCTAGCCAATGGAAAATATTCCTGTCAACCGACCCGTAGAAACCATCGAAATACGGCTTCGTGCCGTCGGGCTGGTAATTCGACCGGATCGTGTACCCAGCGGAAATTTCCCACTTCGGCGTAACCGGCGGAGTCTTCTTTACCGGGGCCGCAGGCACGGGCGGCGGAGCCGATTGTTCCTGTGCCGCGGCTGCTTCGTCCTGTCCGATGGCCGGAGAAATCCAAAGCAGTAACAAGCCGCTAAGCGCCACGAGCTTTCGCATCTACACAATCCTCCTCACGCTTGTTTCAAGAGCCGAAGCTTGGAAGCTGGAAAACTCGCCGGGGTTGGTTTCGTCTACGCAGCGTCCACAACGCGCCAGGAATCGTCGGCAAGGAATATCGCAGAAGCAAGCTTGGGAAGAAAGAAAAAACCCGCTGAAATCCGTGGCTGCCGGCATGCTCAGTTGCGCTACGCAACCGCCGGCGTTGCGTCTTTCGGCCGTGCCAGTTCACTTTCGACGAGTTCGCAAAGAGATCCGATCCGCGATACATCCGCGTGCGGGTGCAATCGCCGTACCGGAACGGCCGCAACCAATCTGCCCAGCAGCGCAAATTCTCTGCCGCGCATCGGTTCGTCCAACAGCAAATTCGAGTACGTATTGCCCACCAGCCACATCAGCGCCTCGCGCTTCTCTAAGCCATCCACAAGCGGCGCTGAAGCGCTGTCCGTTCGCTCATCCAGCAGAAAAATCGCGTCCAGTAACATCGGCTCTTCGCCAAACCGCAAATCACCGGCTGTCTTTGGCAACATGCGCTTCGGATAATTCTCCGAAAACGCCCTGAAATCGCGCCGTCCACCATAGAGAACTTGCACCGATTCCGGCCACAGGGAAAGATACGGATACGCCGGCATCACGTAAAACGCTCCATTGCGCTCCATCAGTGCCACCACGTCGTCGCAGAGAACCACGTGTCCGCGCATTCCTAGCGCCGTCGCCAGCGTCGACTTTCCCGCGCCCCCCGGGCCAACAAACGCCGCCGTATGTTCCCAGCATTGCGCCGCGCTCGCATGCAGGCACGTCACTCCTCGCAAGCGCAGCAAGTACGCAAAGACGGGCCCCAGCACGTAACTAACCGCATCCTCGAAAGATGACGTATCGATCCAGCAAGACCATATCTCCGTGCCGTTGGCATCGATCCAAAATCGCGTGCCGTCGGCGTAATCAAACCGGCGCCATCCGCCATTTGCAATTGTCCAGGCGCGCAGCACCGGCTCGCCCGTTTCCGTCTGAAAGGGGCTTTCAAAGAACGGTTCTGCACTCGTTTCGCACGCCGTTTCGGCCACTGTGGGAGAGATCCCGAAATGAAGGTCTACTTCGAAGTCGCCAAACTGCTTGGTAGTCGGTTCCAGCCCAGGTAGAGGCAAATTTGAGCGAACCCGCAACCCGAAGATTAGGTATGCAAAATCCAATTCATTCCGCCGGACTTGGTCATGCGGTGCGGAAACGCCCGCTGCGGAAGCTCCCGCCGTCTCGGCGGCCCGACCTGCCGACTCTATTGGTGAGATCGCGTACCGTACCGTACTTCGTAAGCACAGGGGGCGTGTACGGTTTCTTCGGCTCGGGCTTCCCGGCCTTATCCATTCCCGACCTCCGCCATCAAGTTATACCGAAGGCTGCTTGACCGCTGCAACCAAAAGTTCAAACACAACGGCCGCATTGCCAGGTTATTCACCGGTACCGCGCGCCCAGAATGTGGCGATCGGTAGGCTGCCCGACGTACGAATCGCTCCAATTCCTCGGACCACTTCATTCCTGCGATCCGCGGCAAAACTTGCTCTCCAAGAGCTGTGCTCATTGGCTCGTCCGGCAGAGGAGTCTTCGGCCTCAGCCGAATTTTCTCCGGAAGATATCCCGCCATCGCTTCGCGCAAAATCGTCTTCTTGAATGCCCAGGGAAACGATGGAATCGCCAGCAAGTAATCAATGATGCGCAAATCCAAAAAAGGGTAACGTACGTCCACTGCCCGTCCAGTTACACCGGCGTCCAACATCTCGAATAGCAGAGTCCAATGTGGCAAATACATAGACGCGTGCGCCCTCGGCTTCACCGCGTGTTTCGGCGCTACTCGCGGGGCGCAACCCTCCCGCCATCGCGCCTTGGCATCCACTCTCCGCGCAAAATCGGGATCCAACCACTTCGGGAAAGCAACCGCATCGGAGCCGGCGCCTAACGCGTGTTTTATTTTCTCGTGCGCTCCGCGCCACGGGACCTGTCGCACGCGCAAAAATCGCGGCACATCCGTGCGCAACCGCCGCCACTCTCGATTTCTTACCAAACTCCGCGCGTACGGCAGCATCTGGAAATCCATCAAATTGTCTGCGCCTTCGCCGTTGAACGCCGCCCGGCACTCCGCCGCTATCGCCGTGAATTGATCGAATAGGCCAGCCATCAGTGGATCATCCACCGGCTCGGGCCAGTGCATCGTCGGGTTTTCCCATCGTTCGAACGGCTGCAGGCGGTCCATTGGCAGGCACCGAATCGGAATGCCCAGAAACCCGGCCAACTCACGCGCATGCGCGCCGTCCTGCTCCTTCAAAGTCTCTTCGTGCGTCGCCGTATACGCGCGCAGTTTCCCGCTCTCGCCCCGCTCAGGAGAGAGCCCTCGCGCCGTCGCTGCCAGCGACGACGAATCGAGCCCGCCGCTTAGCAGAATGCCCACCCGCGCGCCCTTCAGCCGATCCGCCACGGCGTCCCGCAGGTGAATCTGAAAATGTTCCACGTACTGATCGCTGTGGTTGTACCGGATGTGCCCATCGACAGGAAACGTCCAGTATCGCTTTATCCGAAGTTCGCCCGTGGAAACCCGCAGAAAATGACCGGGCGGCAGCCGCCGAATCGCTCGAAACGTGGTGGTCGCCGGATCGCAATTCAGCCCGAACAGCAGAAAATCGGCGATGGCCGCTTCATTCAGGTCGTCCGGTACGTCTGGGTGCGTCCGCACGCAGTCCAGCGTGTTGCTGAACAGAAAAAAATCCTTGCTCTCCGCGAAGTAAAACTGCTTGATGCCCACGTGGTCCCGCGCGCAGAAGAGCATTTGCCGCGGCGCGTCCCAAATCCCAAACGCAAAATCGCCACGCAGGCGTTGCACGCACTCGTCTCCCCACGCCGCGTACGCTTCCAGGATCAACTCGCAGTCCGGAGCCGTCTTCCGCGCGTCCTGTCCCGCCTGCGCCAGCGCCTCCAGCAAATCGCCGCGCGCGTCCAGTCGCGCATCAGCGGTGATCCACATTTTTCCGCCCACTGCCGCAGGCTGCCGCTCGAACGCCGATTCCTCCGTGGCTCGCAGCATTGCGTGGCCCAGCGCCACCGGGCCGCTGCACCAGATCTGCTGGGCATCCGGTCCACGAAACGCGAGAGAGCGCGTCAGCGCCCTCGCCATCGACTGGTCGGCAGGCCCACCGTCTCGCCGGAAAATCCCTACGATTCCGCTCATGACGCGCAAGTCCTTATCGCGCCGGGGCGTGCTCCAAACACTTCGAACTCCCCTCGCCCGCCGTTCTTGTCGCTCACTATCACTCCGCCCACCTCGACCCACGCATGCGCCTCGAACTGCCCCCGTTCCTTTCGCCCGCCAATACATAACTCCGCGGCAATTCCGCGTCTCCGTAGCAGCCACCACAAGGTCAGCGAACGCTCCAGGCAATTCGCGTTCATGGGCAAATGTCGCGCCGCCGCAGCTTCCCAGCGGTCCATCACGCCCGCAAACTCCATTTCCGGTTGCGTTGCCGGACTGCCCGGCGCTGCCGAATCAGGCGTGAGCCACTCGATCGCAGCCTTCCATCGCCGAAATCCCGCCACGGACAAACAGATTCGCGTGAGCAGCAGCCCACCCGCCGCCTCCAACACGCGTGCGCGTGCGTAGCCGCTCAGTCGCCAAAATCGGCGCCAAGTTCGTGTCGCTTTTTTCAACCCGCCACCTCGAAGAAAGTCGCGCAAAGCCGGTCAGTGGGGCCCGTGGCTGGGATTGGACTGCTGTAGGGGTCAGGTCAGAATGCGCTGGGACGATCTTCCTGACGACATGTTCCCTGCCGCCTTCAGCCTCTCGTCACCGCACTTCGATCAATCCTTGTTCCCTCATGTTTTCCAGCAGATCGAGCAAATCTCGTTCGCACTGCTCCGCTTGCACGTCGTATTCCTCCACCAGCGCGTCGCGAATCTCGCTGACGCTCCTCGATTGCTGTACCAAATTCCACACCCGCGTGCCGACGGGATTCAACCCGTAATATGTAGTGTTCTTCAGATTCAGGATTGCTGCCTCGTCACCCAACGAGCAAGCCACGTGGTCTGGTGTGGCGCCAATAATCGAAATCACGGAGAGGTTTCCGCTCATTCCATCCGCCTCGATACTTCGGTCAGGCAGGGTCACTCCCAACGCGGACACCCGCGCGGGGAGCCGATCGCGAAGTCCAATATCGCCAACCAGTTCGAGATCGAACCAGCATTGTACAGCCGTTTGACCGTTTGCAGTAACAGCGGACGCCCAGTTGAACTGGTCGCCGTCGATGCCAAGTTGGATGCCGTTGCTGGCCCCGGTGTTACAAACCGGCGCCCATCTTCGGACCTGCCGTTGACGGTTCAGGACCCTCGCGACTCAAACAACCTCTCCATCGCCGATGCAGTAATCCTCTCAACTTCCCCGCGTCAGCGTACCGAGTGACGCGGCCCCCTTGCTCTGATAACCTTGCCGTTGCGCGAACAGAAAGCTCGGTAACGTCATGCTCCTGGCCATGATCCTCTCGCCGCCAATTCACGCCGCCGATACCTACGCTAAATGAGCTGGCCGCGCCGAATTCTCGTGCACGCCTCCGAGAGCGCTTGGCTCCGTGAACACGCACCGCAGCTGCGCTTCGTCCAACGCGCCTCCCAGCGCTTCTTGCCCGGCGAACAACTTATCGACGCTCTAGCCGCCTCGCGCCGCCTGGCGGGAAGCGGCGTCTCTTCGCTGGTCACCCATCTCGGCGAAAATGTCCGCGACCGCTCGGAGGCTGAAGCCGTCACCAGCGATTATCTCGACATTCTCGAGCGAGTTCGCGCCGCCGCGCTGCCCGCCGAAATTTCCGTCAAGCTCACGCAGCTCGGCCTCGACGTCGATCGCGAGTTTTGCTTCGCCAACCTCATGAAGCTCGTCGAAGCTGCCGCTGGCCCCAATATGGCCGCCGAAAAATCCGTCTGGATCGATATGGAGCAGAGCTCCTACGTGGACGCCACGCTCGACCTTCACCGCCGCGCCCGCCAGGCGAATCGCAACGTCGGCGTCTGTGTCCAAGCCTATCTGCACCGCACTGCAGCCGATGTCCAATCGCTCGTCGCCCTCGGCGCTAGCGTGCGCCTCGTCAAGGGCGCCTATAGCGAGCCCGCGCAAATAGCCTTCGAGAAAAAAACCGATGTGGACGAAAACTTTTTTCGTCTTACGCAGATGCTTCTTTCGCCTGACGCCCGCCGCACTGGGGTTCGCGCAGCCTTGGGCACTCACGACCGTCCCCTGATCGCCCGCATTTCCGATTGGGCCGCATCGCAGGGCATCGCCAAAAATCAGGTCGAGTTCGCCATGCTTTACGGCATCCAGCGCGCCGAACAGCTCCGTCTCGCCCGCGAAGGCTATCGCAGCTGCGTCCTCATCTCCTACGGCTCCTACTGGTTCCCTTGGTACATGCGCCGCCTCGCCGAACGCCCCGCCAACGTCTGGTTCATCGCCCGCAATCTCTTCGCAAAATAATTCCGCTTCGCCACCAGTGTACGCATTCCCGCCCGCGCCGACGGGCGTACAATTTAGTGTGGTCAGCACTTCTTCCACCGATCGCGTCTTCGTCCTCACCGGCGCCGGAATCAGCGCCGAAAGCGGCATTCCCACCTTTCGGGGCGCTGGCGGACTTTGGCGGAACCGTCGCATCGACGAAGTCGCATCGACGCACGCATGGCAGCGCGATCCGCGCCTCGTCTGGCAGTTTTACTCCATGCGCCGGCGCGTCGCCTCGGCTGCCAAACCCAACCTCGGCCACCACGCGCTCGCCAAACTGGAAGAATCGCTGCAAGATCGTCTATTTCTTTGCACCCAGAATGTCGACGACCTTCACGAGCAAGCGGGCTCCGGCCGCGTCATTCACATGCACGGCGAACTCTTCAAAAGCCGCTGCGATCGCTGCGACCGCGCTCCCTTCAACGATTCCGCCACCTACGAACCGCCCCACCCAATCCCGCGCTGCCATTGCGGCGGACAAATCCGCCCGCACATCTGCTGGTTCGGCGAAGTTCCCTACGATCTCGACAAAATTTCCGAGGCGCTTGACGATTGCACCGTCTTCATTGCCATCGGCACGTCCGGCCTCGTCGAACCTGCCGCCAGCTTCGTCGCCCGCGTTCGTGGCCGCGCCCGCACCGTCTATGTCGGTCCCGAAGAGCCTGCCAATACCTTCGCTTTTACCGATTGCTACTGGGGAAAAGCCGGCGAGCTCCTCCCCAATCTTTTCCGCTCCGAGTGACAAACAGGAGCAGGCGCGCTAACCGCGATGCCGCCCAACGTGGAGCGGATCGAGCGTTAATAATCGCCTCCCTTAAAGGACGGAGCATGAGGCGTTTTCGCAGCCGCCTCGCTTGCACCCAAATCGCACTGGAGTAATCTAATGGTGCTCACCTGATTCTAGCCAGCTCGAGAGGTTAAGCCATGTCATCTTTGCCGGTAGTCAGCGCACTCGACCCTCGCACCCAAGCCTTTCCCAAACTCACGCCTGCGCAAATCGACCGCATTCGCCAAATCGCCAAACTTCGGCACGTCCGGGCGTCCGATATTCTTTTCGAGCCCGGCGATACCAACGTACCGTTCTTCGTGCTGCTCTCCGGCGCCATCGAAATCGTGCAGCCAGGAATCAACGGTGAGCGCCAAGTCGCCACCCACGGCCCTGGCGAATTCACCGGCGAGCTGACCATGATCTCCGGTCGAAAGTGCCTGGCTCGCGGGCGCGTCACCGAGCCCGGCGATTTTCTCGAGCTCGGCGGCGATTGCCTGCGCACACTCATCGCTCGCGACGCCGATCTCAGCGACATCCTCATGCGCGCCTTCATCTTGCGGCGCGTCGAACTCATCAACAGCGGCCAAGGCAATCTGATCCTGCTCGGCTCCCGCCATTCCGCGCAGACGCTCCACTTGCGCGAATTTCTCGGCCGCAACGGCCAGCCCCACACCTACGTCGATCTCGACACCGACAAAACCTCGCAGCAAATTTTGGACCGCTTCTCCGTCACGCCTGACGAAATTCCTGTCATCATTTGCGGCGCCGGCTTCGTCTTCCGCAATCCAACCACTCAAAAACTCGCCGATGGCTTAGGCTTCAACCTAGATATCGACGAGTCGCAGGTCCGCGATTTGATCGTCGTCGGCGCCGGCCCGTCCGGTCTCGCTGCTGCCGTCTATGCCGCGTCCGAGGGTCTCGACGTTCTGGTCATCGAATCCGAATCACCCGGCGGCCAGGCTGGCTCCAGCTCCAAAATCGAAAACTACCTCGGCTTTCCGACGGGCGTATCCGGCCAGGAACTCGCCACGCGCGCCATCGTGCAGGCTCAAAAGTTCGGCGCCCACATGATGATCGCGCACAACGTCGCCGAGCTCGATTGCGCTAAGCGCCCCTACAAGGTCGTCCTCGGCAACGGCTCGCGGCTGCCCACTCGTTCGCTCGTCATCGCCACCGGCGCGCAGTACAAAAAGCCGCACATCCCCAATCTCCCGCTATTCGAAGGGCAGGGAGTCTATTACGGCGCCACTTACATGGAAGCGCAGCTCTGCGAGGATGAAGAAGTCGTCGTCATCGGCGGAGGCAACTCCGCGGGCCAAGCAGCCGTATATCTTTCGCAAACGGCGCGCAAGGTTTACATGCTCGTTCGCTCCGGTCAGTTGTCAGACACGATGTCCCGCTACTTGGTTCAACGCATCGAACGAAATCCCTCGATCGAGCTGCATTACCAAACCGAAATCGTCGGGCTGGAGGGCGCCACGCATCTTGAGCGCGTCACTTGGCGCGACAAACGCTCTGGAGAAACTTCCGCGCGCGAAATTCGCCACGTCTTCATCATGGCCGGCGCGTCGCCGCGCACCGATTGGCTCCGCGGCTGCCTCGCTCTTGACGACAAAGGATTCATTCTCACCGGTCGCGACATGGATGCCGCCAGTGAAAAGCCCGTTTGGCCGCTCAGCCGCGCGCCGCTCATGCTGGAAACCAGTCTTCCTGGAGTTTTCGCCGTGGGCGACGTTCGCGCCGGCAATGTGAAACGCGTCGCTTCCGCCGTGGGCGAAGGCTCCATTTCGATCCACCTCGTCCATCGCGTCCTCGCCGAGTTGTAATCCGGGCGCGGCATCACTAAAACGTTCGACACAGTCGCTGTCTCGCCAGCCTGCGGGCCGCGCGCGAAAGGAAACATCGATGCAGAAGCGCAAACTTGGGAAAAGCAACCTCGAAGTCTCCGGTCTCGGCCTCGGCTGCATGGGCATGAGCTTTGGTTACGGCCCAGCCGTCGACAAACAGCAAGGCATCTCCGTGATTCGCGCCGCTGTCGAACGCGGCATCACGTTCTTCGACACCGCTGAAGTGTACGGTCCGTTCACCAACGAAGAATTGGTCGGTGAAGCTCTTGCACCATTTCGAGACCGGGTGGTCATAGCCACGAAGTTTGGCTTCAAAATTGACCCGAACACCCGCAAATCAGCCGGCCTGGATAGTCGTCCGGAGCACATCAAGGAAGTCGTGGATGCCTCACTCAAGCGATTAAAGACCGACCGAATCGATTTGCTGTACCAGCATCGCGTCGATCCGAACGTTCCGATCGAAGATGTCGCCGGTGCCGTGAAGGACCTGATCCAAGCTGGCAAGGTGAAACACTTCGGCCTTTCCGAAGCCGGCGTGCAAACCATCCGTCGCGCGCACGCCGTTCAGCCCGTCACCGCGTTGCAAAGCGAATATTCGCTTTGGTGGAGAGAGCCTCAAGCCGAAGTGATACCGGCGCTTGAAGAGCTCGGCATCGGTTTCGTTCCATTCAGTCCTCTTGGCAAAGGTTTCCTCACCGGCGCGATCAAGGAAGATACGCAATTCGATAAATCGGATTTTCGCAACGTCGTCCCACGCTTTTCGCCGGAGAACCGCAAAGCCAATCAGGATGTCGTGGATCTGATCGGCAGATTTGCGCAAGAAATGCATGCGACGCCTGCGCAGATCGCTCTAGCCTGGTTGCTTGCACAGAAACCTTGGATCGTGCCCATTCCCGGCACTACCAAGCTCTCGCGCCTGGAAGAAAACATCGGCGCTGTGAACGTCGAACTTTCGCCCAGCGATTTACTGAAAATCGATGCGGCAGCCTCGAAGATCAAGGTGCAAGGCGCCCGCTACCCTGAAGAGATGCAAAAAATGGTCGGCCGCTAAACGGTTGGGACGAAAAAAAACAGACCGCGAGGGGCGTCGCGCTGCATCCGTACCCCGCGCGGCCTGCGCTTCAAGAAGCGTGCCGAGGAATCACGAAAATGGAAATCAAACAATGCGGTTCGCAGCCTTCGGTCACGCCGCCGTCGGATTGGTTCACCGGCACGGTGCGCCTCGATCCACTTTTCGATACGCACAATCCGGCGCGGGCGCACGGCGCCAGCGTCACCTTCGAGCCCGGCTCTCGCACCGCCTGGCACACCCATCCGCTCGGCCAGACGCTCATCGTCACCGCTGGTTGCGGCCGCGCCCAGCGCTGGGGTGGCCCCGTCGAGGAAATTCATCCCGGCGACGTTGTCTGGATTCCGCCCGGCGAAAAACATTGGCACGGCGCCGCGTCGGCCACCGCCGTCACGCACATCGCCATTCAGGAACAGCTCGACGGCAAAAGCGTCGATTGGCTTGAAAAAGTCACCGACGAGCAATACCGCGGATAAATTCAATCGATCATCATGAAGTGAGGGAAGTAATACATGCCCCCATATCGGCGTGAAGGTGTAGCTCGATGGCGAAGAAGGGCAGCCCGCGGTAGCAACTGCAGAAGTTCGTTGTATGGCCGTCCGCATCCGTGATGCTCATCCTCCGAGCTAGGGGCTGGAGCGGTACCAATCGGGGGAGGAGCCACCGAGCTTTTGCATAAGCTTGTTTTCCGCGGCTTCGCGCGCTTGGAGTTGCTGAAGGATGGCCGAGGCGGGGTCCAGGGTGTGCGTGGTCGTGCTATAGAAAAGCGCCGTAGTATCGCCGGAATAGTCCCGCCCTTCGGCGGTCCCCCCCAGGACTGCAAAAGAGCTTCCTAGCGGGACAACCGTTGTTACGGGCCATCCGGCGTCCGGTATGGGCACCCTGGCCTCGACCGTGGTTCCCGAGAGCACTACCAAGGTGTCATTCGCGTTAACGGATTCGATGAAGGCAATGCGAGAGCAGTCTTCGGACCAACGCAGGTTATAGAGCAGGTATGATGATACCGTGGAGGGAGGCTGAGCAGTGTAAACCGTAGTTCCGTTTACCTGCAGGGTGACGCTAGGACTGCTCGTCGATGAGGCTCTGGTGTCTACTGGGTATGCAACTTGAGCATTGCTCGAGCATGTCTCAAAGCCGACGTACTCACTGACCATGGGCTCTCCCAAGTTTTGGACCATCTGACCTGAGTTCAGATCAAACGCGAGGTAGTCATCACCATAGGGATTGACGGCTCCGGTTACAAAGATGGCGCCTTCGCCGTACCAACCTACCTTATCTATGGAAAAGTCCCAGTTTGTTCCGGCATCTGCAGGGATCGTCTTTAGTACTTGCCCGCTGGCGGTAACCGCGACCAGGTTGTCGGTGGTGCTCGCGTCTTGGCTTGGTGCGTAATAAACGATCCTGTCGCCGACGGGAGACCAGCGGAGGTCTGTTTTGGGGTTTCTGTCACTCACTAGTGTTTGGACGTTGGAGCCGTCTGCGTTCGCCGTCAGCAGGGTAGTGCCCTTCAGGAAAACAACCTTTACGTCGGTGGACACCTGCGCCCAACTCGCAGAGGGAAACAAAACCAAGGCCAGCAGAACGATGATTCCAAAATTCGGCTTCACGGCTCTATTTAATCTCCATTTGAGTACATTTCGCATTGGGTGGCCCACTCTTCGCATCGGCTGAGCAGTCTCCTCGGGGGCATGATACCGCGGTACTTAACGCAAGAGGATGTTCTGTAGGTTGCCCCACAGGTACTTGCCAGCCGTGCTACAACTGGACCCTTGGCCAGTAGGTTTCAATCTTCCGCTATGCTGGCCTCTCCGTGATGTACAGCGGATCAAAATTCGGCGACGTCGAGGCCGGGAATTGGAATTGGCGCAATCCCGCGCCGCTCCGGCCCGCATCCGCGCCGTTCCCAAACCGCTGTGTGGGCAATCCGCCTTCCTCACAGCGGCCTTCCGCGTTCGGTTCGCAGATCGGTACACGTGTGAGTAGAACGCCTCGCACGTCATTGAAAACACAGGACCGGCACTCCGCCAGATCGATACAGTATCGTTGGCAGCTCTGTACCCAATTTCGGCTCCTCCAGACGAGGGCGCTGCATAAATGCTCTTTGAAAATTGAATCGTAGGGAAAATGAAGTCGCGGATACTCTTCGGCGACGCCTTAGCGTGTGCGCTCGTCGCGCTCGATCTTGCCATCGCGCAGCCGGATCGAGCGATGCGCGTGAGAGGCGATGTCCGCCTCGTGCGTCACCAGGATGATGGTGTTCCCGCCCTCATGCAAACGCGCGAAGAGCGCCATAATTTCCTCGCCCGTCGCCGAATCAAGGTTGCCGGTGGGCTCGTCCGCCAGCAGGATCGACGGATTATTCACCAGCGCCCGCGCGATCGCCACGCGCTGGCGTTGTCCGCCGGAAAGTTCGTTCGGTTTGTGCGTCATGCGCCCCGCAAGGTCCACTTGATGCAGAGCTTTCTTCGCGCGCTCCAGGCGTTCGGCCGAGGGAGTGCCGTTGTAAATCATCGGTAGCTCCACGTTGTGCAGCGCGGTGGCGCGCGGCAGCAAATTGAAAGTCTGAAAAACGAACCCGATTTCGCGGTTGCGAATGTACGCCAGCTCGTCGTCATCCAGTTGGCTCACCAGCCGACCCGCAAGCCAGTAGGAGCCGCTCGTCGGAGTGTCCAGGCAGCCAATCAGGTTCATCAGCGTGGATTTTCCCGAGCCGGAGGGTCCCATGACAGCCACGTACTCGCCCTTGCGGATTTGCAGGTCTACTCCCCGCAACGCATGCAGCTTCTCTGACCCCATCTCGTAGGTCTTCCAAAGGTTCTCGGTCTGGATGACGATCCCCGTGTCCACCAGATCCTGGCGGAAGCTTTGCGAGACGGATTCTTCGACGCCCATGTGCATTGGTGCTCCTGATTCGCGGCGCCGACGCCGCGTTTCTCTGATTATCGCGCGTCGCTAGCTGCCAGTCGAATCACAATTCTCAAACATGTGCTGCTCTAGTGCCGGAAATTCCAGCGCTGTTAACTGGTGGTGTTGTCGATGTTGCTGGCCGCCGAATTGTCGATCTTCACTTTCGTTCCGGGCCGCAGCGTGCGAAGCGCCGTGTAGCTGCCGGTGACGATCACGTCTCCTGGTTGGATCCCCTTCGTTACTTCGATGTCCGTTACGCCCGTAATGCCGGTCTGCACCGGGATAAACAAGGCTTTGCTGTCGCGAATTACGAAAACGCCTTGAATTTCCTTTTGGTTCGCTGCGTTGTCGTTCGCGGCGGCCAGCGTCACATTTCCGCTCTGGCCGTTTTTCGCCTCTTCCAATTCTTCTTGGGTACGCTCGGCCAGCGCTTGAATCGGAATGGTGATCACATTGTTTTTATGGGCCGTTTGAATCTTGGCGGTCGCCGACAGTCCCGGCCGTAATGAAATTGGCGGATGATCCAGCGTCACAATCACTTTGAAATCGCGAGCCTGCTGCGTATCGGCAGTCGTCTCTTCCATGGCTGCCTCGCCGGATGTCCGCAGGATCGCCAACTCACCCACTGCCGTCACGTGAC
>JBOGNC010000055.1:0-18929 GCA_050747045.1 Candidatus Acidiferrales bacterium | reverse complement strand
GTCGAAATTTCGCGCAGGTTGCGCACCGTTCTTTCGATCCAGCCGGGGCCGGGTTTGCCATCATCTATAAAGAAAGACCCGCCGTTGTAAAGCGCGATGCCGATGTCGTGGTTTCCTCCGAAAGTGTGGTTCCATGGCAGCCAATCAAGAATCACCGGAGGATCGTCTTCGAGGAAACCGAAAAGCTGCGCGATCTGCTGCTGATTGCTGCAGAGCATCCGGTGCGTGTTGATTACCGCTTTGGGCAGCGCCGTGGAACCGGAGGTAAAAAGAAATTTCGCCACTTCGTCCGGGCGAATTTTTTCATGAGCCTCGCGAACCGCGCCGCTCGGATTCGTCCGCAGCAAGGACGCGAATACTCCGGACTTGCTGCGGTCCGGCGGCGCCGTGGTCGCGATCACTTCCACCCGTTCATCCACTACCGCTTCGATTGCCTGCGCGTAGCGTTGCCCATCGGACGCGAACACCAGCCCTGGCGTAAGAATCTTCATCGTGTGGCGCAGTTTTCCGAAATCCTTCGAAACCAGCGAGTACGATGGAGAAATCGCCGCCGTCGGAATGCCCACGTGTTGTCCCGCCAGCATCAGCAAATAATGTTCCAGGTCATTTTCGGAAAGAATCGCGACCGGCCGCTCCGCGGAAAGCCCGCGATCTAGCAGCGCCTGCCCGATGCAGCGCGCCGATTCCCACACTTGCCCGTACGTCAGCCGCCGCCATTCGTCAGCAGCGTTCTCGTGGCTATCGGCGGAGCGGGCACGACGCGCGATGCACGTTTTTTCCGGAGAGACTTTGGCCCAGTGCGCCAGCCGGTCCGTCAACACTTTCGGATATGGCCGCAGCTCTTCTTCGGGTTTAACAAGCATCGCTCCGCCGGGCAGATGTTCGAGCGTAGCGCCGGACGTGCGCATCCGCACGCGGCGCACTCCGCCACCAGCCGCTGTCAGAGCTGCGTGGGCCTGTATTTTTTGCGAATCGGTCATCCGCGCATATCTTCGCACACTCGTTTCACAGGCTCAAAATTGTCCGATCGAGAATAGGGTTGAAATCAGCGGCCCGCGCGAACGCTCTTGCCGGAATATTCAAGGAGCGACGCCTGCAACTGTTCGGACGTGAGAGTCCAACCGAAGAAAGATTCCACGTTAAACACGGAGGTTTCGTACACGCTGCGATCGCCCGCGGCCATGGTTGCATCGCGGAGCAATATCGGCCAGTAGTCGAGGAAATACGAATCGCGCAAAGTGGATTCCACGCAGACGTTGGTGGCAATGCCCGTGAAGAAAAGATACTGAATGCCGCGCACGCGCAACTGCGAATCGAGCGTCGTCCCGGCGAAACCGCTGTAGCGCGTTTTGGTGATGACCAGGTCGGCGGTCTGCGGAGCGAGTTCGTCAACGACGGCAAAATCCCAAGAGCCTTCGGTGAGCAGCTTGCCTTTCAGCTCCGGCCGCGTGCACATCAGGTGCATGGCCGTTTCCTTGTAAAAGTTGGGAGAGCGCGGTCCTCCGGCATTGCTGAGGTCGGGCTTGTAGCCAACTTGCAAATAGACGACCGGCACGCCAGCCGGGCGCGCGGCGTCGAGAACGTTGCGAATAACGCGGACGACGCGAGACGCGTCCGATAGATCGACGCCAGCGAGATCGAGCGTGCCGCCTTTCTTTGCGAACGCATTCTGCATATCGACGACGATAATCGCGGAGCGCGCGAAATCGACATCAACTGGTTCGGGTTTGGCGTCCAGCTTCATGGCGTGCCGTCCTTAGCAATCCCCTGGGAGGTCCGACCGGCGCGCAGATTACTACAGCGGAGTGACAGCTACAAGTGAGGGGAGGAGCGAGCGTCCCGCACCCAGGAATTTGGAAAAGGGGACGCCCTCTCGGTACTAATCAATAGTAAGCAACAGGAGCGAACATAAACGTACCCCACATGTTGTCCTGGTAAACGTAGAACTGGGTCGGTTCCGTACCCGAGGAGTCATACACCGGGATGCACGGCCCCTGCCCGTAGACTTGGTTGTTGCAGGGTGGTCCCTGGACGGATAGCGAGGCCGTTGAAGTCGTCGAGGCCGCGACGGAGCTTTGCTCCTGCGTAGTCCACGTGAGGGTCGTCGAATTCTTCAGGTCAAGGCTGAAGGTCGCGAACCAGCCGCCGCCAAACGATGAGTCGTAGGAAAATGCCCGGGAGGAAGTGGACGAAATGCCCTTCGCTTGCGTCGAGGTGTTTGTGTAAGCCAGGGTACAGCTGTAAATGGGCGGATTTTGAGACGGAGCGGCCTGGAGGTAGTCAAAGCTCTGCTGCTGGGTGCACGAAGACATGGTGAAGCGATGATCGGGAGTCTCAGGTGACGGGGGATCGGATCCGATCTGGTCGGGCCCGTAAGAGCTGACGGAGAACGGATCCGCAGACGCGATTTGCGGATAGTCCGCGCTCGTTATCGCCGGATTTTGACCTGAGGGGAGCTGGTTAGCAGCCCAGGAGCGATTGAGGGATGTTTGGAGATCCGGGGGCATAGATCCAAAGTCGCCGTTCAGATAGCCTAGTGAAATGCCCACTATATCCATCCCGGGCTGATCCGCCTCATCGATGCCGTACCCGTTCCACGTCGCCTGGCCGTTTGAAACTGTGAAAATCACCGCAGGGTTCAGCCAGACCCATATGGTGTCGTAGTCGTCGTTGACGGGCGCCCAGTAGGAACCAGTCCCGAACGTCTTCTCGGCTGTGGAAGTCTCGAAGCTCACCGTGTCGCTCGAGCTATTCGTGGCGTTCTGGCTGGAAGTGCTGGAATAGGTGCTCGTGATGGACCCGTGGAAAACCATCGGAATATTGAACCCGCGCGTGACGGAGGTACTGTAGGTGTCGCCCGCCATAAACGAATTGCTAAGCGAATTGGTCGTGCCGATAGTTGTGCTGTCTCCGTAGCTCACGAATGTGCTGGAGGAGGGGCCCGGAGGAGCATAGGTAACGCCTACGACGACAAATTTGGGGTCCACGTACCCGGTCTGGCCTGCCGGGTCGTAAAGCTCCGCGCTCGAAAGCCCCACCCCCCCTCCGGCGACTAGCACCATCCCGCTGTTTAGAAGGGTTGCCGAATCGCCAAAACGCGCAGCCGTCATGCTCCCCGTGGCGGCGAAAGTCCCGGTGGCAGGGTTGTAAAGCGCCGCGCTGGACTCTACAGCGCTGCAATAGAAGCCGGGTCCAAGTCCTCCCGCGATTAGGACGTTTCCGTCGTTTAGAAGCGTTGCCGTTGCGTCCAAGCGCCCTGCGGGCATGCTTCCGGTTGGTGCGAATGCCCCGGTCGCGGGATTGTACAGCTCCGCATTGGGGACACAATTGCTCCCGTTGAGCCCCCCCGCAATCAGGACCATTCCGTTGCCCAGAGCCGTTCCGGAGGCAGCCGAGAGTCCCTCTTCCATGCTTCCGGTTGCCGCGAACGTCCCAGTTGCGGGGTTATACAGCTCCGCGCTGCTGCCCGGTCCTCCCGCTATCAAGACCGTTCCGTCGCCGAGGAGCACTGCGACCTGGCCATCGCGCCCTACGGTCATGCTTCCTGTTGCTGCAAACGTACTCGTCGCGGGGTTGTAAATCTCCGCGCTGGACAGGTAGTCGCCGTTATAGTTAGTGCTATTCTCTCCGCCCGCAATCAGTACCGTCCCATTGCTTAAAAGGGTCGCCGTATCGCCGGTTCGCGCCTCCGTCATGCTCCCGGTAGCGGCGAATGTCCCGGTCGAGGGGTTATAAAGCTCCGCACTGGAGAGGTAGTCGCCGCCGCCGTTCCCGTCCATGCCCCCGGCAATCAGCACCATTCCATTGCTCAGGAGCGTCGCCGTCGGGGCGATGCGCGCCACCGTCATGCTCCCGGTTAGAGAGAATGTCCCGGTCGAAGGGTTATAGAGCTCTGCGCTGGACAGTACCGTGCCACCGGTCGCGCCTCCGGCAATCAGCACCATGCCCCATTGCTTAGAAGTGTTGCCGTCTGACCGCGCCGTGCGACATTCATGCTCCCCGTGCTAGAGAACGTTCCTGAGGTCTGACCGAATGCATTGCCGCCAGCAAGCAGGACCAGGCACATCGTTACTCCAATCAAAAGCACGGACCCGGGCATCCGATTTCCTCTATCTCTTGCCTTTAGCATGGTAGCCTCCGTTGAACGTTGGTCGAAGGGGATCACGTGCTATACCCTCCGCCGACAGTGCGAATCCCGAGCCGCGAGGCACGGAAAAACTGAAGGTTACTGAAACCAGCCGATCTTCCGTAGCGCACAAAAAGAGAAAGCCGGGCATTTGTTGCGCCCGGCCTTCTGCGAAACGGTTGAGTGTTTAAAGGCTAGAACGTGAAGTTCGCCGAGAACTGGAACTGCCGCGGATTCAGCACGGTTTCCGGCGTGCCGAAGGTCGCAGTCGGAGTGCTCGGTATGAACAGCGACGCACCAGTAGAGGTTGGAAAATCGGTGGCGATCGGGGTAAAGGCGACGCTTCCTGCCCCCGGACCAAGCGATATGTTGCCAACCGGACAGCTGACAGCCGCAGACCCCGCCTGAATCTCACGGCTTACCGCGTCGTTGAAGTGCTTCGGGATCGCGCCGCAGAAGACGGGCGAGCCGTAGATCGCGTACACCTGATCGACGTTAGGCCGGTTCAGAACGTTAAACGCGTCAACAGCCAGCTCCACTCTTAGGTTCTCACGGATGGCGATCGAGCGTGCTATCCGGAGATCCCAGGAGTAGAGCGGATCGCCGATGTAGGTGTTACGCGGAATCATCTCCTGGCAGGTGGCAGTGGTGGCACAATGCGTGCCGGGAGCGCCCGCGTCGCCTACTCGATCAACGGAACCAGCAGCGAAATCGTTCAGCGTTGGAGAGCCGTAATAAATCGTGAATGGACGCCCGGACTGCAAGGTAATGATGCTGCTGAAGAGCCAATCACGACGCCACCAGGAGCCAGTATGGGGCGAGTTGATCGTGAAATTGGTGACCAAGTGGTGCCGCGCGTCCTGGTTTGAATTGCCTTCCTCCGCAGTGTAATTGAATTGGTTCACCGGAAGGTTGATGAACGTGGTGAAGTTGCCGTTATCGGTTGTGTGCGAATACGTGTAGTTCGCGGTTAGATTGAAGTAGTTCCCGAGGCGTTCAACGGCGCTGACCGTCAAGCCATTGTAGGTGGCACTCGCAACGTCGTTGTTATAGTCCAAAAGTCCGGCACTGATCGTCTGCAAGCCGCTGCCGAGGGCGCCGCCAAACCACGGGCCCAAGCCCGCGAGCGCGCCGGTGCCCACCACGGGCGCGCCGTTGGAGCAGGTTGAGAATGAGCCGTTCGCGTGCAGCATGCCCTGAGACCATTCTGGGAGCGGGTCGGTGGCGCCGCTTGGGAGATTAGGATTGTTGGCGGACGCTTCTGCCGCGGTCCAGGAGGCGCCGACCGGGCACGGGACGTTGACGTTGTTCCCCCGCACTAGCCGGTGAGCGCCAACGAAAAGGTAGCTGACGTTCAGTGCAAACCCTCCGCCGAACTGACGGTCAATTTCCGCGCTCGCCTGCTCGGCGTAGGGAATCTTGCTGTTGTATTCCATGCCGCCGGTGCCGATGCCGCATTCGTTGCCGGGGAGCAAATTAAGCGCCGCAACACCCGTGAAGCAAGTGCCCACCAACGAGACAGGGTTCAGCAAATCGTAACCGCCAGTCTTGATAATGCTTGCGCCCAATTGCGCGGATTCTGCGCCCGCGAATCCGGCCAATTGGTAGCCCTGAGAGGCCATCGCATTGCCATGGGCGGTAAACGTGAGATTCTGGGGCTGGACGCCGGCGGCAGCGCAGGCGCTGGCTACGTTTGCTGGAGCATTGTTTCCGCAGAGATAGCCCGGGACCGTCTTCTGAGTGTTTGGCACGAAGAAGAACGTCAGGTTGTAACGGTCATCGAACATGCCGAACCCGGCGCGAAACACGGTCTTGCTGTCGGGCGAAAAGGCCAAGCCGATACGCGGTTGCCAGCCGCCGAAGTCGGGCGTGACGAAATCTCCGAGGCCGGACTCGAAATCCCATCGCAGTCCATAATTCAGCGTCAATTTCGGAGTAATTCTCCACTGGTCTTGAGCAAAAAGACCCCAATAACCATGGTCGATAACTTTGCTGTAGTTGTTGAAGAGCGAGGGCGGATACGCGTTCGCCCAAGTCGAAGTATTGAGGTTTGTCCCGTTCGAGGCCAATATGAGCGGCGCACCGCTCTGAAATGCTGGAGACGTCGGTACCGGAACGCCAGCATAGGCAACGATAGCTCCGTTGTCTACCGGCCTGCTGTCGCCAGCCAGCCCAGTGCCCGCTACGGGACATCCGCTGGCCGGTCCCAGCAATGGGTCTGTCGGCGAGCCTGGCGCTGTCTCCCAGTTCGGCCCGTTCGCGGTGTACTCGGAGAAGGCATACATGCAGGGAAGGCCTGCCGGAATAATCAGGCGCACAGGTGTGAACCCTGGGAAATTCTCAAGGCTGGTAAGCCAATTGCCATCCTCGCCGAACACAGCAATGTGATTGCCTTTGACCCAGGATACCGAATCAGAGAGTTCGGCGCGGGTTTCGTACAACGCGTCGTTGGCTCCGAAGTTGTGGCCGAACTGAAGGTCGTTGGCCAAATCCAAGTCGGGCTGCCCAGTGGCCCCGGGGAAGAAATAGTGACGCCGCGCATACTGCGCCACCAAGGAATTGGCCACATTGGGACTGAGCAGGTCTGACCACGTGGCGACGACCGCTTGATCGCGCGTGAAGAGATTGCGGCCAGCACTCGGGACCGCGATACCGCCGTCATCGAGTGGGTTACCGACCAGCTCACCGCTGGCGCGGATGTCTTCGATGTTGTAGCGAATGGCAACGCGATTATTGGCATTGACCTGCTGGTCGATCCTGATGAAGCCAGTGTCGTCGTTATAGTTCGTCGTGAAACCCTGAAGGTAGCCGAAGGCTTGTTGAGGGGTCAGGTTGGAGCCGCACGTCGAAAGCGTAGCGAAGCAGCCTTCGGGAGTAAGGCCCATTTGCGCTTTGGCCATGTCAATCAGTTCAAGGTTGCCGGCCGGAAGTGCATCATTCGCAACCAAATCGGACGCGAACAGCGGCGATTGGGCGCTGCGCTTGCCCTCGTAGTTAACGAAGAAAAAGGTCTTGTCCTTTTTGATTGGGCCGCCCAGGTCCACGCCAAACTGATTTTCGCGCAGGGTGTTGGGCAACGCAAACGTGTCTGCCGTGGCCTTCGTCGTCAGCAGCGAGCGCGCATCGGTCGCGCCGTTCTGCAGGTATTCGTACACCGAGCCGTGAAAATCGTTGGTGCCTGACTTGGTGACGATATTGACGATGCCGCCGATGGCGCGGCCGTATTGCGCGCCAAAGCTGTTGTTGACTACGCGAAATTCCTGGACTGAGGCCTGCGGAGGGGTAGCGCGCTGAATGCCGCTGGCCGCGTTGACGAAATCCGCGCCATCGACGGTGATTTCGTTGCTGAAAGAGCGCATGCCGCCAAAAGAAATCTGCGTTACTTCGAATTCAGTGAATACCGTGCCTAAACTCGTGCGGCTGGTGGTGACACCAGGCGTAAGCAGCGCGAAATTGGTGAACACGCGGCCGCTAATCGGCAATGCCTGTACCTGTTGTGGGCCTACCACCTGGCTGATTTCGGTCTTGGTAGGCTCGATCAGGGGAGCTTCGGTGGTGACGACAACTTTTTCGCCTTGCGAAGCGAGCTGGAGGCTGACGCCGATGGCCGCGAACTGGCCTACGGTGAGGGTGAACGTTTGCTTGTAATTCGCGAAACCCGAGGCGGAGGCGGTCAATTCGTAAGTGCCGGGCGGTAAATTGGTGACGGCGTAAAAGCCGCTGGCGTTCGAGGTCGCCGTATACTTGGCGTTCGTGGCGGTATTGCGCACACCGATCGCAGCATTGGCGACCGTGGCGCCGCTGGGATCTGTGACCGTGCCGTTGAGCTGTGCGTTAGCGGTGGCTTGTGCTGACGCCGGACGCACGCCGGTAAGGGAAATGAATAATGCGAACGCAAACAGCAGGGCAAAACGTGTCCTCATGAGCAATCCCCCTCCGAAATTAAACCCACCCTTGCGCGATGCCAATTCGCTGCGATATCAGGGTTTCACAATTGTTAAATGTCTAACGCCCAATCCACCTTTTGTCAAGCTCCGAAACAGGTGAAGCGCCTATGCTTCGCGCGAGACCCGTCCCCCGGGGCACACGCACAGCGATTTGCCCAAGAGCGTATCGCGGAAGTACCGGAAGAAGCTAGCCTGAGAGCGAAGCGCGGAGCTATCCCTGAGCGAAGAAGTAAACGCTTCGTACTAGAACCGCAAAACCAAGCCACGGTCACGTTCAGGACGGTTTTGGCGACGCGGCAAGCGCCCCGATCGACCAAACGCGGCCGGAACGCAGATCGCGGGGCGAGACTCCGAATTCGCTCTTGAAGCAACGGCTGAAGTGGTTGGAGCTATTGAACCCCCAGGCGTAGGCGATTTCAGTGATCGACCGGCGCGCCCGCCAGGGATCGAGAAGCTCAGTGCGGCAACGCTCGAGGCGGGCGCGGAGGATGTAGTCGGAAATCGATAGATTCTCCGCGCGGAACAGCATGTGCAGATAGCGTTTACTGCAATGCGCGAGGCCGGCAAGTTTAGCAATCGAAAGCTCGGGGTCGTTGAGATGGGCGGAAATATAAAACTTGATGCGCTCACGACGCGCATCGCAGGAGTTCGTGCGAGCTTCGTCGGCTTCCGCGCAATCGAGTACGGCCAATCGCGCCATTTGAGCGACGATTTCAGCCAGCTCGAAGCTGGCGCGATTTTGCAGATCCGCAATCTGGTCCACCGTGTTTCCGACGAGACTCCAAATCAGCTTGCCGAGTCCGCGATCGGAGGAAAAACGCCGTAGCACGAGGCTACGCAGATCAAAGCTGCGCGAAACAACTTTTCCGCGAGGCACAAGTAGCATGGAAAACTCGCCTCCGGCGGAGAGAGCAACGCTATACGGCTGGCCCGCGTCGTAAAATGTCCACTCGCCGGAATACAGCGGGGTGGTACGGCCGCTCTGAACAATCACGCTGCGTCCCTTGGTTTGAAGAACGGCTTTTAGATAGGGCCGATCGTCGCGGGAAGCGACGGCCTGCGTGCGGAAAACGCGGTGTGGCACGCGCGCGGCCAACTGGCAGAACACTAGATCGCCGATGGGAGCGTAGGAGAAATTCGCGTCGAACGGCTCTCGACTCTGCTCCTCCAGCCGCAAGGCGCCAAAAAGCATACTCGCGCCGGCTTCCCAAAATTCCCGGCGTTCAGAAGCAGCCACACCGTTCGTGGAGACATTGACGAGCGGAGGAACAGCGTCGTTCAGAGCAAGGCGAGCGCTCGCGTTCATGGACATTTCCCCTGCCCATCGTATCCAAAGAATGGCAACGGTGTCTACCGATTTTGAACACAGCCGGAGGAGGGCGGGTCCCGCGATTACCCTAGAGGCTAAAAAGAGACCGCCCGGCGCGGCGGTTCACGCGTTTCACTGAAGAGAGATCAGCCGCCAAGTTCCTTACGGACGATCTGCGCGCCCTGCACCATGGCGCGCAGCTTGGCGAATGCGATGTCTCGCGGGACGTGGAAGAGCCCGCAATCGGGCAGAATCACAACGCGTTCGGCAGGTATGAAATCGAGGACCTTGCGGATGCGCTGGGCGACGATGTCCGGCGTTTCTGCCAGATGCGTCTTCACGTCGATCACGCCCGCGCCGAGCTCGAAAGGAACGTTGAATTCGCGGAAGAGCTCGAGATCTTCGCCGCCGCGGCGCGCAAATTCCAGGCTGAGTTGGTGGATTTTGGCGTCCAAAATGCGCGGGAACAGATAGCGATAGCTGCCCTCCCAGGAAGGTTTGCCGTATCGATTTCCGTAGCAGATGTGCACGGCGATCTTGGCGTCCACGCCTTCCACCAGGACGTTCAGCACTCCGATGCCCCAGTCGAGATCTTCGGGGAAGCCGGAATAGTACGGCTCGTCGATTTGAATCAGCTTGGCGCCGGCTTTGACGAGTTCTTTCAGTTCCATGTTGATCACGCGGGCGATGTCGGTAGCCAGCGCCGCCTCGGTGGGATAGTGCTTGTTGCGAATGCGCTTGGTGAGCGAATGAGGGCCGGTAATGCAGACTTTCGGAGCGCGTTCAGTATTGTCGAGTAAAAACTTGAAGTCTTGCGCCAAGCCCAGCGAGGCCATGGGGATTTTCCCAACCACTTCGCTATCGTAAAAATCGTAATAGAATTTTTTCGAGGAACGGTCGATATGGACACCGGGAAGCCGCTCGATGAAATAGTCGATCATGTTGTCGCGGCGCAGTTCGCCGTCGGTGACGATATCCAGGCCGGCCATTTCCTGGTCCTTGATGGCGGCTTTCACAACCGTGTCGTGAATGTCGTCGAGATCGTTGCGGCTGATGCGGCGCGCGAAATAGTCGGTTTTCAGGCGTTCGAGCCATCCGGGCATCGAGTAGCTGCCGACCATGGTGGTGGGAAGCAGAGCATGCTTCATCAAGTCACTCCCGCTGCGTGGTATAGAGAATCGAGCTTTTAGACTCGGGCCGGTATTTGAACGGCACGAAGTGAATGTTGTAACCGGAGCGCTCGGCGACTTCGCGAAGCAGCGCGCCATTGACCCAGTTTACGATGGAGCCGTCCAATTTTCCGGGACCGTGGAAGCCCATCGCGTATTCGTGAAGATCGGTGACGAAAATATCTTGTACCTGCAAATATCCTCGCGGATGAAGCAGCGGCAGTGTATTGCGAAAGCTTTCTAGTGCGCCGGTGCTGAGATGAAAGCGCAAGTCCGCAGGCGCATCCTGCAGGATATCCTCCATCTGCGTGGCGCTGAGCCCGGCGGGATAGGAAACATCGGGCATATCGAGAACATCCACTAGCCGCTCTTGGGTCCGCAGTGCTTTCCAAATCTCCATCCAGAAAAGCACGCCCTTGGAGCGATCGGGCAGACAATCGGGCCCTACATCAAGCAAGCGTTGAATCGTTTTCGTTACATCCGAAACCGGCAGATCGCACAACGCAGCGATGCGGACAGCGTCTTCTCCCGTCAGGTACGCACGCGCCCAGACCCAGTAGATGCGATTGCCGCGCCAGACGACTTCTTCGTCCGGCAAATTGTCGTAAGTGTTGGTGGAGTGCACGTACAGAATTTTGTGTCGCAGGAATGAGAGCGTTTTGATCGGGTCGAGCGCGTCGAGCGCGATCGAACTGCACAAATCGAGATGTTCCTTTACCGACGACCGGGACCGTTCGAGAGTGGAAAGCGAATAATCGCCAAGCAAAAAGCGGAGCCGCGGATAGAAGTTAGTCTCCCGCTCGCGATCTACTTCGGCGAAGCGGTCCAGCCACATGCGGGCGCGCGTGCCCATGCCCACACCGATTTCCAGCAGGAAAACTTCCGGAGGAAGCTGGTTGCGGGTTTCCAAGTCCTTGAGTAAGGTCCAGAACTCCGAGACGGAATCGGCAATGGAATCCGGATTGTGACCGTCCGACTTTCCGCCCGGCAACGCTTGCTCGTACGGTCTGCCTGCGGCAACTTCCCACTCTTTAAGACGCTGCCAATAGAGGCGGTTGAATTGCCAGGCGATACTCTCGCGAAAAGAATTGAAGTCCTCGAGGTATAGCCGGCCTGCGGAGCCCTTCTCCGCAGCTTTGGCGGAGCAGATCGCCCGCTGCAAAGATTCACGAAACGCCCCGGGCGCCACTTGGCGCGAATCGATCCGAATCTCGGTGGGATAGGCGCTGGCGCGGTTGCCGGCGGGAAGGGTCACCGTCACGGGCTCGCGAAAATTCTGCTTGTACTGAAGCCAATCGAGATAAATCTGGAGACGCGCGAACTGGCCGGGCTCCAGAGCCCTATCCTCGAGCAGAGCCAGAACGGCGCTGACCACTTCGGCGGTGGTGGCCGACGCGGAATCACGTCGCGTGTGATTTAGGTGCAAAATCATTTTTGAGCCAGAGCGCAGCACCCTACCGGGCGGTCCCAAGTATCACACCTGGCGCGGCGTTTCAAGCTTTGGGATGATATGTAACTTTGGCCCGGGAGAACAAGAGCGATTGCCGAGCAGGACCCTTCGATCGGCATAATTTCGACACAACCTTATGCCTGACATAAATTTGAGGCGTTCTCCCGATGTGTGAACATGTGTCTTTCGACCAGAATCTTATCCGCCGTAAGTTTTTCAGATTTGCCGTTCCTCACGAGCGGGCGCTCCATCCCGGTGCCATCGATGCTCATCAGTTCCGGACAGATTATTAACGAAAACACGAAATGCGAAGTACTTAGCGCCCCAAACCGGACGATTTTTTGGCGTGGATTCGTTTACAAACCCGGGTGCCGAGCAGGCGCCGAATCTTTCCGCGAATTGGCCGAGGCTCCCGAGGAAGATATCCCGCGCATAGCCGCCCAACTCAGAGGTGCGTACTTTGTGGCTTTGCAGTGTGAGGTCTCTGGCAGAGCATACGCCTTCGTCGATCATTCTGGCCTGTATCACGCCTATCATTCACGTCGCTTGATTGGCACATCCTTTCTTGAAATTTGCCGCCTGGAAGGCTGCAGTGCAAGCCAAATGGACGCCGACGCACTGGTTGAGTTCTTCCACTGCGGATACATTTACGAAGACAAAACGCTCTTTCGGGATATTCGGAAAGTCGGTCCGGCCACGGTGCTTCGTTCCGACTCGAGCGGAATAGTTGACGCACTGCCAAAACCCATCCGTGACATTTCAGAACCGACGCCAAGAACTTTTGACTCGCTGATACAGGATTTTATTCTGGCCGTGCAGAATGAACGCGTCAGCGTGGACATAACCGGTGGAGCGGACAGCCGTCTGCTAGCCGCTGCCCTGGCCTATTTCGACCTTCCATTTGAAATGGCCACGTCCGGACGGGCGGGAGTGCCCGATTTTGAGATAGGGGCTAAAGTGGCGGAAGCGCTCGACCGGCCGTTTTTCCCCACGTATCACTCTGCCGATCGCTCGGATTGGGACGCACTATTTTTTCTGAATGAAGGCCTGTTCGATGTAATGAAAAACAGCAGGTTCGTTCAGTTATTGCAGGACCGAAAATCGCGGGGGGTCACTCTGGCAGTCAGCGGAGTTTGTGGGGAGATTTTCACGGACTGTTTCTGGATGCAGGATTTTCCCTTGTACGCGGGACGGAAACCGCGCATAGAACGCTATTTTTCCATGCGCATGCATCCGAACGCTTTCGACCACGAATTACTTGTGGATCCGTATCGGCAATGCAGCTACGGATTGCGGAAAAGGCTCTTGCAACGCGTTTCCCGCTTTGCCGTGCCAAGTAATACGAGAAGCTATGATCGTTTCTACTACTACTTCCAACTTCCACCATACGCCGGGGGATTCGTGACATCCGGCGCAAACTTTGTAAAGGTCGCCGCTCCTTACGTGGATCAAGAAGTTAGTTCCATCGGCTTCAACTTGCCTCCTCGGAAGCGAATCCTCTCCCGGTTCCACCGAGGGCAAATCACCAGATACTCGCCCAAGGCCGCCCGCTTACCTTCTACAGAAGGCGGCGCTACCTTGCGTTCTGGAGCGGCGGCGATGTCTGCGAACATGGGTAAGTTCCTGGCGGATCGGGCCGAGCGCCTTCGCATCAAACTCGGTCAAAGGTTTCTCGCAAAAGGACTAAAGGCTCCCGCGGACGATCCCAAGTCGGTCGAAGAGTTGGTGCGTACCATGCGGCATCGAAGAAGCACCGAGGTGTTGGCGGACTGCGGCGTTATTAGGGCCGCGATCGAGCCTCGTTCTCTTCCAGAAAGTTACTTAGGACGCGTATTTGTTCTTGGCCGTATTTTCGAGGAGCTAGAAAATTCCGACCGCGCAGCTGAAAATATCCGGCTAAGGGATTACGATACGGCGCGGCAGCAAAACGTAGTGAGCGAAGCCTAAAAAAGGCGGACCGGCTTGCCCGAGCGGCCAACTTAGCAAACGGGACCGTACCGCTCGGCTGCGCCTGGGTCATCCCCAAACAAGTCGGGCTGTATCGACGACCAGTTTGAGCTTGGCCCACTGCTCGTCTTCGGTGAGCAGGTTTCCCTCCGCGGTAGAAGCGAAGCCGCATTGCGGGCTGAGCGTTAGATTTTCAAGCAGAAAGAACTTCGCGGCTTCGTCGATTCGGGCCGCAATTTCGTCCACGGTTTCAAGCTGCGGCCGCTTCGTGCTGATCAGGCCGAGGACGACGATTTTGTCCTTGGGCACGAAACGCAACGGTCCAAAGGTGCCGGAGCGCTCGTCGTCATATTCCAAGAGGAAACGATCCACCTTCAATTCGCTGAAGAGTTTTTCAGCGATGGCATCATATCCGCCAGAAGCGTACCAGTGGCTGCGATTGTTCCCTCGGCACAAGTGGATCGCCAGAGTGACTCCGGGTTTGGCCGCCGCTTCCAAGCAAGCATTGTCCGCGCGGACAGCTTCTTCGAGCGCGGCTTCCGGATCCTGGCCCATTTCGGCGCGAATCCAGTCGCGCCACTTGGGATCCATATAATAGCTGTAACGCGGCGCGTCGATTTGAATGTATTTCACCCCAGCCGATGCCAGCGCGGCGAAATCCTTCTTCATGATTTCAACGATGTCCCAGAGCAGCGCGGAGTGGTTTTTGTACACGCTGTCCGTAACGCCAGTCTTAAACGAAATGGCCGGAAATTGCGTGGCGCTGGGCAGCAATATTTTGATGTCTCCGGGCCTGTGCTGCTGGAGGAAAGGCAATTCGCTGGCGGTGATGGTCTGAATAGACTGCAGCTTTCGATTCACAATACCGGTGACGTGCGCTACCGGAGTGGCATTGGCATTTCCCGTCGCTCCCCAGTCTCGCCGCACGGACGAGGTCATGTCGAAGCCGTCGACAGCGTCGGTGAAAGTGCTCATGAAATTGCGGCGGCGCAATTCGCCGTCGCTGAAGATTTCGAAACCCAGTTCCTTTTGCTTGGAGAGCACTCGCAAAATGTGCCGGTCTTCGAGCGCGCGCAATGTCTCCGGATCGGTGCCGTTGCTTCGCGCCGCAAGCAGATCCGGCGGGCGGAGCATACTGCCAATCTGGTCCGCTCTGTATTTAACGGTTGTGGATGTCTCCACCGGCATGAGTCCTCCCGAAAGGGACTGCAATATTGAAAGTGAGGTTCCGTTGACTAACACATCTATGGTTGCGTACACTCTGCTATGAGTCAAATGAAAGGTTGTGTGACAAGAAATGAATTAGATTCATAGATGGCCAAAGAGGGAATCGTGCTCGAAATTCGCCATTTACGGACGCTGATGGCCATCGCTGAAGCTGGGACGATCTCCCGCGCCGCGGACCGTGTCCACCTGACGCAATCGGCGCTGTCCCACCAGCTCAAAGCGCTGGAGTTGCATTACGGCGTGGCCATGGTCACGCGGGACGGCCAGTCGGTAAAGCTGACTGAGCCGGCGCAACGGCTTGTGCAGCTGGCGCAGACCGTGTTTGGCGAAATCCAGGCGGCCGAGCGGGACGTGGCCAAGATTGCGGCTAAACCCGTTGGCACGCTGCGCATCGCGCTGGAATGCCACACATGTTTCGAGTGGCTTATGCCGGTTATGGATGCGTTCCGGGCGAGCTGGCCGCATATTGAACTGGATCTCGTGTCGGGATTCCATCCCAATCCCCTGGCGCTCCTGACGGAGGGCAAAGCCGACATGGTGATCGGCACGGAGCGTAAATCGCGCCGCAAACTCATCTACCACCCCTGTTTCGGTTCGAGATTCTGGCCGTGCTGCCGACGGACCATCCATTACGCGGAAGGCCGTACCTGAGCGCGGTGGATTTCGCGGAAGAAACGTTGATTACGTATCCCGTGCCTGACGAGCGGATCGACTTGATTCGCTACGTGCTCAAGCCCGCACATATTCGCCCCGAGCGGCGCACGACCGAGTTGACCATCGCCATTCTGCAATTAGTGGCGAGCCGCCGCGGCGTGGCTTCGCTTCCGAGCTGGGGCATAAGCAATCACCTGCGCTACGGGTACGTGGTTGCGAGGCGAATCGGCAAGAAGGGGTTATGGAATGATCTGTACGGCGTGACGACTGAGAGAGTGGCGCGGCATCCGTTCATCCGTGATTTCCTAGACACCGCGCGCCGCGAATGCTTTGCGAAACTGGACGGATTGATGCCCGTTCAGTAGTTTCGAATGGCCAGAGTGCACCGCCGAAATGCTGCAGGCAGAAGGCCGGGATATTTGGGAATGGCGTTGCGCCGCTCGGCGGCCGCGCTTGCCCGAAAGAAAAAAGGGGCGAACCAGCGCAGCTGATCCGCCCCCTTTGTAATCAAAAACGCTTCCTAGCAGGCTATCGAGCGCCAGCGGTTCGCCAACCTTCCGCGTAGTCCTTGCGCACCACTTCGGAGTATGGGACGGGGCTGACGCGTGCCCGGACCTCAAGCTGCTTGTGGCGCTCGACCGTCGGCTTCTTTGTTCCACCGCCTTCTTCGCCCCAAGTGATCACCACTTCGTTGCCGATTTCCATATCTGCGTCGACGATGCCCAGCGACAGCATGGAGCGCTCGTTGTAGCTGTAACCGCTGAACATGGAAAGCCCTACGTTCTTTCCATGCGCGGTCACTTTGTCGTATGACGCGGAGGTGTAGTTCGAAAGCGGCAGGTCGATGTACTTGTAGATGTCGCCCTGCTTGAAGAGCGACTGGAAAACCTTCAGAACGTCGTCGGGGTTCCACGCGAACGTCACTTTCTTCCGCTGCGGCTCCTTGGACATCTTTTCCAGTGCTTCGCGGCCAATGAAATCGTGGTCGAACTTCACGAACGGCCCGTAGCCCATCTCGTACGGCGTGACGTAGTAGTCTTCGATGTTATTGGAAACGAAGCTGCCGCCGATCGAGCCGGTAGCTTCGTAGCTCGTAGCCGGCAACCACTGCCGGTAAGCCTTCATTTTTTCCCCGGTGTAAACGGCCGGAAGCGGCGAAGGAATCCAGCCCGATTCCAGCGTGTTTGTGGCGTAGGCGCGGGCGCCGACTTCGCGCATGCCGAAGTCCTTGCCTGCCGCGACGATGGCCGCCTTGATCTCTTCGCGCTCCTCGTACGGCCCCCAGATTTCAAGCCCCGGTGCGCCGGCCATGCCGTGCCGCAGCGCGCGGACTTTTCGGCCCGCGATGTTGATGTGGCCCATGTTGAAAAACTTGATGTCGGGAGCAGGGCCGCCGTTCAGCTTTTCGATGATTTGGGTCGCGTTCGGTCCTTGAATTTGATAGCGGTACACGGTACGTGTCACCGCTTTGCCGCGCGGATTCGAAGGCGACCGATCGTCTTTGGTGATTTCCACTTTGTAACCGCCCGTTGCAGCGTGGAACTCAATCCAGCTTGCCGCCGGAGCGCGTCCAACGAAAACCAGATGATTCTGCTCCAGGTGAAACAGAATGCCATCGCCGATTACGTATCCGTCGTAACTGCAGGGCGCAAACTGCTTGGCGCGATCCACAGGAAACTTCGCGAAGCTATTGGTCGCGAGGTACGAAAGCATCTTCAGAGCATCCGGCCCTTTCACGTAGATATTGGCCATATGGTGGGACTGGTCGAACAACACGGCGGTCTCTCGCCAGGCACGCTGCTCCTCGCGCCAATTGGAATACTCCGGGGGAACTACGGGATAGACGTAGGCTCCGATTTGCGAATTGCGGAGCATATTTACCGGGTTTCCGGCAGTCTTTAACACATCCTCCAAACTCTGATTACTCATATCTTCTTCCTCTCCTAATGAGGGGGAATTTTGCACGTGGCGATTAAGCCCTGCGGCGAAAACGGCACCAAATAAACTACAGAAAATGCTCAGCTTTTGCAAGGAGACTCGCGCCAAGCGGGGGAAGCGATTGCCGGCTCCGGGCATGGTACGCAGGGTACCGCCTAGACGCGGGCCAGCTGAGGAAGTGCATCAAAGTGAGTGTCGCGCGCAAACAACACGAGCGAGTGCTGCAACGCGATGGCTGCGATCCAAATGTCGTTCGTGGGGATGGGCGTCCCTTGCTTTCGCAATTGGCGGTACACGTTTGCGTAATGATGCGTCGTCTGCTCATCGGCATAGAGCACCCCGACACCGGGCTTCAGCAGAAAGCGGCGCAAGGCAGCCTCGTTCTGCGGGCCGTGGCTACCAACGGCGAACCCGGCGCGCAACTCGCCGATAACGACAAATGGTAGCCAGACTTCCTCGGCGATCTCAATGGTTTGGGTGACGGAAGGGATGCCGCGGCAGAGATCCGCATAGCGGTTCGTATCGAGCGCGACCCTCATAGCAGGGTGCGTGCGCGCCATCTGCTTCGACCTATCGGATCGATCATCTCCACATATCCTCGTCAACCGTGTCCTGCGCAGCCAGCGCACTATCGAAAGCGGAATCTTCCCTCCATGTGCGCGCAATATCATCCAGATCGCGGTGCTTGCAGCAGTCCTCGGTGACGCCAGTGCCCCGGGCCAGCGCTTCGATGGCCACTTCATTCAGGCTCTTGCCTTGCTCGCGCGCTTTGCGGCGAAGGGCCTCATCCAAAGGGTCGGGCACATTGCGGATTGTATATTGCATGCAGTCATTGTAGGCAATGCAGGCATGATACGCAAGCACACCGTTTGAGCCTTGCGGCGAAAATGCCATCAAAGAACCACCATTGAGGATGCGGTATTTTTGCAAGGAAAATCCGCGGCGCGGGTGACTGGGTCAATTTCGGATGCCTGTGAACCGAACAGAGCCTCCAAGTACAAGTAAAGGGTCGTAGTCGCTGTTTTTCAGCACGGCGTCTCGGTCATACGTGCGAGCGCTTCCTGTAACCGCGCCGCAAGCTCTTCATCCACGCTGCGAATCTCGCTAAGTAGTCCACGAACAACAACCTGGAAAGCACGCGAGAGTTCGATGGTGTCGAGTT
>JBOGNC010000054.1:0-19105 GCA_050747045.1 Candidatus Acidiferrales bacterium | reverse complement strand
GCGGGTGATTCGCTCCCAGGTTTTGTCCAACAAGCGTGGCCGCCGCGTTGCTCAATCCCCACGACGGCAAAATTGCGAAGATCACCACGCGTATCGCGATCGTGTATCCCGCCACCGCCGCCGCTCCGAAAATACTCACGATGCGCACCAGGCCAATCCAACTCGACTGCGCAATCGCGAACTGCACGATTCCCGTGGCCGACAGGCGGGCGAGGCTCCGCAGCACCTCCCACTGCACGCGAATCTGCCGCCGCAGCACCCGAATCCGCTCCGTGCCGCGCATCAGCCGGTAAAATTGGTAGAGCACGCCGATGCCGCGGCCGCTGAAGGTGGCCAGCGCCGCGCCCGTAACTCCCATTCGAGGAAACGGCCCCAAGCCGAAAATCAGGCACGGATCGAGCGCCAGGTTGATGATGTTTGAAAGCCACAGCAGCCTCATAGCGATCGCCGCGTCTCCCGCGCCGCGAAAAATCGCGTTGTTCAGGAATAGCATCATCACCACGCCGCTGCCGCCTAGCGCGATGCGCGCGTACGTAGTCCCCACCCCCACAATCGCCGGCGACGCTCCCATCAACCGCAACAAGTTCGGAGCGAAAATCCAGCATGGCACTCCGATCGCCACGGATAAGATCAGCCCCAGAAAAATTGCCTGCACTCCGGCGACGGCCGCGTCTTCCGGATCACCCTCCCCGATGCGACGCGCCACCATCGCCGTGGTTGAAAGGCTCAGCCCCATGGCAATCGCAAACACCAGCGTCAGCATCGACTCGGTCAAGCCTACCGTCGCCACCGCGTCTTCGCCGATTCGCCCCACCCAGAACACGTCCACCACCGCGAACAGCGACTCCAGCACCATTTCCAAAACCATCGGAATCGCCAGCAGCAAAATGGCGCGGTTCAAGCTTCCAGTGGTGAAGTTCATGTGCGATCCACGCACCGCCTCGCGGATCGACGCCCACAGGCTCGGTTGTTTTTCTGCTGCCACTGTTTCGTGCATTGCTGCCAGCAACTTTCTGCGTCAATTTCCACGCATGCGCGCAATCACGCGCGACGACCACGCTGCACAAGAGAACAAAGTTATGTGAATTCGAAAAGTGAGGAACTTCAGACGCCGACCGGCGTCTCCTTACGCGAGATCTGCGGCGATAATGGGGAGCATCTTCATAATGTCTTAACGCCGATCCATTCCCGTCACAGGAGGTTTCGCGGGTGCCGACCCTTTGCGCTTCGTGCAAAGGGTGCGGATTTTCTCCGCTCTCGCCGCAACAGGAACCAATTGCGAACCGGCCGATTCTACCGTTTGCGTGTGCCGCGCGCAATCGGAATAACCAAGTGCCTGGCGCACCTGCCTACTGCTGAGCTTCACCTAGAGCGACAGAATCTATTTCGACTTGATTCGCCGCGCCTCGCGCGTGCTGCCCTTTTCGCGACCCTCGCTCAGCCGGGTGTGGATGGCCCCCCGGTTCGTTTCCAGGAACCGCAGGATGATCTCCAATTCTCGACTCGTGAACGTGTCAAGTATCGCGGCGGCATCTTGAGCCACGCCTCGGAAAATTGGCCACACTTCCGCAGCCGCTCGTCTGCTGGGATGAACGAGTACCTTCCGCCGGTCCGTCCGGTCCCGCTCGCGCCGCACGTACCCCGCCTTTTCCAGGCGGTCCAGCAGCGCCGTCACCGCGCCGGTGGTCAGACCGGTCTCCACCGCCAGCTGGCCCGGCGTCATCGCCTTTCCACGCGATAAAATATCCAGACAGCGAAAGTCGCTGCGGCTCACGCCCAGCCGCGCGGCAGCCGCCTCGTCCAGACGGTCCATATCCCCGTCGATGGCTCGCAGCGCCGCCAGGATTTCCGCAATCGTTGGCCGCTTCGCTTCACTTGACAAGTAAGAATCTCAACTATTAAGATATATACGCCTGGCTAATTATACTTGGGGAGGTTTCCCGCCATGCATTTTTCAGACTGGCTTCTTCTCGCCACCCTCGTCCTCGCCTGGTATCACGTTGGCATCGTCTGGCTGGTCCAGACCGTCTCCTGGCCCATTTTTGCGCACGTCGGCCAAAACGAATTCGAAGACTATCATCTAGCCTGGTGGCATGGCATCCGCTATGTGATTCTCGCTCCCAGCGCGCTCAATCTCGTCGGCGCTATTGTATTGCTGCGCTTTGTCCCCGAGGGCGTCCCTGTGTGGCTCTTATGGCTCGCGCTCGCTCTGTATCTGCTGATGACCATTCTGACCGCTGCCTGGTGGGGACCACAACAAGCCAAGCTAACCGATCCCAGATCGCCGCGCTTCACCCGCATTCTGAAAACTCACTGGATTCGCACCGCCCTAGTTTCCGCCTTTGGCCTGGCTCTCCTGGCCGCTCTCGTCCTGCGAATGCAAGCCTGAGGCGCGTGCCAATACGAGCCGACGACTGTGGCCGCTGGGCGCCGATGTCGGGCAAATGCCTGATAAACCTTGAAGTTCAATGCCGGATTGTCGCCTCGGCGCCGCCCGGTGTAGAGAGGCTTGCGGCGAAGTCTAGTGCGCTTTAGGGGTGGGGATGAGCAAGCCAGCTACAAAGGGCTAAGTGCCCACTTGGACTCCCAACCGGGGGGTCGGCGGGCGAAGGGGGTTGGGCATGGGTGCGCGCTTCCGGTTGTCTCTCTTGGGGGTTTTGATCTTGGCTGCACTAGCGATACTGGTGATTGCGGCTCCCGCCCGAGCGCAGTACAACGCCAGCATTCAGGGCACGGTTGTTGATACGTCCGGCGCTGTGGTTGCCGGCGCCAACGTGGCGATCAAGAACGATGCCACTGGCGTGACGCAATCCACCACTTCGACCACCACCGGGTTCTACGCAATCAGCGGCCTGCCGCCGGGCAGCTACGACGTCACTGTTTCCGCTACCAATTTCCAGACGAACCAAATCAGCGGCGTCGTCGTGCGGGCGGAGCAGGTGCGCGGGCTCGACATCACACTACAATTGGGTCAAGTAACACAGAAAGTGACCGTGAACGGGGCCGTGCAGCCGGCCTCGCAGACCGAAGACGCGAATATCGCCGGTACCCTATCGTCCCAGGTAGTCCAGGCCCTTCCAAAATTCGATCGCGACCCTTACGAACTGGTGCGCCTTTCGCCGGGGGTATTCGGCGACGGCGCGCGCTTGGCCAACGCGAAATCCGCTGGCTTCCCCAACGGACCCGGCAACAACAATGGCAGCGGCGGCACGGGAGGTTCGAACGTTGCGATCTTCCAGACCGAAAATCAACAGCCGATCAGCGCCAGCGGCCAGCGCGTTACCGCGAATTCCTATCTCGTCGATGGAGTCAGCGTGAACAGCCTCGTCTGGGGTGGCGCCGCTCTGGTCACGCCCAGCCCCGATTCCGTGCAAGAAATCACCGTCATCTCGAACGATTACGACGCCTCCGACGGCCGCAACTCCGGCGCCCACATCAAGGTCGTCACAAAAAGCGGCACAAATACCTTTCATGGCGGCGGCTTCTTTCAATACGAGAACCCAGGTTTCAACGCATACAACCGCTACAACGGATTTGACCCAACTACCTCGCTGCGCACAACTGCGCGCAACAACGACGCCTTCCGCCAATTCGGCGGAAATCTCGGCGGGCCCATTATTCACAATAAGCTCTTCTTCTTTTTCAATTACGAAGGTTTGCGGGATCACTCGGCCAGTGTGTCCAATCAGTGGGTCGAAACTCCGGAGCTTCGCCAGACTTTGATTGCTGGCCGGCCGAATACTCCCGTTGCAGCCACACTTTCCGCGCCTGGCGTCGCGCCTCGAATTGTGACGCTGCTTCCCACCGATTGCACCCTGTGGATCGCCGCCAGCCAGCCATGTGCCGTCGTTCCGGGCGGCATTGACATCGGTTCCCCCGGGGGCACCTATGGAACATACTTACCGAGCTCGAATCAAAACGCCGGTGGAGGACTGGACGGCGTTCCCGACTTGGATTTCGCCGATCTGCTCCTGCCCGGACACAATCTCGGCAATCAGTACAACGCCCGCGTAGACTACGTGCGCGGGAACAATGCATTTTCAGCGAGCACGTTTCTTACGTATCTGAACGTGCTCACGTCCGATAGCGACGCACAGGGAAGACCGATGGCCGACATCTTAGACAAGCGATCCAGCCCTTCCGGGTTCTTATCCTGGGTCTCGACGATTTCGCCGACAATGTTGAACCAACTCCGCTTCAACTTCACGCGCTTCGCATACAACGAGTTTACTTCCGACCCCAGCGTCAACTGGGGCATCCCGCGAACCGAGATTCAGGGACTTCCACTGCCCGGCGGCCAACGGCTCAAATTTGGCGCTGGTCAGGGCGACACAACTCCCGGCGATTTCGGCCAAAACACCTTCGCTTGGCGCGACATGGTGTCCCTTGTGCACGGGAACCATGCAACCAGAATCGGGTTCGAGGGCGACCGCTTGCAAGACAACAGCCTCGAGAGCGGAGGCTCCCGCCCAGACTACGTTTTCCAGCAGCCTTGGGATTTTGCCAACGGTGCGCCGATTTTCGAGCAAATCGCCGTGAATCCCTCCACCGGAGGGCCGGAGACCACCAAACCCACCTACTTTCGCTCTACCGACCTCTCGTTCTTCATTCAGGACGACTGGAAATTCCGCCCGAACTTCACCATAAATCTCGGCCTGCGCTGGGATTACTTCGGTCCCCCAACCGAAGCGAAAGGCCACTTGGAAAACATTATTCCCGGGTCCGACCCAGCTCTTGGGCTGGTGGAGGCGCGCGCAGTCCTTCCCAAGCAGATGTGGAATACCACTTGGCGTAACTTCGGCCCGCGCCTCGGCTTCGCTTGGAGTCCGTCAGCGCTTCAGAGCAAAGCGGTGGTTCGCGGCGGCTTTGGAATCGCCTTCAATCGATTCGACGATGTAACTTTCGAGAACACGCGAAACAATCCGCCGCTCGCCGCCAACTACGGCATTTGCTGCGGCACTCCGTCGAGTCCCTTCGTCAACGGAGAAATCTCCTACACGCTAGGCGCCAGCAATTCGCCTTTCAGCTATCCGCCGAACCTCGCGCTGATCACGCCGATTAACCCGGCCACCAATCTACCCTCCAGCTTCCCGCCAGGCTTTAGCGCGCCAGACGTCTACGCAAACCCGCAGAACATGCCCATCCCGTACGTCTACCTGTATTCGCTGCAAGTGCAATACGCGCTTCCGGCGCGATGGATCGCAACGCTCGGTTACGTGGGCAGCAGCAGCCACGACCTGCTGCGCATCAAGAATCTGATCTATTTCTACTCGACTCCCTCGGGAACCCAGGCACCCGTGAATAACGTCTACGATTTCACGCCAGATACCACGGCTGACTACAACTCTTTGAACTTCCGTTTGCAGCACCAGTTTTCGCGCGGGCTTTTGCTCAACTTTGCGTACACCTATAGCAAGTCCATTGACGATGTATCCGCCGAAGGCCCTGGCTCTACGACCAACGAGACGTATCCGATCGATTTGGCTACGGAACGTGGTCCTTCGGATTACGACGCCACGCACTACGTCACGGCATATGCTGTCTGGGATCTGCCGGTGTTCCGCAACCAGAACACCTGGGTTGGGAAATTGGCGGGCGGCTGGGAACTCAGCCCCATTTTCACCTTCCATTCGGGGTTCCCTTGGACTCCCGTGGCCACCAACCTTTGCCCTGTCCTCGGTGCTGGCAGTCTCTGTCCGATCCGGCCAATTCAGTATCTCGGTGGCGCGCTCACCGGCCGCCACGGCACAGACGCTTTTCTCCCGCCGGCCTCGGGTGTATTTCCAAACCCGTCGGCAAGCTATTTCACCCTCCAGACCTCGGGAAGCACCCCCGATTTCCCCGGTATAGGCCGTAACAGCTTCCGCGGTCCCCGCTTTAGCGATATCGACTTGAGCCTCGCCAAGAGCTTCGGGCTGCCTGCGGCAAGATTCATCGGCGAGGGAGCAAAGATCGAGCTGCGCATGAACGTATTCAACCTTTTTAACAAACTGAATCTCGCGCCCTTCACCTTCGGCAGCAACTCAACAAAGATCAGCGTGGCACAGAATTGCTCAGGTACGCCCCAAGTCTGCACCCCCATCCCCAACCCGAATTTTGGGCTTGCCGATTTTAGCAACGGCGGACTCAGCGGCCGCACCATCGAACTGCAGGGGCGATTTACGTTTTGAAGTACCCGAAGGCCAAAACGAAAGACGGCCGGCAGCTCTCGCCACCGGCCGTCTAGATGCGTCCGCTTGTTTAAAAAAGTTGTTACCGGCGTCCTCCATGACCGCCTCGTCCGTGAGATCCTCCGCCATCATGGGACCTGCCACCATGGTCGGACCTGCCGCCACCGTGGAAACTGCTGTTGCCGTGAATTCCGCCATTTCTGCGGGTAGCGGCGTTTCCGTGAAAGCCGCCATTATCTCCGCGGAATCGAGCGTTGCCTCGGACGCCGGCGTTTCCATGGAAGCCTCTCTGCGGCCCACGGACATTGCCGTTGCCATGGGAGCTCCGGAACCCTTTATCGCCGCGAACATTGGCCGCTCCGTGAAAGTTCCCATTGCCCTTGAAGCTGTGGAACCTTTCTCCGCCGTGCACCACCGCGTTGCCATGAAAGTCCCCGCCGCGAAAATCCCGATGATCGTTGGCGTGGAAGCCTCTCCATCCACCGTCATGGCCTCCATAGTCGCGCCACCGGTCGCCGCCACGAAAATTGCGCCATCCCTCATGGTCATGGAAATAGACCCACGCCGGATCTCGGAATGCAAAAGCACCGCCGTAGAACGCCGGTCCATAGAATCCGCGGAACCAAGGCCCCGCGCCGATGAAGACGCCGCCGTCAAACCATTCCGGCCCGTAGTAGCCATACGGCGCGCAAGCATACGGCGCGTACGAGTAGTAGCCATAGTCGCACACCGGCGCTATCCCCACATACGCGGGTCCCGCGCCGATGCCCACCGCCACGCTCACCTGTGCGCTGGCTGTCCGCGCCGTCATTCCAGCCGCTGCGATCATCAGAATCCCCGCTATTGCGGCGTATTTTAGAGTTCGCATCGTTCGACCTCCCTACCGGGTTTGCCGTTCTCGTTCCATTCGGGACGAAATATGGCACGGGCGATGCCAAACAAAACGCGATCGCTATTTCTGCCCTAAGCAACAGATCCGCAAGGAGATAGAATAATGATGGAAGGGCTTTGCTAGCACTTGTAAGCAGCTCGGCTTGGCCGCGCTCCACCACCACCTGCGTGATTTCAACCACTGCTTCTACAGCGGTCCAGCACCATCGTTCGCCGCATAAACCCGAGAGGGGAAATACAGGCCCCGGTGACCTGTACTTCACGCTGTACCTGCGGCCAGTAGAAAGTTGCTAGCGCGTTCTGATACGGTCGAATTGTGATATTTGCGGCCGCAAAATCCGGCGCAGACAGAGTTCAAAGCATCGATCACCCCGGCGCATCGGAGGCCGTCGCTCTAGCGTTCAGCGCGGTCGTGCACGGCGGCACTCTACCCGGAACTGTCACTCGAGTAGAAGCACGGGTAAGTCACAGAAAAGAAACGGTGGGGACCAGGTCTACCCGGAACGTCCCGTATCAAAGATTGAGGAGAAAATTAGACCAACTTCGGTCGCTATTTCAGTGGTGGGGCGGGCACCAGCGGCAACCGGCGCGGCTCGCCATGGAATCCTCGGACGTCGATCTCATCCAGCAGCAGCGACGGCGCTACGATGCTGCTCGGAATTCCCCCGTCACTTTCCGCCGAACCGAACGAACCGAGCGCCGTGCCTGCCAGTCCGCCCTGCGGATTTTGCATGTAGCTGTAAACAGCGGGATCGTTGCCCACTCCGAGGATGTCGCGCAGAACGCGCATGTTCAGCCCTTCGAGCACTCCGCCGCGAACCGGCTCTTCATGGCCATCGGAAACGTACACCCGGTAGAGGAGCAGCGGCACGCGCGCACCACTGGCGATGTCGCCGCCAAGCTCTCCAACGAAATCAGAAAAATCCTGCTGGTTCAGCGACGAAATCGCCGGATCGTCCATCCGCGTCACTTCCAGGCACCACGGCAGCCCGTCGTCTTTGCACGAGGCCAGAAATTTTTTTCGCAGGTCGTCCGGACTCAGCTCGTTGCTGGCCTGGAAAAACAAGTTGCTGCTCAACGGCTGCGGATTGCTCAAAAGAGCCGAACGCGCATGCCCGTTGGAAATTTCGAAATTCGGACCGGGTCGCCTGGACATGAGCAAATCGCGCAACATTCCATTTTCCACGATCGAGACGCGGCGCACGGGCACGCCTTCATCATCAATCGCATAATTTCCCAGCAGCGGCTGGCCATTGAACGAAGAAAGCGTGGGATCGTCAACCAGCGATACAGTGGCGGGCAACACGCGCTGGCCCACACGGCCCGTCCACTCGCTGCGACCGCCAAAACGTTGCATGAACGTGTCGTAATCCTCGGTGGCCGAAAGCGGCGGACGCGCGCCCGAAAGCGACGGCTCCAGAATCTGCGCCAGCAGAGACCCTGCAGCCTGCGGATCGAAAAGCACCGGGCCGGTGTAGTCCGTGACCAGCGGTGCCGAGCGCACTGCCATCAATTGCGTGGCCGCCTGCGAAAGCGCCTGCGAAACCGCGGCTGCATCGGGCAGTCCGGCGGGAGCATCCGTGTAAACAGCGTAGAAATTGTGCAGCGGCATGCCGTCGGCTGCGTTCGCCCCCATCGCCGCTTCTATCGCCGCCAGCGAACGCGACGTGCGAATGGTGGTTCCTTCGCTCGTCATCAGGTAGGTGGTGGCGTAAATCAGGTAGTAGTGGACGCGCGCGCCATACAGGTCGGGAAATCTCGTAAGGACCGAAGACGCCGTGCGCGCTTCATCGTCCCAATTCCGCGAAGTCCAATCCGGTTCGATGCGCGGGTCGATCTTCACCAGCGGAGTGACTTGCGAAAAATCGTCGATTTCCGGCGGCTTGGTCAGGCTGCGCAGAAACGCCTGCTTCAACGACATCTGCGTGAGCGCCGCTTTGTACGCCTGATCGGTGGCCAGCCACAAATCCTGACGCAGCGAGTTGTAATCCCGGTCGATGCCTACCTGCCCCGTGGAACCGAGAAAACCGTGAAAGCCGTCGTCGCTGATGAAATTCGAGCTGTCCAGGTGATAGTCGCCTACCCGCACGTCCACGCTCATGAAGCGGCTTTTGGAAACGGAATCGGAAAGAAGCGCACCGAACGATGCCGAAATCGAGCGGATATCCAGATCGAGCAGCCGGTATTGAATAAAGAAGGGCTTGTCAGCGTCCGGCAGCACCAACCGTTCGCGGGCCCGCTCCATTTCGTCGTGCATGGCGTGCAGCGTGAGGTCTTTTACGCTATCCGGCACCGGCGCTTGCGCCAGCGCCGGCACCGCCGCAATGACCATAAGAATCGCTGTGGCAATCGCCCCGTTCAGGAATTTGTTCACTGGCCCGCTCCCTTCGCTTCCGGATCGTGCAAGGGAGGCGGCAGGATTGGCGGCCGGTCAGTGGACGTTTCCTTCTTCTGCACTTCCAGTTCGGAGATCAGAATTTCAGGAGCGACAGCTGAAACGGGCACGGAGCCGGATTCCGCGCCGCAATACCCGTTGAAAATTTCTTCCTTATCGCCGGTGGCCACAATTTTCGTCAGCGATACCAGAGGCGTGCCGACAATATTCACGCCGCGCACCAGTTCGTCTGGGCGCCCATCCGGAAACACTTTGTACACCACCAGCGGCAGCACTTGGAATGCTTGCGGGTTGCTGCGTCCGGTGAATGTAAAGCCTCCGGCAATATCGTCGATCAGCAGGCCGAATGGCTTGTGTTGTTCCTTGATCAGATCGATCAGCTTGGCGCGCAGTTGCTGGTTGGTCACGGCGTGGGAACTGGTGATGATCAAATTCCCTTGGCGCGACACAGGAGCGTACCCGAGTTGGCGGCGTCCGTGGCCATTCGAATGCGGAATGCCCACCAGCGGTGAACGCGACATGAGAAATGTCTTTAGCACGCCATGGTCGATCAGTTGAACGTCCTCTGCGGGCATGCCTTCGTCGTCGTACGGGTAGTATCCAAGCAGCATTTGCCCGTTGAGCGATTTTTCCGTGGGGTCGTCCTTGATCGAGAGGAACGCGGGAAGAATCTGCTGGCCGATTTTGCTGGTGAACGTCTGGCCCTCGGTGATTTCTTTCTGGCGGAAGCCTTCAGAGCGGTGGCCAAAAACCTCGTGGAAATAGACCGCTGCAGCGCGACCGGTGAGCAGCGCGGGCCCTGCATACGGATCGACGAGCGGCGCCTTGTCGAGCCCCTGCGTCTCCTGAATCATGGTGCGAATGCTGGCCATCACTTCTTTATCGGTGGGAGCCTTGCCGGGATCGCGCCAGTCGAAGTTCGCATACCGGTCGATATCCATTCCATCCGGAGCTTTGCTTTGAACGTAAAGCTCCAGCCGGTAATGCACCAATCCGAACGCGAGTTTCGTACCTTCCGAATTCACTTGGTATTGGTTGGTGGAATCGGCGGTGAAGGTGGCAATCGAGTTCAAAACGGCTGGCGAGGCGCTGAAGGCCGCCGTGTATTTTCGCACGCGCGCTTCCCACGGTTTTCGGTCCACTTGAATTTCCACGGGCGCGCTGATCGATGTGTGCGGCTCCTCATGCGAAAAATCCGGCGCCGCGCCTTCGACCGTCTGCACTTGAACTTGCTGGCTGGTGCGAACTTTAATCAGCGCCTGTACTGCGGCGCGATACTGCCGGTCCGTCTCGCGCCAAATCTCGCGGCGCAGCACGGGCACGTCGTTATCCAGCACCACGTCGGTGCCAGGGCTCGTCCAGCTTGGCTGCTGGCCGGGAATATAGTGCGTGTCGTCGAGCTGATAGCTCCCCACGCGTGTCTGCACTTGCAGCCATCGCGCCCGATCCTGCGAACTATTAAGCAACGCGCCGTTGGAACCAGAAACTTGCGCTTCTTGCCGGTCGTCAATGGTGTAGCTGATGAAGTAGGCAGGCGGATCAGCCTTGGAAAGGACTGGGAACGTCTGATTCAGCTCGACCTGCATCGCGGTAAGGACTGCGGACGTGGCTTGCTGCGAGGGCGAGTTGGCCGCCACGCAAACCCACGCGGCGGCAAGAATGGCCACACCTACAGAAAAGACTTTCGATCTTGTTTCAGATTTCATCTTGGCGTAAGGCTCATCAGTTTAAGATAGGATGCCACCGAATCCAAACGAAAACCCCGTCGGTTGTTTCGTTCCGGCCCGAAAACAGCCAGCGGTAACATATCCGGAAATCCGGCGGAAGGAGGCTTAGATGCGTGCTCTGGTCGTACGGAGGTATGGGCCGCCCGGCGTTCTCGAAGTGCAACAGGCGCCCGACCCACAGCCGAAACCAGGCGAAGCGCTGATCCGCGTGAAGGCAATCGGAGTGAACTTCGCCGACCTATTGCAGCGAATGGGACTCTATCCCGATGCGCCGAAGCCGCCCTTCATCCCGGGACTGGAAGTTGCCGGAGTGGTGGAAAAAGCAGCGGAGGGAGGCGCACAAGAACAGGGCGAGAGTCTGCGTTCGGGCGATGCGGTCGTCGCGTTGACAGACTTCAAGGCATACGCCGAGTGGGTTGCGGTGCCAACCGCGTATGTCTATCGCCTGCCCGCGGGAATGGGTTTCAACGATGGCGCGGCGATACCCTCAAATTACCTGACCGCGTATCAAGCGATCATCACGCAAGGCAATATGCAACCGGGCGAGCGGATTTTGATTCATAGCGCCGCAGGTGGAGTCGGAACGGCCGCAGTGCAACTGGCGCGCGCGCGAAGCCTTTTTGTATTCGGCACCGCTGGCCCGACAAAGCAGGAATATATCCGCAAAATCGGCGTGCAACACGCCATCGATTACGAAAAATCGGACTTCGTCGAAGTGATCGCCAAATACGCGCCGGGAGGCGTAGACATGGTGATGGACCCGATTGGCGGACAATCCTGGAGGCGAAGTTACGAATGCCTCGCGCCCATGGGCCGGCTGGTGGCTTACGGTTTTTCGGCAGCGGCTAGTCCGGACGGAAAGCAGGGGCGTATACGCGGCGCGAAGGCGCTGATGCAGACGCCACGATTCAATCCCCTCGATTTGATGAAAAAGGGTGCATCCGTTGTCGGCGTGAATCTGGCCCACGCGCGTTCGCGAGGTGACCACCTACACGCCGAATTGAACGAGATTTTCCGTCTTTACGGCGCAGGAAAAATCAAGCCGATGATCTCAAAGACATTCCCACTTGAGCAGGCCTCGGCAGCTCACCAATACGTGCAAGAGCGGAAAAACCTGGGCAAGGTGATCCTGACCGTCAAATAACGCGTCAATCGGCCGCACGGGTCCGTTACTCTGGGCTACTGTGGATTCGGACCGAGCACAATTTGCACCAGATCGTCGGGACGAACCCACTTGGCGAAGGCCGCTTCAACGTCAGAAGCGTTGAGCTGGACGTACTGCTTTGCGGCGATCTCTGGCTCATCCAACGGCAGACCTATGAGCGAGCGCGAAAGTAACCCACTGGCGATGCTACTGACGCTGCCTTCGGCAAGCGGCATCTCGCGCAACAACAGAGCTTTGGCCTGCCGCAGTTCATCCGGTGTAACCGGCTGCTTCTGCATGGCGCGCAAATTATCAACTACGATCGCGCGCGCCTTAGTCACGTTGGGCGGATCGCATGCGTAAGTGACGCTGTAAACAGTTCGCGTGCGTCCGAACTCGAAACGGGAATTGACGGAATATACCAGGCCTCCATTCATGCGCAGGTCTCGGTAGAGGCGAGTGGCATAAAACCCGCCGCCGAGAACGTGGTTGCCGAGCTCCAGGGCGTAATATTCCGGGCTGAACCGGTTTAGCTCAACCGTTTCGGCCAGATTCACTTGGTCCTGCACCCTGCTCTTATCGGGCACCACATTGTTGGAGGGTTTATTTTTCGGCACGGTTGGATAGTCGGTGTCCGGCTTTGGCCCAATCGCTTTCCAGCTGCCGAAATATTTTTCGATCTCCGATTTGGCTTCGCGCGGAGAAACATCGCCAATCACCACGATAGTGGATAGATCGGGGCGATAGGCGTTGTCGTAGTATTTATGCACGTCAGCAAGCGTGAGCGCTCCCACGCTTTGCGGCGTGGCGTGACGGCTGGCCGGATCCGTTGGGGGAAAGAGCGCCTTATCCAGAGCCAGTTCCTGCAAAAATCCCGGACTTTCCAATTCGCCTGCAACGCTTCGCGCGGTTTGCATCTGCACGATCTTGAACGCTTGCGGCGGCATGGCCGGATGCAGTTCGTTTTCGGCCAGCAATTGCACGCCACGGTCGAAATGCTCCGGCAGAACCTGCAACGAGAAGCTGGTGCCGCCGGATTCGTGGGCGGCGATATCGTCGAGCGCCTTTTGATAGGCGATGCGGTCGAGAGTGGTGCTGCCGTAGTCGAAGAGCTGGCCTAAGACATCCGACACGCCTTGCTGGCTCTCCGGCTGTTGCATGTCCGCGTTAGTCCGGATTCCGCCGAAGACGCTGATCGTCTGGCTCACGTGTTCGGGAACGACGATCAGTTTGATTCCGTTGGAAAGCATCGATTCGACCGGATGCACGGGCATCTTAGGAATAGCGAGCCGCGCGAGCGCGGACGAAGCCCATTTGGGCAGCGCGACAGGCTTCACTTCCGCCGGCGCGAAAGATTCCTGACCTCCATAGGATTTCTGGGAAATGGGCTTGCCTGATTGTTCGGGGGTAAGCACCGACAAAATCGCGTGGTCTGGCTGCAGATATTCGGCGGCCACTCGATTCACGTCCGCCGGAGTGACTTTGCGAATCGCGTCGATATCGTCCTGCGGCGAATTTCTTCCTTCGACAGCGACTGCGTTAGACCATTCGAAGGCCAGTCCGGAGATGGAATTGCGGCGGAACTCCGCATCAGCCACTTCGTGGGCCTTTGCTGCTTCGACCAAATCAGCCGGGATGCCGCTCTTCACGTCGTCCGCTAGTATTTTCTGAATATCCTGAATCAACGCGGACCCATCGCCACCTTTCGGGTAACCCGCAAGCGCCACCCCCAGATCAGCCTTTGGCAGATCGCTGAATGCAGCGAACTCCGCGAAGAGCGCTTTTCCATCGGGCACTAGCGCATAAAGAGAACCGCGCTCGCTATTGAGTACGTCGGAGAGCACCTGAGCAGCGGCATAGTCAGGACTGTCCATGCCCGGCATGCGGAACGACACGGCCGCGACGCCGAACGGAAAATCGGTGGTGAGATTCAAAGTGGTGGGTTTCACCGGCTGCAACTTTACTGCGGGGCGCGGAGGAAGCTTTTTTGCCGGAATCTTTCCGAAAAGCTCTTTCACCTGCGCCATGACAGCGGACGGATTCACGTCGCCAACAATGAGGTACACAGCGTTGTTCGGCGCGTACCAGGTCGAGTAGAAATTGTGCAGCATCTCGGCTGTGGTTTTGTCAAAAGAGGGGCGAGTTCCGAGGGCATCGTGTTCGTAAGGAGTATCCGCGAACATCTTGGCGAGCAATTCTTTTTCGAATACGTAAATGGGGTTGGAGAGATCGGAGGCCACCTCCTGCTCGATCGCGCCCCGCTCCTTGTCCCATTGCGCCGCGGAATCGTCCACGCCAGACATGCGCAACGCTTGCACGCGCAGAGCAACGCTCAAATCCTCAGCGGGAACCGTGAAGAAGTACTGCGTGACGGTATTTTGCGTGTCGGCATCGAAGTCGCCGCCCATCGCGGCGGTGATCTCCGCCAATTGATCGGCAGAAAGATTCGGGCTGCCGCGGAACATCATGTGTTCCTGGGCATGCGCCATGCCGGGAAAACCGGCGGGGGCTTCGTCGGAACCGACTTTGTAATTGATCACGGCGGTGACCACGGGCGCGAGTGGATCGCGAACGATGATCACGCGCAGGCCATTGGGCAGGGTGGCGCGAAGCACGTCGGTGTTTTCCTGAGCGGAGGCGGTAGCGTGCAGGCCGAGTGGCAGAATCGGCAGAAGTAGAACGCCGAGGAATGTGATAACGGCTAGAGCAATTATTCTTGAGGAACGCGACATGCTGTATGTCCTCCAGTGCTTCACGCCAAAACGCGACAACCCATCATAATTCACTACAAGCATCATTCACTACAAGCATCGATCGGAGAGGCTCAGATGCCGCAGTCACGTTGCATGTTACGAACTGCGTTTCGCACCGAGTTGGACGCTTTCTGCAGGACGTGGTTTGATTAAGGTGAGCTCCAGGTTTGAGCCGTCTATTGCGCTATGCTGAGCGAGGTGGTTATGCGAGGACTGGGAAGCCTAGCAGGTCTTTTGATCGTAGCGCTGATCGCGGCACTCACATACAAATTTTACTTCGAGAAATCGACGGCGGTGAGCGGCGCATCCACTCCGGCGCAGACCATCGACGTGGTGGGCATCAAAAGCGACCTACTTTCGATCGGGCAAGCAGAACAGCTCTACCAGGCGCAACACGGCTCGTACGCATCAATGGATGACCTAGTTTCGAGCGGCGCGATGAGTCTGCGAAAATCGGGGCGAGACGGTTATACCTACGACGTGAACGCATCGACAGACCGTTTCCAGGCCGTGGCGCACTGCCCTGCTTATACGAAGCCGAAATGCACGAATTACTCGATCGACCAAACGATGGAGATACAAGCTGCGCCCTAGGAAGAGCGTTCCGCTTGTCCGTATCGTCCAACCGCGTTGCCCTAACGCGATTGTGGCGCGAAATCGATTCCTAATATAAAAGCAATATTTTCGTAGTCCGCTGTACCTTACTATGTGGTATAAGGCAGCGTGGATCATGTACAGTTCCGAACTTCCCTTCCGTCCACCGCACGAAGGTAATATACGATTTGACGTGCCGCCGCACGGGGCGTTTATCGATGAGGATGTGCGCATCCGACTTAGCGGATTGGCGCCGCGTCAAAAAGTCCGTATCCACGCCACCACCCAAGATGACGAGAACCGCCGTTGGAGTTCGGATGCGCATTTCCGCGCCGACGCGCGCGGAGAAGTGGATCTGAGCACGCAGGAGTCAACCGGAGGAACGTACCGCGGCATCTCGTCGATGGGGCTTTTCTGGTCGATGCGGCTTGCGGACGGGGGCGAAAGCGACAGGGCGGGCGCGCGAGCGACGTTCACCAAGCGCGATTCGATGCCGCATTCGGTGATGCTCGAAGCGGAGCTGGACCGCTCATTAATCGTGTGCGGACGAATGGAGCGGAGCTTCCGCGCGCACGGCACAACAGTGCGCGATGTGGTGATTCACAACAGCAACAGGTTTGAAACAACGGCCCAAGCCAAGTCTCTTGCAACGAGAGGACACGTGGGGCGGCTTTTTCTGCCACCCTCGGGAAACCGAACGAGCGCCAGACTTCCGGCGGTAATTGTGCTTAGCGGATCGGGCGGCGGATTCGACGTGGATAAGGCGGCGGTGCTGTCGCGGCATGGATTTGCGACTCTGGCGCTGGCGTATTTCGGCGTTCCGCCGCTCCCTGCGTGGTTGCACCGTATACCGCTCGAATACATCGAATCCGCGCTGGAGTGGCTTGCGGAGCAACCGGAGATCGATGCGCGGCGCATTGGAGTGCTGGGCGTATCGCGCGGATCGGAACTTGCGCTCCTGGCCGCCACGCGCATCAACAGAATTCGCGCCGTGGTGGCGTACGCCCCAAGTTCCGTGGCGTGGGATTCAGGCGGGCGCGACAAGGCCACGGGCGAAACTATTCCCGCTTGGACGTGGCGCGGCGAACCAATCACGTCCGCTCCGCTGCCGCTGCGGAGCTTTATGTGGCGTTCGGCCGTCCCGGTAGTGGCGATGAAGAGACCGGTGATGTTCCGGAATCTTTTTCGCAACGGACTGCGAAACACGGACGCAGTGAAGCAGGCGGCCATTCCCGTGGAACAAATTGGCGGACCGCTTCAATTGATTTCAGGCGGAGACGACCATGTGTGGCCCGCGAAGCAGATGGCCGAAGCGATTGCGGCGCGGCTGAAAGAACACAATTTCGCTCATGCCGTGGAATACCATCACTATCCGTCCGCAGGTCACTTGCTTCGCTATCCGCACCTACCCACAACGGCGCGCGATAGCAGGCACGAACATTTGCGTGGCGCCAGATTCTCTTTTGGCGGAAGCGCGCAGGCGGATGCCGAAGCGCAGGCGGACGCTTGGCATCGCACGATTACATTTCTGAACGATCATCTGTAGTTCACCGTGATCGACGCCGCCAGCGAGTTGGCTGCCTGCCGACGGCAGCTGGCGCCGGACGGGCCTGTGTTAGAATGGCCGCGTTGTGCAAAAAACCCTCCAGGATCTTCTCGGCCTGCAGAATGTGGATTCGCAGCTGCGAGAGGTGCGGGAGCAGCTGGCTACTTTCCCCAAGAAACTCGCTGAGGTGGAGGCGCGCGTAACGGGAGCTAAAAGCGAACTGGATACCAGCAAGGCCGCGCAGTTGAATACGATCAGAGACCGCAAAAAATACGAGTTGGACGTGGAGCAGTGGAAGGAGCGCGTTCGCAAGTATAAGGATCAGACGGCGCAGGTAAAAACCAACGAGGCGTACAAAGCGCTGCAGCATGAAGTGCAGACGGCAGAGGCAGAAATAGCGAAAGCCGAAGACCGGCTGCTGGAACAAATGGTGGCGGCCGAAGAATACGACCGGCGGGTGAAGGCTGCCGAGAAATCGCTGAAAGAAGTGGAAGAGGTCGCTCGCGGGGCGCGCGCAAAAATCGAAACAGACAGGGCCACAACGGAAAAGGAACTCGCGGAGCTGATGGCCGAACGAGCGCGAGTGGTCGCCGAAATCCCTGAAAACCTGCTCGACCACTACGAGCGAATTGCGAAAAAGCACAATGGCATCTCGCTGGCGGAAGTCCGCGACGAGAAATGCAGCGCGTGCGGAATGCGCGTCAGGCCGCACGTGTTTCAGGAGATGAGGCGGCGGGCCAGCGATGAGATGTTCCACTGCGAGACTTGCACGCGAATTCTTTACTACATCGAGCCGGAACAATCCAGCGCAACAGCCGTGAGGTCGGCAGAGCACGGTGCGGCGGCGCCTTCTTCCCGTGAACAATAAGAGATCTCGAAGCATCTCCCCGAACTTCCCTGGTGTTTTTTTCTCATGATGCGATTACCGAAGCATCCCTCAGAAAGCGCGCGTCTTTTTACGGATGCGCCGGCCGGGCCGCCAGCCGGGGTATACGTGGCGAACGTCGACGGAGCATCGCGGGGCAATCCGGGGCCGGCTGCGTACGCGGTGGTCATGCGCGATCCGAATGGAAACGTAATTTTGGAATTGGGCAAGAGACTCGGTCGCGACACGAATAACGTGGCCGAATATTACGCGCTGCTTGCGGCACTCGATTACGCGGCTGGCAGCGGAATAAAAGCCCTTCGGATTCGCAGCGACTCCGAATTGCTGGTGCGGCAGATGCAGGGGCGCTACAAAGTAAAAAGCCCGGATCTAAAGCCGTTGCACGAGCGGGCGATGAAGCTTACCCGGCACCTGACTTATTTCACCATCGAGCATGTTCGCCGGGAGATGAATCGCGATGCCGACGCCCTGGCAAATGCTGCGCTTGACTCCGGGGGGCCGATCACTTCGCCACTGGCGGCTGTGGACTCGGCCCGGCGCGCAACGGAAGCTACCCCTACTGCATCGAGGGCGTCGGCAAAACCACAGCGGATTCGCGCGCGATTCGAGCGAGGAGTGTTTGTACCGCTCGACCAACCAGAACTTGCGGACGGCAGCGAGGTATCCCTCGAAGTTCGTCTCCGGCACAAGCAGAAATAGAGCATCGGAATCCACCGTTTGCGGAAATGAAGTTTAGCTTTCCGGTGCGACAATCGTTCAGGCCGGCTGCTGAGGCTTCAGAGCGTAGGAGCGATAAAGCGTATCGCGCTGCGCGGGAATGTAGCCCGCGTCGGAAATAATGCGGCGCAATTCTTCTTCGTTCGTGCGGTTGCGAACACCTGCCGCGTAGACCACATTTTCCTCGATCAAGATGCTTCCGACATCATCCGCGCCGAACTGCAGGCCCACTTGGCAGACTTTAATGCCCGGCGTGAGCCAGCTCGACTGAATGTGGTCGAT
>JBOGNC010000053.1:0-19199 GCA_050747045.1 Candidatus Acidiferrales bacterium | reverse complement strand
AAATTGTTGTGAGGTGAAGACGCCGGGCGTCCTGGCCGCGAATCACAATGGCGAACGTGTTGTTGAAGCCGAGCGAAGGAAGCACGGCCAGCTTAAATCGCTGCTGATACTCCCGCTGCACTTTCGAAAAGACCGCCGTGGGATCATGCTCGATGGGATCTTTTAGGACTGCCGTAAGCGCGGTCCCGGTGTATTCCACGTACGTGTCGATTCGCCCAGCGAGCAAAGCCTGCTGGCAAATAAATGTCCCCGCCAGATAGAATTTGCGAACCACATGCAGGTCAGTGTGCGCTTCGATTTCTTGCGCGACGATTTCGCCCAGCAGCGCCTGCTCGGGGAAATTCTTCGAGCCTACGACAATCGTATTTGCGTCTGTTCCGCCGCAGCCAGTGGCAAACGTAGCGGCAACCAGGGCGACTAGTATCACGCAGAGCTTCGCCGCGGCTCCCGCGCCGGACCACGAAATTCGCTGGCGCGGCGTTTTTCGAGTTTCGGGTCGCGCCCGGCGCTCGATCAGTCCGAGCAGCACGTCGGCGATTAGCGCCAGCAGGGCCGCGGGAATGGCACCAGCCAGGATCACATCATTATCGACCATGGCCAGGCCGCGAAAGATGTACTCGCCCAGGCCGCCGGCGCCGACTGCGGCGGCAATCGTCGCGATACCGATCGTCCACACGGTGGCGACTCGAATACCCGCCAGCATCATCGGAAAAGCGAGAGGCATTTCAACGCGCCGAAGGATTTGGCCCTCAGTCATACCCATGCCGAGCGCCGCTTCGCGAACGGCTGGATCGACTCCTTTGATTCCCTCGGCTGTGTTGCGGATGATGGGCAGAAGCGCGTAGAGAGTAAGCGCGGCGATGGCGATGCGGTCGCCACGTTGGCCAAGCCATGGAAGCGGCAGAAGAAATCCGAAAAGCGCAAGGCTGGGAATGGTCTCAGCGATATTGGCGCTTCCGAGAATTGGCTTCGAAAGCGCCGGACGGCGTGCAACGAGAATTCCGAGCGGTACTCCGATGGCTACGGCCAGCAGCATGGTGATTCCCGTCAGCCACACGTGTTCGGCGGTGGCCTGCAAGATTTCGCCGGCGTGCGCTGCAAAATAACCTGCCAGGCTCATGTATCCCTCCTCTCGGGGTTTCCGGGCCTTTCGGTCCCTTCCGGGGCCAGCGCGCGGATCTGGGCAACGAAGGCGGCTGCTAGCGGTTCGTCCGATTTCAGAAATGTGCTTGAAGCGTGAACGCCTCGGAGTTGGCCGGACTCGATCAAAGCGATGCGCGTGCCCAGCTCCACGGCTTCGGCGATGTCGTGCGTCACAATCACTACGGTCTTGCCTAGTCGCGCTTGCAGATCTCGAAACTCATTGCGCACTTCCATGCGCGTGAGCGGATCGAGAGCGCCGAACGGCTCGTCCATCAGCAGGATCGGCGGATCGGCTGCAAGTGCGCGCGCGAGGCCCACGCGCTGCCGCTGGCCACCGGAAAGCTCATGCGGGTAGCGGCCGAGATACGCGCGTGGATCGAGGCCGACGAGCGCGAGCAATTCTTCGGCGCGCTGGCGGATTCTCGGCTTTTCCCAGCCATCGAGCCGAGGCGTGACGCTGACATTTTGCTCCACGGTGTAATGCGGGAATAGCCCAGTTTCCTGAATGACGTAGCCGATATGGCGACGCAGTGCGATGGGATCCCATTCGAGTGTAGTGCGTCCATCGACGCGAACTTCACCGGCGCTGGGCGCCAGCAGGCGATTTATTAATTTGAGCGCCGTGGTTTTCCCCGCGCCGCTGCGCCCCAACAGCACCATGGTTTCGCCGGTTTTGATTGCCAGCTGGAAATTCTTAAGTAGAACGTTGTCGTCCGCCAGTCGGTACTCAACGCTGCGAAATTCGATCACAGGTCTGGTTTTGGAATCGACGCTTGCGCCGGGAGCGGCAGAGGGGAGAGTCATCGCGCGTCCCGCCGAGGCTAACCCGCTGGCGCGCGGCGTGTCAAACGGGGAAACTCGGAGAACGATTTTCGGGAAATTCGAGTTGGTGCGAAGAGCTGCGAATTTGTGTCGATCTGGAGGTGGGCCCGCCGTTTGTTTTCTGTGAGTTACGAGGGATTTAGAATGACAGGGTGTGTCGATCTCCCACCCCAAAGCGCAGGGGCGCTTTGGGGGCCCCACATTGCGGCGGGCAGTTGGCACCGGACCTTTGAACCGATGCGTGAGCTGCGGCATGAATCGCTTCTCCCTTCCGCGGCCTGCTTTGCAGACACCGGCCGCGTACGCTGCCGATAAGTGCTTCAAAAGCGTCCTGGCTGCTCCCGGCTGCTGCGGAGCAGGCAGTAAAAACGAGCCAAGGTAGCATGGTATTGATGCAAAGTCAATGGCGATTTTCGGACATCCTAAGCCGTTTCTTACCAGTGGGCGCTGAGACATGGGCAGGGGACGCTGCCGTGCTGAGGCGGGGCGCTACGCAACCAGCGCCTAGGCGGCGCAACCGGCCATCCGTTGCGGGGATGAGTTAATGTAATTAAAGAGACGTGCCGGGCTGGCGCGCAGGGCTAAGCGCTGTCCCAGCGTGACCGCGACGCTGCTCACTGCGGCCCGTAGCTAAGTGCCGTATAATGCGCTGCTAGTGGGCGCGAATGTCCAAGTCGCTGAACCGAAACGCGGACGCAAATTCAGGCGGATGCGCGCCTTCTGGGAGCGGGTTACGGAAGGCTTGAAGCTTCAGCAGCTTTGGGGGCAGTTCGTTTCGGAGACCAAGGCGAGCTACCGGCTCTATTCCGCGGACGTGGACTGGGAAGAGGTGGGACGCGGGCGGACGCGGTTCAGAAGACTGATGCGCTCGGTATGGGCGATGTTTCTGGCGATGCTCATGAAGCTATCGCCGTCTCGCCGGGTGATATTGCTCGTTGCGATTGTCCTTTTGGTTTTCAATGTGCGGTATAAGCAGGGCCCATCGGAAGTCGGCTTTAACACCAGCATACTTGGCGTGGTTCTGCTATTTCTTCTGCTGGCGATGGAGCTTGCGGACCGCGTCACCATGAAGCGGGACCTGGAAATCGCGCGCGAGATTCAGGAATGGCTGGTTCCCAGCCATCCTCCCAGCGTTGCGGGCGCGGACATGGCGTTCGCCACGCGCCCGCAAAACACCGTCGCTGGCGATTACTATGACGCATTCGCGCGCCCGCAGTCCGCAAATCCATCCGGTGTTTCACCCTTGCTGATGGCCGTTGCAGACGTGGCCGGCAAGAGCGTGCCTGCGGCGCTGTTGATGGCTACCTTCCAAGCCAGCTTGCGAGCGCTGGCGGCGACGCCCGCCACGCTGGCAGAGATCGTCACGGGCCTGGACCGTTATTGCCGGGCGCACAGCCTGGAAGGCCGTCGATTCACTACCGCGTTTGTGGCGCAAGTAGATTTGTCGACGCACGAGATGATGTACGTTAATGCCGGCCACAACGACCCAATTCTTCAGCGTGCTTCGGGCGCGATTGAACGGTTGAGCGTTGGCGGTCCGCCATTCGGGCTGCCGCTTTTTTCGGATACGGAGACGATTTATCGGATCGGGCGCGCGCCGCTATTTCCGGGCGATGTGCTGGTGATTTTCACGGACGGAGTCGTGGAAGCGGTGGAGGATTCGGGAGCGGAATTTGGCGAGGCGCGCCTGCTTGGGTCGATTCAAAGCGCGGCTTCCGGTTCGGCCGGAGAGACACTGCGGCGCATCATGACCGACGTGAACAACTTCGTGGGATACGCGCGCCAGCAAGACGACATCACGTGCTTTGTATTGCGCGTGACGTCGAATACGCCGGCATCCTCCGCCGTGTAGCCGCTGTTCTTCACGATGAAACCGAATAGAGAATCAATTGCGGCGTTTCTTGCGGCCCGGAAAAAATGCGAGATTCAGCACCGAATTAAATCGGAGTTTGAGTGACGGGACGAATGAAAGATACGCGCCCAAAAGCATGGCTGGCATGGAGCTCCGGCAAAGACAGCGCGTGGGCACTTCACGCGATACGCCAACGCAGCGATCTGGATATCGTGGCGCTGCTCACCACTGTAAATCGAACGCATCATCGGGTGGCGATGCACGCGGTACGCGAGTCGTTGCTGGAATTACAGGCTGAGAACGCCGCGCTCCCTCTAATTAAAGTTCCGATCCCGTCGCCGTGCACTAACGCGGAATACGAGAGCGCGATGGAAGAGGCGATGAACCACGCGCGGGCCCAGGGTGTGACGCACGTCGTGTTTGGGGACTTGTTCCTTGAGGACGTGCGGCGCTATCGAGAAGAAAATCTGGCGAAGTGCGGAATGACGCCGGTTTTCCCGTTGTGGGGCATTCCCACGCGAAAGCTTGCCGGGGAGATGATAGCGGGCGGAGTGCGCGCCAGACTCACGTGCATCGATCCACGGAACCTCGACAAATCATTCGCTGGGCGCGAATGGAACGCGGAAATGCTGGGGGAGCTGCCGTCGTCGGTGGACGCGTGCGGCGAATACGGCGAGTTTCACACGTTTGCGTGCGCCGGGCCGATGTTTCGGGCGCCCATCGCGGTGACAGCAGGCGAGGTTGTGGAGCGGGACGGGTTTGTATTCGCGGATTTGGTGGCTTTAGGCAGGGGCGAGGAAAGTCGGAATTACGGGTCGGAGCACCGAAATCCCTGAATAAACAGAGTGGCTGGCGCCCCAGGCTTTCTTCCTGAAATACTCGCAGGTTCCGCGTACTATTGTGGAGGCTGCGGGCGCGCAAGTTTCGGCGCTGCAATACATTGCAACTATTCGCCTGTTCCAGTGTTCTAATGTACAGGGCGCCCAGCCGCTCACTTTGGAGGGTGTGACATGCGCAAAGCGTATATCTTACCGGTCCTGGTTATTGCTCTTGGTCTTTGCTTTGCGGCTCTGCCGAGCCCAGCATCGGCGCAGGTCGCAGTTGGAATATCCGTCCGGGTCGGGCCACCTGCGCTGCCGGTGTATGCACAGCCGATATGTCCAGGGGCTGGTTACATCTGGACTCCGGGCTATTGGGCTTACGGTGATGACGGCTACTACTGGGTTCCCGGCACGTGGGTTCTGGCACCGGAACCAGGATACCTGTGGACACCGGGCTGGTGGGGTTTCGAGAGCGGCGCTTATCTGTGGCATCCGGGCTATTGGGGGCCGCACGTCGGCTACTACGGCGGAATTAACTACGGTTACGGATACTTCGGGGCGGGCTTTGTGGGTGGCGAATGGCGCGGTGGCCACTTCTTCTACAACCGGGCAGTGATGAACGTGAATGTAAACGTGATCCACAACGTGTACGTCAATCGTAACTACCGCGTGGTTACGCGCGAGCGCGTGAGCTACAACGGCGGTCCACATGGCGTGAATATGCGGCCGACGCGCGAACAGCGCCGATGGGACAGCGAGCGGCACGTAGGGCCCACGGCTAATCAAGAACGACACATCACAGAAGCCCGCGACAATCGGGCGCTGCATTTTTCGGATAATCATGGACGTCCGCCGATAGCCGCCACGCAGCGGCCTGGCGAGTTCTCAGGGCGGGGAGCAGTCCGCAGCGGCAACCAATTTCATCCGCCGGCGAACGAAAACCGACCGCACCAAAACTATCAACCGCAACCGAACAATCGCGAAAACCGGCCGAATAAGGTTGCGCCTCGCAATGAGCCGAACAACCGCGGCAATAGACCGAACTTTCAGCCGCCTCGCAAGGAGCCAAACAATCGCGAAAACCGGCCGAACCAAGTCACGCCTCGCAATGAACCGAACAACCGGGGCAATAGACCGAATTTTCAGCCGCCTCGCAATCAGCCCAAGGAACGAGGCAATCAGCATGCGCAACCCCAGGAACGACAGCGCAACGAAGCCGCGCCGCGAGGGAATGAGCACCCAGAGGCGCATCCGCAAAAGGAAGCGCCACGCGGGAATGCGGGAGGCGAACACGGTGACCGCGGGCATGATGGCCGTGGGCACGACGACGGACATCGCTAGCGGGCAGGTGGATCATAAAGGTGTAGCGGCGGGGCGTGATGCCCCGCCGTCTTTTTTTTAGCTTGACGAGTCCTCGCAGTTACTTCGAAACGATCTCCGTGGTTGAAGGCGCTGCCGAAGAATCCCACGATCGCAGCATTGGGTTGAACGTGCCGCGCGCGTGGCGCGTGCAAGTGTTTACGATCACTTTCCTGAGCCACTTGCGGAGTACCGTAGTCCCACCGTGGCGGGCGATTCACAAGTCCCTCGTCCATGGCGATCTTGATCTTCAAGTGCGAGCTTTCCTGCAGCTCGAAAGGGTGTGAGGAGATGTCCGAATTCGCTATCAATATTATTCTATCAAGGAGGGCGCGACTTGTTGCCTGCCGGGGCATCCTATGAAATGTGAAGCCTGGTTTTTGTCGCTCGATTCTAAGGACCTCTATCGACCAATAATCAAAAGCGACGCGCGGCTTGACCCGGAGAAACAAATGTGGTGGTTACGAGAATGTTGGAATAACAAACTTGCGGGAGTTCTGGCCGCGCTGGGCTTCGAGGGCCGGGTGGAACTAATTAGCGCAGCATCCTTGGCCTTTCTTTCGGACTGCTCGAACGACGGTCTGATCCTGCTGGACTTGCGGGGAGCGCACGAAATCGAGAAACACACCTACAGCATTCCGGGCGCGCTGTTAACTTTCAACGTCGACCTCGCCGCACTGATCCGGTGGATTCCGCCAAGCTCGACGGTGGTGATGTTTGCCGCTGAGACGATTGCGGCGCACGACGGACGGCTTCGCCCGTCCGGCAGAAGACTAAAGGTATACTCGCTGGAAGGCGGGTTGCAAGCTTGGTGCCAAGCGGGTTTGCCGATCGAGCCGGTCGCGCTTAATGACCGAAGGTGGGTCGATAACCGTTAGGCGCCCATCTGGGCGGAATCCAGCGAAACGAGCCATCCCCCGGGTTGTGCGTCCCACCGAAAGTCCCTAACCGATGCGCACATTTTCCGACTTCGGCCCACGGCCCAATCGACGCAGAAGTGACCATTCCCGCGTGACGGAGAAGTCCGAGCGTCGAATGATCGAGCAAGAGCCCTTAAAAAGTTACGAGCTTGTTATAATGGCCTATGAGAATTTTGCTGTTCAGCGGCAAAGGTGGAGTGGGCAAGACTAGCCTTGCCGCCGCTACGGGCGTTCGCCTGGCGGAGCTGAATTACCGGACGCTGGTGATGAGCATCGACCCGGCGCACAGCTTGGCCGATTCGTTCGACTTAGGCCTCCATCTTTTCGACGAAGCCACTTCCGATCCCTTCCCGATTGACAACCGGCTTTCCATTTTCGAGCTGAACATTCAGAAAGAAATCAAGCGCCACTGGCAGGAAATATCGGCCTACGTGAGCGCCGTTCTGCGCGCAACAGGGCTGAGCGGCGTGGAAGCAGAAGAATTGGCGATTCTGCCGGGCATGGAAGAATTGAGCGCGATGATGTACATCAACCAGTACCGGCGAGAGAAGCGCTACGACGTGATCGTGCTGGATGCCGCGCCAACAGCTGAGTCGATGCGCTTCATCAGCATGCCCACCACACTGGACTGGTACATGAAGCACATTTTTCCGTTCCAGCGGAACTTGATCAAGGCGGTGCGGCCGATCGCAAACCGTGTTGCGCCGTTCGAACTCCCCACGGACAGCTATTTCGCGAACATCCGCGACCTTTTTGAAAAGCTGGATGGCGTGGACGATCTGATGCAAGATCCGCACATTACCAGCGTCCGATTGGTGACCAACCCCGAAAAAATGGTATTGCGCGAGACGGAGCGCGCGTTCGTGTACTTTTCGCTGCACGGAATGACGGTGGATGCGGTAATCGTGAACCGGATATTGCCGGCGGAAGTGACGGACGCGTGGTTCGGCCAGTGGCACAGCTCGCAACAGAAGGCGCTGCGGGAAGTGGAAGAATACTTCGCGCCGGTGCCGGTGAGCCGCGTGCCGCTGTTTGCGCAGGAAGTGCTGGGGAAACAACGGCTGCAAGAATTGGCCTCTGCGCTGTATGATGGCGGCGAAGATCCGTCGGCTGTAACGCGCACGGAGCGGCCTTACACTTTCGCTAAATCGAATGGGATTTACGAGATTCACATGCACTTGCCCTTTGCGGCCAAAGGGGAGATCGGGTTGTTCAAGAAGGGCGACGACTTGATCGTCGAGATCGGTACGCTTCGACGGCACATCGGCTTGCCGCGAGCGATGGCAGGGCTGTCGCCTTCGCGGGCAAAGCTGCAGGAGCGGGTGCTGACGATTGAAATGAAGGAGGCACAATGACTAGCGAACAAGAGGCAGCGGGACGACCGGCGGAGGAACATGCCGTGAGCGGCCCGTGCGTTTGCCACGAGGTGCTCGATCATCTGGGAAAGGTTTTCGAAGTTTCGCCCGCAGTGAAGCAGCATCTGATGAATTCGCGCGTTGAGTTCCTGAAAGCAGTGAGAGCTGTGATCGATCAGCGCATTGAGCGGCTTTCCGCAGCTGCACAGCGCGGCTCGCATATCACCGTCGAATAGGCCACTGGGACAGCGTTTCGCTGCGGGCGTCCTTAATGAAAATCAAAGAGGCCTACCGAGCTTCGGCGCGGGGTTCGGCGAAGTTGGTGCCGTAGAATACCCGAATCGAGCGCACATTTGCCGGATTCGCGCATCCAATTGGAGACGGCGCTGACGGTCGAGGAGCCCGAATGGCGGGATGATGCGCTGCGCCAGATTCAGGCCGTCGCAATTTCAAGGTGTCAGGTTGCAACGCAGTTGTAGCGCTGCGGGTCGCCGGGATCCGCGATTCCGTAGCATGCTGCTTTCGGTTTAGAGCCTCGTATGCGGTCCCAGGTCCAATCCCAAACAGATTCGAAAGGAAGATGAATGAGCGCCGAGCGTAATCCGGAATTTTTCGCTGGGAAAGGCGTCAAAATCGGAATTATCGGATGTGGCTACGTAGGATTGCCGCTTGCTTTACGGTTTTCGGATGTTGGACAGCGCGTGACCGGATTCGATCTCGACAAATCGAAAGTAGACAAGTTGAACGCGGGGCGATCATACATCCAGCATATTCCGGCGGACAAAATCCTCGAGCACGTGCAAGCGAAACGTTTCGATGCCACCACCGATTTCGCCCGGTTGCGCGACATGGATGCCGTGCTGATCTGCGTGCCCACCCCCCTGGATGAACGGCGCGAGCCGGACCTAACGTACGTGGAAGAGACCGCCAAATCAATTGGACCAAATTTGCAACGCAAGCAGCTGGTGGTGCTGGAGAGCACTACGTATCCTGGAACTACCGAAGAGCTCGTGTTGCCAATTTTGGAAAAAGGCGGATTGAAATGCCCGCTTTCGGCGGGCGGCGGCGCAAATGACGTGCAGACGGATTTCTATTTGGCGTTTTCGCCAGAACGCGAGGATCCGGGCAACAAGCAATACGGGCTGGCGCAGATTCCCAAGGTAGTGGGAGGCGTGAACCCGGCGAGCGGCCGGGCTGCCGCGGGACTGTATGCGCAGATCGTGTCGCGCGTGGTGCCGGTGAGTTCCACGAGGGCAGCGGAGATGGTGAAGCTCCTCGAAAACATTTTCCGCTGCGTGAATATCGCGCTGGTGAACGAGCTGAAGCAGTTGAGCCTTCGCATGGGCTTGGACATTTGGGAAGTGATCGACAGCGCGGCAACGAAGCCGTTCGGCTTCATGCCGTTTTATCCGGGGCCGGGGCTCGGCGGCCACTGCATACCGGTCGATCCATATTATCTATCGTGGAAGGCGCGCGAATACGATTTCGCCACGCGATTCATCGAGCTGGCTGGTGAGATCAATACGGAAATGCCCTACCATGTGGTAAACGCAGTGGCGACGGCGCTGAACCAGCGCGAGAAGAGCATCAAAGGGTCCAAAATCTTGCTGATGGGCGTTGCGTATAAGAAGGATGTCGACGATTTGCGTGAGTCGCCGTCGCTGAAACTTCTGGAGCTGCTAGCTGAAAAGGGCGCGCTACTGGATTACAACGACCCTTATTTCCCGGCGCTCTTCAAGATGCGCCATTACGATTTTTCCGACAAGCACTCAGTGGATTTAACGACGAAAAACGTGGCGAGTTACGACTGCGTGCTCATCGCTACCGATCACACGGCCTACGACTACGATGCCATCGTGCGCGACGCCAAGCTGGTAGTGGATTCTCGCAATGCCACGCGACGCGTGAAGCAGCACCGGGAAAAAATCGTTAATTGCTAACGGCGAGTGCTGGTGGGGGAAATAAGATTAAGGGAATAGGCAGAGGCGCAACCGGAATCAATGGCGATGAGTCTGCGAGAGTCTCGCCTAGGGGTTGGGCACCGTCACGGTGACGGTATTTGAGAAACTGCTCAGTAGATTGCTGGCGTCTATCGACTTCACGGCGTACACGTACGTCTGGCCGCTTACCACGCTCGCGTCCTTGTAGGTGGTGGATGCGACAGGACTGACGTTCAGCTGCGATAGGTTTGCCGAAGAAGACCCGCGAAACACGAGGTAGCCGGTCACGGCGGATGTGCTCGGCTGCCAATTCAGAGCTACCGAGTGGTTGCTACTCGCCGCTACCCCGTCTCCGGAAAGGCCAATCTGCAGACTGGAATTCGAGGCGTTGCTGGAAACCAAAAGCTTTCCGCTTTCGCTTCCGGCTGCCTTGGGCTCGAAAGCAACGGAAATCGTCACCGATTGATTCGGAGCGAGCGTTATATTGGATTGTCCGCTGACGCTGAATCCCGTGCCGGACGCGCTTACCTTGGAGATGGTCACGTCGTCGCTTCCAGCAACGGTTAAGGTCACTAACTTGGAAGTAGCGGAACCGACCGTGACGCTGCCAAAAGTAAGCCCAGAGGAACTCGGGGAAAGTTGAGAGTTTTGCGATGAGCCGGAAGGCGATGACCCCGTTCCGCTAGCGCCCCCGGCGGGCGCGCTGGTCACGCCACAGCCTACAATTCCAAGAGACGCGGCGAGCGCGAATCCAATAATGACGGAACGACCTGCGGAAGCGAGTCTCCTGCTCGAGACCCTGAAAGTAGCGTTTCCCGCTTTCTTCCCCGCGTGGTTTAGGCTCATGTAAGTTTCCAGCGGCAATTGTGGAATGCGGGAGTGTCTGGAAACTACTGTACCGAAGTCCAGTTTTGGTACAGGTGGTGACACCTGTACCTTAGGACAGGGTTTTACCGTCCTTCCGGCCCACGCGCGGCGGCTCGCCCTGTCGCAGAGAGCGCCCGTCCCCTTGACCAAATTCGTGGTACTTGCCGGGCGCCCTACGGGACGTTCACGGTCGTCGGGCTCGAATACGGGCTTTCGACGCCGTCTGCCACGGCCGTGACCACGTAGTAGTAGGTCGTTCCAGCTGCCACGGTCGCATCCGTAAACTGCGTGCCCGTAGCCTGGGACGATAGATCGACTTTCGTGTATTGACCGGACTGCGTGCCGCGATAGACGTAATAGCCGGTGACACCGGTCGAGGTGCTGGCGGTCCAGCTCAGGAGTACGGTGTGCGATTCGCCGGTCAGTGATATGGCCGGCGAACTCGTGGCGTCGCTTGCGATGCTGACGCTTCCAGGATCGCTTCCCAGCCCGATCGGTGCGAACTTCACGGTAAGTGTGGCGGTCTGATTGGGAGTCAGAATCATTCCAGCGCTGATCCCGCTGGTGGTGTAGCCGGTTCCAGTGACCGTCACCCCCGATATTGTGACGTTGGCGTTTCCAGTATTCGTCAGGATAGCTGTTAGCGTGTTGCTGTTGCCAACCTGCACGTTGCCAAAGCTCAAGCTCGAAGAAGAAGAGCCCAGCGACTTCGTCGCGGAGGTTCCAGTGCCCGTCAGGGGAATCGATATCTGCGCCGGTGAGCCGTTGGTGCTCAGGGTGATGGTTCCGTTGGACGGATTTGCCGAGGTGGGCGCAAATGCCGCGTTGAAGTTCAGCGAGGCGCCCGCAGCGATGGTGCTGGAGGTTGTGAGGCCCGAGATGCTGAAGCCCGACCCACTGATGTTCACTTGAGAAAACGAAAGCGTTGAATTGCCCGTGTTCTTGAGGGCGATCACTTCGGAATTGTTGTTTCCGACTATCACGTTGCCAAAGGCAATGCTCGTCGGGTTGGCCGATCCCAGGGCTTGCAGTCCGGTTCCGCTCAAGGCAATCGAAGCAGGCGATCCCGGCGCATTGCTGGTGACTGAGATGTTTCCTGCCGCGCTGCCCTCAGCGGTGGGTGCAAAGGTGACCGAGAAGGTGGTATTGGCACCGGCAATAATCGTGGTTGGCGCTAGAGTCATGGTGTAACCCGATCCGGAGATTGAAGCGGCCGTGATATTTAGCGCGGCGTTACCGGTATTGGTCAGCGTCACGGTTTGCGAGGTGTTGCTGCCCACGTTCACGTTGCTGAATGGCATCGACGACGGGCTGATCGAGAGTTGCGGTTGTGTGGCCGTTGCCGTTCCGCTGAGGGTGATCTTAAGCGGCGATCCTGGCGCGTTGCTAGTCACGGATACTGTGCCAGAAGCGCTGCCGGAGGTTTTCGGTGCGAAGGTGACGCTGAAGGAGCTTGAGGCTCCCGGGTTCACGGTCCCGGCGGTGAAGCCGCTCATCGTAAAACCAGTACCGGAAACGCTCGCTGCGGAAACCGATATGGGCGCCGTGCCAGTGTTCGAGAGCGTCACCGAAGCGGAGTTGCTACTGCCAACTAAAATGCTTCCAAAATTGACGGTCGCAGGATTCGCGGAAAGCGATCCTTGCAGTCCGGTTCCGCTCAAGGCAATCGAGGCAGGCGATCCCGGCGCATTGCTGGTGATTGACATGTTTCCAGCCGCGCTGCCCGCAGCGGTGGGTGCAAAGGTGACCGAGAAAGTGGTGCTGGCGCCGGCATTGATCGTGGTCGGCGCGAGAGTCATGGTGTAAGCCGATCCGCTGATCGTTGCGGCGGTGATGTTCAGCGCGCCGCTGCCGGTGTTGGTCAGCGTGACGGTCTTCGTGACGTTGCTGCCCACGTTGACGTTGCTGAAAGGCACGGATGAAGGATTGATCGAAAGTTGCGGCTGCGTGGTCGTTGCCGTTCCGCTGAGGCCGATCTTGAGCGGTGATCCCGGTGCGTTGCTGGTGACGGATACTGTGCCAGAAGCGCTGCCGGAGATTTTCGGCGCAAAGGTAACGGTGAAAGAGCTTGTGGCTCCCGGATTCACGGTCCCGGCGGTGAAGCCGCTCATCGTGAAACCAGTACCGGACGCGCTCGCCGCCGAAAGCGCTACGGGAGCGGTACCGCTGTTGGTAAGTGTGACGGAAACCGAGCCGGTGCTGGCGACCAGAAGACTTCCGAAATTTATGCTCGAAGGATTCGCCGAAAGAACTCCTTGCGTGCCGGTACCGCTGAGGGCAATCGAAAGAGTGGGATTCGATGCACTCGTGTGAATTGTGACGGTGCCGGAGGTGTTCCCTGCGGCTGTTGGAGCGAAAGCAGCGGTGAAGGAGGCCTGAGCGCCAGGTGCGATCGTCTGTCCGGCGCTGATTCCGCTAGTGCTGAAGCCGGTACCCGTGACTCCAACCTGATCGATCGTGACCGCACCGGCACCTGAATTCTTCAGCGTGATCGTCTGATTAGCGCTGCTGCCCACCACGACACTGCCGAAATTATAGCTGCCAGGATTCGCCGAGAGAGTGCCGCCCGCCGCTACCGCGCTTCCGGTGAGCAGGAGCGTTTGCGGCGATGAGGCAGAATTGTCTGTGAAGGAGATGCTGCCGCTCGCGGCGCTGGTTGATGACGGAGTGAATTGCACCCCGAGCGTAGTGCTTTGCCCGGCCGGCAATGTTTTCGGCAGCGACAATCCGCTGATGGCGAAACCGTTGCCGGTAACGGTGGCCGCGGTCAATAGCAAATTGGCATTTCCGTTGTTGATCAGGGTCACGCTCTCCGAACTGGTTTGGCCGACGGTGACGTTGTTGAAGTTCAGGGCCGTGGGCGAAAGTGTAAGAGTTGGGAGCGTTCCGGTTCCTGCAAGCGATATGGCCATGGGAGAATCGGTGGCGTCGCTTGTTATGGCAAGGGAGCCAGTGGCTGCGCCGGCTGATTGCGGCGCGAAGCGAATTTGCAGGGTCGAGCTTTGGCCCGCTGGAATCGTGGACGATGGGTTTCCGCCTACAACGCTAAACGCCGCTCCTGAAACCGCCGCCTGCGAGACATTCACCGTCGCCGTGCCGGTGTTCGTCACACTGACGCTCAGCGTGTTGCTACTACCCACCACAACGCCGCCGAAGCTCAGGATGGTCGAACTGGCCGAAAGTGTCCCAGTGGCCGATCCGCCTTGCGAGCCTGTGGTCCCCGCAGCGTTGGTGGTGTACCCGGCGCAACTCGAAAGCCCAATGGCGGCTGAGAGCGCGGCAATCATTGCCGCCAGCGCGAGAAGTTGCCGACGACCATCGTGGTTGGCCCGGTTCGAGAAAGTCGGTACGACGTTTTTTGCTTCGCATTTCTGTGCGCGCGTTTTCATGGCGCGTGCAGTCTAGTGATTCGCCGGCAAGCAACTCTACTGGTCGGAAGGCTAAAGTAAGTACAGGGCCTTTCGCCTGTCCGAGCGATCTATTGAAAACCTGAACTCGAAACGCGCGGAGCTGTACCCGGGCATTTTCGACTGGCTCGCAAGTCCTCGCGGTTGCTCGATTTACGCGTAATTGTCCCGTTTTGGCGACATTATTCGGCCCTGTACTCAAGGGACAGGTGGGACCTGCACCCATGCTAAACTTGATGGGAGCTGCAAACACTCGACGCTTGACGGATGATGACAGATGAAAAATTGCACAGGCGCGAGGCGCCTGGCCAGAGCTCCTGGTCCAACCGTATTATGCTGCTTTCGCTCGCCGGGATTTTGTTTCTAACTCTTTATCCCTTCCAATTCGCGCATGCAGAGTCGGCCCGATTTCTATTCCCCTTATCGCTGAATGGTTGGGGCAAGAGCATCGACTTGCTCGATATCTTTCTGAATGTTTTGCTTTTTATTCCCTTCGGCTTTGGCGTCGGAGAAAAACTGCGCGAACGCGGACGGTCGAAGGCTTTCACGTTTTTCGTCGTGTGGGCGTTAGGCGCGTTGCTCTCCTACAGCGTGGAATTTCTGCAGATTTATATTCCGTCCCGCGATTCCGGGTGGGGCGACGTGATCACCAATTCATCCGGCGCGGCCGTTGGCGCTCTAATGTTCGATTACATGGGCGCTGGGGTCATCGCGTGGTTTAGCACGCGCGAGCGGGCTCTGGAATCCTCGTTAAGCCTTGCGAAGATCGGCGTGCTGCTATTTCTGTATATGGGGCTTTGGTGCGTTCTGGTGGGCCCGTTGCAGAAACAGACCAAGGTGGTTAACTGGACTCGCGATTCGTTTCTCGTCCTCGGTAATTCCGCATCGCTGCGCCCCGCGGCGCCATGGAAGGGCAAAATATCGGAACTCGACATTTGGAACCGCGCCATACCGAACCAAATGGCCGAGAAACTCACGGCGGCGCCAATGATGGCCGATCCTCCCCTGGCTCCGCTGATCGACTACAAGTTTTCAGGCTCCGCGCCTTTCCGGGATGCTCGGCAGTTCCTGCCGAGCTTGGATTGGGCGACACGGGCGCCTTCTCCGGAGAATGCCGGCGCTGAGTTCGATGGCCAGTCCTGGTTAATATCCGCCGGTCCAGTGCCCACGCTCGTTAGCTCTGTGGAAACCACTGGACATTTCGCCATGCGCCTGATTTGCGAACCCGCCGGATCCACGGAAAGCGATGCTCGCATCTTCTCGCTTTCCTCGCCCACGGGAGCGGTCAACATGGACTTGGGTCAAGATGGTTCCGCGCTAGCCTTTTGGTTTCGCAATCCACTCTCGATGCGGCGCGTTAGAATGACGTGGATCGTCCCGCAGGTATTCGTCTCCAAGCAGACGCGGAACTTGCTTTTGTCGTTCAACGGCACTGCGCTCTCGCTTTTCATCAACGGCCGCGATTATGGGCATCCCTATGAGTTCGGTCCCGGTTTGGCACTGGCCCACTACGTTCGGCGCGTCAAGACCGCGGAATTGAAAGGCTACGGATATATTTTTTATGCGATGATCTTTTTTCCGGCGGGCTGTCTGCTTGGATTTGCATGGCGCAAATCCGGACTGCGATGGATCGGCCGGGCCTGTTTCCTGGCAGCGTCCTATTTCCTGCCTGCATTTGTTATCGAGTGGGTGCTGGCTGACGCGGCGGCTCGCGCGCTTTCGTTTGAGAATGTTTGGTTTTGCATGTTGCTGACTCTCGCAGCCAGTTTGTGGATCAACGCGGACCGCAATTTCTCCCATGTAATGCGCCACGAGCATGAGCCTGTTTCCGTGAGGTGAGGATGGACCGTGCGAATGTGGTGATCGTCGGCGGTGGAGCGGTGGGCTGCGCCATCGCGCGCTCTCTCGCTGCGCGCTGGAGCGACGTGTTTCTGCTCGAAGCCATGCCGAAGATCGGAATGGGTACCAGCACCCGCAACAGCGGCGTGATCCATTCGGGGATCTACTATCCGCCTGGCTCACTGAAAGCGAAGCTCTGCGTCCGCGGTAATCAATTGTGCTACGAATTTTGCGCCGCCCATGGCGTGCCGCACCGGAATTGCGGGAAGCTCGTGGTTGCCGCCTCGACAGAGGAAGTGAGCGATCTCACCGCATTGATGCAGAACGGCTGCGTTAATGCGGTCGAAGGCTTAAAGCTCATCGATCGGGAGGAGATTCGGGCGCGCGAGCCACACGTGGAAGCTACGCACGCGCTGTTAGTCCCTTCAACGGGGATTCTTTCGGCAGAGGACCTGGTAAAAGCATTTGCACGGGTTGCAACCGATCGTGGCGCGCACATCGTCACAAATGCAAAAGTCGATCGCCTGGAGCCGGTGGCAGACGGGATTCGCGTGCACAGCGCGGCCGGTGAGATTGAGACACGTTGTCTAGTGAATAGCGCAGGGCTTTTCGCCGACGAAGTCGCCGCGCTGCTTGACTCCAAGATGGCCCAGCACAAAATCTATCCAGTTCGCGGAGAGTATTGCGAGCTGGTGCGTTCGCGGCAGGATTGGGTCCGCGGACTGGTGTACCCCGTGCCGCACCACCTTCGCATGACCCTAGGCGTTCACTTAGTGAAGACGGTATGGGGCAACGTGCTGCTGGGTCCAACGGCGCATTACATTGACGATAAGAATGATTACGAGCGCAATCGCGAGCCAGTGGAGGATTTCGCCGAAGCGGCAAAGCGTCTGTTGCCTGAACTGACTGTAACGGACTTAGTTCAATCGTACACGGGCATTCGCGCGAAGCTTGCCCCACCGCCGGGAGCGCCAGGCGGCTCGGCTTCGGCCAAGGCCATGACGGACTTTATTATCCAGCGGGATCCCGATTTCCCGCACGTTGTGCACCTGATTGGCATCGAATCGCCCGGTCTCACATCTTCACCCGCGATTGCTGAGATGGTGGAGCAAATGGCGGCCGAAATGCTCGACTAAAGTTCGCAGGCATTTGGAAACTTTCATTTCAGCCGGCTGGCGAACGGTTTTGAAGCGCTTGCTTACAGGAGCGGTTCGCCCGTGCCGCGCGCGATGATCTCGCGCGTCGCGTCGCGCAAGCGCACGATTTCGTGCCAGTCGCCTGCGGCTGTATTGGGAGTCACCAGCGGGCCGTACGTTATGGTGATTCGCCCAGGGCGCGGCAAGATTGTCTTATCCCGCAAGATCTGCCGAGCGCCGCGAACTGCCACAGGGCAAATTGGCCTCTGCGTATCCACGGCCGTCTTGAACGCACCAAGTTGGAATGGGCGAATGCCGCTCCTCGGTGTGAAAGTTCCTTCCGGGTAGATCACCACCGAATCGCCGTTCTTGAGAGCGGCATTCAACTCATCGGCTTGGCGGATGCGGTCCTGCGGATCGCTGCGGTTAAACGCAAAATGCCGAGTGCGCCGCAGCATCGCGCCAAAGAACGGCATCGATAGCGCCTCGCCCTTGGACACAAAGCGCGCACTCTCCGGCAGGGAACCCACGGTCACCAAAAGATCGACATAGCTGGAGTGATTCGGAGCGAAAATCCAACCACCATCACCCTTCATCCGCGACAGAATCTCGCCTCCGGTTTCGCTCACCCGAACCGCGGCCACTCGCAACGCGAACCGGCACGCGATTCGAATTCGCTTCGCCGCATGTTGTGGATCGCGCGTCAAAATCACCGCAGCCCAACACACCGCGATTGAACAAGCGATCACGGCCAGCGCGTATGTGCCATAAACAATTTCCGCCGCTCGCCGTGCCACGCGCTTGATGCTGGACCACGCTCGGGGTCCGGCGGACATCACCGCTAATTTGGAGATCTGCACCCATGCCGGCGCGAGCTTCTTGCCGAGTTGTCCCTCCATATACAGCCGCCGCGTCTCGCTGCGGCGCAGTTTTCCGCTGGACGTCTTCGGAATTGACTGAGGGGGCAAAAGCTCCACCACATCCGGTGGCACGCCCATCGCTTCGCTTACTGCGCTCGTGATTTCAGCGACGATACGCCTTGCCTCGCCGCTCTCGCCGGGGCGAATTTCACCCGCCACGACCAGGCGTTCGGTGCCGCTGCGCGCATCGGGTGCCCCAAAGGCCACCACGCAACCCGTTCTCACGCCCTTCACGCGCCCGGTAACATCCTCGATCTCGTGCGGATAAAGTTTTCTTCCGCCCTTGATGATGACGTCCTTCACGCGGCCGGTGATGAACAGTTCGCCATCGGCGCGATAGGCCAAATCGCCCGAATCCATCCAGGCATCGCCGCGCATTGCCTGCTGAGTTGCGTCTGGATTGCGGTAGTAGCCGCTCGTCGTGGCGGCGCCGCGAAACCACAACGGTCCTTCCACGCGCTCGCCCACGTCGCGTCCGTCCCCTGCGGCGATTTGTACTTCGACGTCTTTCAGTGGTTTTCCTACGCCCACGAATTCCAGGACGGGCTGATTTTCAGCCGCGGGTATCGCGCGTCCCTGCGATTCGAATGCTTTGCGCTCGATGCGGTCGACCCGATATCCTCGGCCGCTTATAGGCATCGAGATGGCCAGCGTCGATTCGGCAAGTCCGTATACCGGAGTCAGCGCTTCGCTCCGGAGTCGGTGCGCCGCGAATCGCTTGGCGAATTTCTCCAATGTCTCCGCTCGGACGGTTTCCGCGCCATTCAGGGCGGCGCGCCAACAGCTCAAATCGACGCCTTCGAGCTCCGCGTCGGTGA
>JBOGNC010000052.1:0-19519 GCA_050747045.1 Candidatus Acidiferrales bacterium | reverse complement strand
GTTCCCGGATTTCTGGTTGGCGATCCGGTTGGCGCGGTCGTGGTTGGCGGCTCCGCCACGTCTAATCCGCAGGCGCAAGTGGGACTCGCCGGCGGAAACAATGGCAGCAACCTGCATGTGGCGCGCAATCTCTTCACCTTCGAGGATCGCGTCACCTGGACGCGCGGCATCCACCAGTTTAGTTTCGGTGTGTGGCTCCAGCCGTTCCAGTCCAACGAAATGCTGGCGCTCAGCCAGCACGGCCAGGCTACCTTCACCAGTCTCCAAACGTTCGTTCAGGGCGCCATCGGCAGCTTTTTGTTCGATCCCACGCCGACGGAAATGAACTGGCGCTCGCTCTTCGGCGCCTGGTATGCGCAGGACGTGATCCGCCTCACGCCGCGGCTCATGCTGTCGCTCGGTTTCCGCGACGGCTTTTCCACCGGATGGAACGAAGCCCACGGCCGAGCGGCCAATTACGTCTTCGTGAACAACATCATCCAGACCGATCCGCGCATCGCGGACTCCATCTTCACAGCCAACAACCAAAAGTTCTTGCCCCAGCCGCGTATCGGGCTTGCCTGGAGTCCGTTAGGCGACAAGACGGTCATTCGCGCCGGATTCGGCATGTACAACGATATGCAGGATGCGCTTGGTTATCGCACCGATCAGAATGCGCCGTTCAATCCCACGTACTCCACGCCGCTTACCGTGTCAGAGCTGCCCATAAATCCGGCAGGGCCTTATCCCGGCACTCCGAAGATCCTTCCAGCGGGCATACAGCCGGATATGCAATCCCCCACCCTGCTCTCCTACTCGCTCACGTTGGAGCGGGAGCTCGACCGCAACACCGCGATCAGCATCGGTTACGTTGGCTCGCACGGCTATCATGAGATGCTTAGCCTCGACGACAATGAACCAACGCCCGTGATTTGCCCGGCCGCTCCCTGCCCTGCAGATTATCCGGTTTCGTTCCCCTCACCGCTCGCTAGCTCGCCTGTTCCCGCGGGCAGCTTCTACATCCAGTCTGGAACGCCGCTGGCGAACCCAGCGCTTGGCGCGGCGTGGGCGTGGTTTTCCGTGGGCGATAGCTATTACAACGCGCTGCAACTCGACGTCACTCACCGCTTTAGCGGTGGCCTTTCCATTCGCGGAGCTTACACGTGGGCCAAAGATCTCGACGACGGCGACACGCTCAACCCAACGACGGCCGCTAACGCCCCTGGCCTCGTTTCTAATCCGTTCGACCTGCATGCTGACTGGGGCCCGGCCACCTACGATGTTCGCAACTCGGGTGTGATCAATGCCACGTACGAGCTTCCCATCGGACGCGGGAAGCCGTTCCTCAGAGACTTCGGTGGCATCGCCAACGCCTTCGTTTCCGGTTGGACCTTCAACTCCATCATTACCGTTCAATCCGGCTTGCCATTCACGCCGGAGCTCAGCTATAACCCATCGAATAACGGCGACAGCAAGAATCCCGTCCGGCCGTTTAAGAACCCGAATTTTACCGGTCGTGTGATTCTGGGCACGCCGAGCGAGTGGTTTAACCCTGCGGCGTTTTTGGCGCCCCCGAATGGCAGCGGGTTCTATGGAAACGTCGGCAGGGACGAGTACACTGGCCCGAGGCTTGCCACGTGGGATTTCTCTGTAGCTAAGAACATTCCTCTGCACGAGCGTTTCAATCTGCAATTTCGCGGGGAACTCTTCAATCTCCTGAATCGCGCCAATTTCGATACGCCCAATGTGGTCGTTTTCACTCCGTCGGGGACTTCGCCCACCGCCGGAAAGATTAGCAGCACTTCCACCACTGCGCGCCAGGCGCAATTCGCCCTGAAGCTCTTGTGGTGAGCGCCTTGCGGGAGCCGCTATGACTCTCTGCGAACTTCGTTTTGAAAATGTCTTCCTCATTGGGGATGACGAATATCTGGACGCCGTGGCGGCTTGGTTCGACGAACTGTTCGAAACTAGATGGGTCCTCGACGACGCCAGCCGTGGCTCCGCTCATGATGGCTGGTGGCGTCTGTATTTATCTCGCGATACGAATTCGTTGTGCCCGCTCTCACAGCCGCGTCCGCAAAACCTTCCGCCCGCGGAAAGAAACTGTTGCGAACCGTTCCGCCGGAGTGCATTATGTCGGCGCTCATGCTGCGTCTTGGACATCCAAGCGTTTGTACAGCTATCCTTGGGCTTCAGGGTGGCCGCGCGCTCCCGCGCGTTGACATGATGCGTCCGCCTTCCGGCTTTACTTGACCCGCCTGACCCAAACGACCGTCGGCCGTCTCGTCGTCCTCTTCGGATAATCTCGGCAAAGTTTCGCTACCGCTCGTGCGATTTGCGGTGCGGTCCAGTTGCTGATTTCGGTCGCAGTTTCCCCGAAATCGCGGCACTTTCCGCCCGATAACCGAAGACGATGCCTGTGTCACACCAATTCGGAATTCGATGAAGGACACGCGGTCGAAATCTACTTTAGGCACTACAAATTCAAGGAGGAACGAATGCGAGCATTTGCGGCATCGATGATTGCCCTGGGCCTGTTCGCCCTGCCGGTCATGGCAGCGGGAGTGGCGGCAAATAGCAACGACGCGGAATCGTCTAGTAGTAACAACCCTGCCGCCGGTCCGGCGGCCAAGTCTGCGCCCAAGCCAGGTGCTACGCTGGCCGGCGCCCCAGTATCACCGGCAAAACCGGCTGCAGGAGAGATGGAAACCGAGCTTCAGCAGTTGCGCGATGCAATTGCCACCCAAGCTCAGCAAATTCAGGATCAGCAGAAGAAGGTGCAGCAGCTCGAAGAACAGTTGAAGGCTTCCTCCGCCAGTCGTGAGAATCTTTCAGCTGCTCCCTCAGCGTCACCGGCCAGTTCATCTTCGGCAGCAGAGCCCTCGGCCTCGGCATCTACTGCACCAGTCCCCACGGCAGTAGTTTCGGCTGTGCCAGCGGCCGCCGAAGCAAATCAGAGTGGCAGCGACGAGCCTGCTTCGTGGCATTTCAAAGGCGTCACATTCACTCCAGGCGGGTACTTCGCGGCAGAAACGGCGTGGCGGCAGCGCGCGTTGAACGCCGACGTCAACACTCCGTTTAACTCGCTCCCAATGCCAGGAAGCTCCGCGTACAACATCTCCGAGTTCAACGCCAGCGGCCGTCAGTCGCGCATCGCCATGCTGGTCCAGGGCACGCTCTCGACCGTGAAAATCGGCGGCTACTACGAGGCCGATTTCCTCTCGGCAGGCGTCACTTCGAACGACAACCAGAGCAACAGCTACACGCTTCGCCAGCGGCAATTCTGGGCGCAGGCGGCTTTCGATAGCGGCTTCACGATCACCGGCGGCCAGATGTGGTCGCTCGTCACGCAAACGTCGAAGGGTGTCGACCCGCGTTCGGAAGTCCTGCCGGAAACGATCGATGCCGAGTATAACGTCGGATTCGGCTGGGCTCGTCAGTACGAGCTTCGTATTGCCAAGGACTTCGGCAATAAGGTGTGGGTAGCCATGTCGGTCGAGCAGCCCCAGATAACCTTCAAGGGGTCCGGAATAACCGTTCCTTTCCTGTTCGGCGAAGCAGGTAGTGGCGGAGGCCTTTACAACTCGACGACCAACTACTCCTTCAACCTGACGCCCGACTTCGTTTTCAAGGCTGCGTTTGAGCCCGGCTTCGGTCACTACGAAGTATTTGGTCTAATTAGCACTTTCCGTGACCGCGTCTTCCCGATTGGTCTCGCGCCCTATAACAACAACACGGTCGGCGGCGGAGGCGGAGCGAATGCTTGGTTTCCATTCGACAACAACCACATTAATCTCGGCTTTCACGTCCTGGTTGGCAATGGCATCGGTCGCTACGGCAGTGCCCACTCCACTCCGGATGTGACCGTGCAGCCGGATGGCACTTTCGCCACGGTCCGCAGCTACCAGGGCCTGGGCACACTCGCATTCCACTACCCCAAGTGGGATGTCTACTTCCACGTGGGCGAGGAGTATGGTCAGCGCACCCAGTACATTTCCGGAACGTCAACGATTCCAAACGAAGGATTCGGCGCGATCGGGTTCAACGACTCTGGCTGCTGGACCGAATCCAATCCGGGATCGGGCGGATATTCACCGGGCGCGCTTACCAATTGCGCCAACAATATCCAGGACATTATCGAAGGTACCGCAGGTGTATGGTACAGCTTCTATCATGGACCGAAGGGCACCTTTAAGTTGGGTTTGCAATATTCTCACGAGGCTTACAACACGTGGGCGGGCGTTGGTTCCACCGGTGTCTGCACCTCCACTGCAAACCCGAGCTGCGCTCCCAGCTCGAACGAAAACATGTTCTTCACCTCAATGCGCTACTACATCCCGTAGTCAACCGTTCTACGTACCACTCACGCGGGGAGGCGCGCAAGCGCCTCCCGTTTCTTCTTGTCGGTATTGCTCCGATTTGTTGTAGTGTACTTTCGCACTTTCGGGTACGGCGCTCTGCGCGATTGTTGCGAAGGGCGTGGATTGTCTCACACAAATGCAATTCCTCATTGACTGGCCGTTGGCGTTCCGATATATCGGGCCTAGCTATCGAAATGCGGTACCGCGTTTCGTTAGAAAAATTGTAAGGACCCTGCGCATTCATATAGAGGGGGCTGGGGAATGAAGCTATTCGTGGTCGGAGTTATCGTCATCTTTCTTGCCGGTTGCTCGCAACAGAAGAATGCAAGTTCCAATGCAGCGCTCGAAGCCAAAGTCGCAACTCTAGAAAAACGAGTCAGCGAGACCAAGCCGGGGCTTGGCGAAATCATGGGCGTGATTCAGGAGCGCCACGCAAAGTTGTATTACGCAGGGACCAAGGCAAATTGGCCCCTGGCAGCTTACGAGTTGAATGAAATTCAAGAGAGCCTGGATGACGCCATGCAGCTCTATCCCGGTAAATTCAAGGAAGTGCGAGTGCCTCTGCCGGTGCTTATCCCCGCCATGACTAAAACAAGCATTGCCCAGGTCCGAGGAGCCATACAGGGAAAAAATGAGAAATCATTCGTGCAAGCTTATCAAGCCCTATCCGTATCCTGTTCTAATTGCCACGCGGCCGCGAACGACCCCTTCATAAAAATCAAAACCCCCGCTGTGGGAATGTTCAGCGATCAAGAATTTGCACCCTGACGCCCGCTTGGAAAATAACCGGAAAATGATCGCGACCTGTGAATCGTCGTCGTCGAGGCCATCGTGAGCGATACGCGCGAACTTTACTCGCGCCTGGTTCGTCTCCACGTTCTTCGTCACGCTCGCGAGGAGCCGGTCTTTGGACTCTGGATGATCGAGGAGCGTGCCAGGCGCGGCTATCGCCTCAGCCCCGGAACGCTTTACCCGCTGCTGAGCGGCATGGTGCGCAAAGGCCTGCTGCGTTCCTCCCGCGAGCGCGTGAACGGAAACGTTCGCCGCATCTACCGGGCTGCCCCCGCCGGCCGCGCTGCGCTGCGCACCGCGAAAAAATGCGTTCAACAATTGCTTGCGGAACTTTTCGAGGACCATCGATGAAACGTCACGCGGCGTTGCTCTTGTTTGTGCTCCTCGCCGGCGCGAAGCCGCTTCTCGCCGGCCCGCCTTTTCAACTCGACGACCCAGACGTCATTCCCTTTCAGGATTTCGAATTTTATTTCTGGGGTGGCGCTACATCGGCTCCCGGCTCGATCGGCACCTCGGGTCCGGCCATCGAATTCAACTACAGCGGCACGCGCAACATGATGTTCCATTTCATCGCGCAGACCGGTGCGGCGATCCCATCGGACGGCCCCACCAATTTTGGCCTCTTGGATAGCGAATTTGGTTGGCAGTACCGTTTCGTTCAGGAAACGAAACACCGCCCCATGATCGGAACCTTCACCATGTTCGAAATTCCCACGGGGAATTCAAACAGGGGATTGGGCGCGGGCGGGCCCACATTTAAGCTCCCCCTCTACGCCAAGAAAACCATTAAGGGATGGGATATCGACGGCGGCGGAGGCGAAGCTATTACCGACGTGTCCGGCGCGCTCAACTACCCGTTCGGCGGCGTTCTCGTCACGCATGATTTGGGCAAAAAATTAACACTCGGCGCCGAGATCTTCACTCACGGCAAACAAGCGATCGATCCCAGCTCGCGCTACGCTTCCATGATCGACTTTGGCGGCTATTACACCCCGGCCAGTGATCCTGATTTTCAGATTCTCTTCGCGTACGGCCACAGCATTGCAGGTCAACCAGAAAATTACTCCTATATTGCTCTCTACTGGACCGGGAACCTGCACAAGAAGCTGAAAGACATCGCCGGTCACTTTTGACCCCGCTTCCGCAAGCCTCTTCGTCTGAAAACGTGTTGTCGTTATTCCCCAGAACATCGTCGAAGTTTCGGAGCACGTCACAGCAGCGGTTATTCACTCACACATGACATGGCTGGCGCGCTAGGGAATCGCCGCCATCAGCGATACCGTCGATTAGGATGTAAAGGGTCACCAAGAATCAAGAGGAGAAGGTTGGTAGTTAAAACGGCGACCGAACTGGTCCCCACCCGCACAAGAGTCTCTCCCAAGCAGCAAATCAGATCGGTACACGTTCGGGTAGGATGCCGCGCAAGTTATTGAAAACAAGGAGCACGACACCAGTCAGATCGGTACAGTCCCGTTACACGCTCCGCTGCCATTCGAGCGCGACAAATCCACTCCCGTCTCACGTCCGCGCTCAACCGTTTTCAGCGCCAGCAAATCCGCGAGGAGCTTCGTCGCTCAGCGAAACCAGCAGCCGCCGCAGTTTGGCGCGGTCTTCCAGGCCCATTCCTACCATCTCGAAACCCGCTTGGTGGGAACGCACGAAGCGCACCACCGCGCGCATATTGATCGACCGCAGCCCCGCTGGAATTTTCAGCGTTGCTTCCGTGCCCACGGCGAGCTGAATATCGCCGCTCAACAATCCGCCATCGAGGCTCAAGACGCTGATTGCCGACGAATATTTTCCGCGCTGCGACGTGATCACTGCCGGTACATTGCGCGGCAGCCGAATCCGCTCGTAGCGACGGTACCGCACCACATCGCGATCCGGCCGCGCGTCGAGCGGCGCCAGCGCCAGCACTTTTTCGTTAAGTCCCAGCCGCGCCGCGTTTTCTTGCATCCATTCTGGATCGAGCTTTGCCAGCGCCTGTGCAGCCGCGGTGCGGATTTCCTCTGGAAAAGCCCAGCCGAAGCTTTTGCGCGCTTCCACGAACCGCCGCAGATGGCCCGCCGCCGCTGGCGCACGCATTCTGCCCAGCGCTTCGATCGCCTTCACGCGGAGAAAATCTTCGCCGTCCGGCAGAATTTCTCCCTCCGCCAATCGCAGAAGTTTGGGCGCCGTTTGCGCATCGCCGCACATCCCGATTTCGTCCAGCGCCAGCGGCAGCACCATCGGATCGAGCAGTTCAATCGAATCCGCCAGCAGCCGCCCGCGCTCCTCCGCTCCGGCGATCGAAAGTTGGCGCACCACCGCATCATGGAAGCTGCGCCCGCCGTGGCGCAGGCGCTGCGGCAGCAAGTTCTCCACGGAGAATGGATCGAGCCGGCTCAATAGCCCCGCGGCAATGGCCGCTTTCGCCGACTGCTCCGATTTCAGCAATTCGGCCAAATGCCTTGCGCACGCATTGCCCACATCCTTGGCCAGATTCACCACTCGCTCTCGTTCCGTACGCTTTCCGGCGCGAGCCATGCGCATGGCCAGATGTTCGGAGGCGCTATCCGGAATACGCATCAGCAAGCCTGTTAATCCGTCAGGCATTCTTTCCGCTGTCAGCGCTTCTTCGATGAAATCCGAAAGCCGGTTCTCCACGCCGATGCGCGGGCGCAGGCTCTGCACCCACGTCGGACGAAGTTCTTCGAGATCGGCCAGACAATCGAGGGCCTGCTGAATTGCGCGATAGTAGCGCCGCTGGGCCGCTTCCTGGCTCAGCCGCACGAAAGCCGCGCTCAGCAGTGTTTGTAGTTCGGGATCTTTTTCCGCGCACATCTGCTGACCGATTTGCGCCAGCGCATCCTGCAATCTCTGATTGGCGGCTTTGCTGTAAAGCTCGGCGAGTTGACCCAGCCCGATCGCCGCTTTTTTCCGCGCCTCCGAGTCTTTGTTGCGCACGCACGCAGCGTACTTCAGCAGGATGTTCCCAGCGGCATCGGACTCGCCGCGTCCCAGCAGCTCTTCCACGTATTGCTGCACGTTGCGAGGCGGAATGCACCACGCCTCCGGCGAGGTCAGTACCGCGCGCTTGCCCGATTCCGGCACAGCCGCCCAGAATTGCCGATCCAGCAAATCCGCGTGCGATTCGACCGCCATGCCCGCGCTGGCCATTTTGTCTTCGCGAGCCTTTAGCAGTTTCCGCAGCGTTCCGAGTTCGTGGCCCATCTTTTCGAGCATCTGCCGCACGGCATTGACGCGAACTTCCCCTCGTTGGAAGCGATCGAGGGCAAAACGGATGGCCAGGTCTTCGGCCAGCCGCAGCAGCATCGCTTCGTCCACTTTTGCCGTCGGTGATTGCGCTGCCACCGACGCGAGCGCCTGCCTTAACGTCAGTTGCGCTCCTTGGGGCAACGCCGCCAGCTTTTGCTGCCAGGCCGCTTCTTCCAGGTCCTGCGGATTTCGCCTGTTCGTCGCTTCCGCCAATTGCGCCAGCAAGCGCAACAAACTGTGCATCTCCGCTTCGCCGACTGGCGCGACGCCAGTCGCACCTTGGGCCGCGCTCGCCGTAAATGCACCACCTGCTCCCGGTCCGCTGGATGCGCTCGCGCCGGGTAACCCGGTGTCGCCAGCCAGCAGAGTTCCGCCCCCTTCACTTCCGGTTCCGCCACTCGCCCCGGAATAAAAATTCGCCACCGGCGCTTCCCCCGCAGCTTCGCCATGCGACCCGCGGGCCGAACCACTCGGTGCAGTACCGCTTCCGCTGTCCGGACCGCCGCCCGTTCCAGACCCGCCGCCGTGAGCGCCTTCGGCCGCTGCGATCAGCTGGATCATCTTTTCCGGGCTGCGGAACCAATCCTGCACTTTTTCGGCATCCGCGCCGAGCGTCTTCACTGCCAATTGCGCCGCTATTCGCGTTTCCGAAAACGCCGAGTCTTCAGCCACAAATCGAATTTCGTTCACCACGATTCCGGACGGTTGCCCCTTGCCAAAATGCTGCTCCAGCCGGTCCGAAAGCGAACTGGCTTTCGGCCCGCTATCCGCGAACACCTTCACCAAATTTGCGAATTGGTAGCGTTCCACGCCGGGTAGGAAACAGATGCTGGCCACTCCAGCCGCGTTCAGAAGCTCGGCAAAGCTTCGCTCGGCTTGCGTTAATTCGAGGGGCACCCCGTCCAGAAGGAGCTGCGAACCAGACGTACCAAGCAGCAGGCCCGACGAGCCCGCCGCTTGAACGGCTTCCTGAAGCTCGTTCCAGCTGATATCGAACTGCGCGGCAGATCGCGCGTGCTCTAAGCCGTAGAGCCGCGCGAACTTAAGCAGAACGTTCAAGCTGCGTACGAAAGCCCGTGCGTTCGGAATTGTCGATTCGCCTGGCAATGTCAGCTCACTTTGGAAGGGGGCCATCAGCTACTCGACCCGACTATGTACTAGGACGAATAGCCGCGGGAATGGTACGAAAGTTCTAAAGTTGCGATCAGCGCAACTACGAGAGGCTTAATTCGGGAGCTCTATTTTTACGCCTAGTTCGCCAACCGCTGGGCGCGTTCGGCGGATCACCTCTCCTGCTGAAAGCTTCTCGCTGAGAATCACGAGCGAGCCATCCTCAAAATCACATACAGCACAAAAGTAATACCGGCGAAACGCACTGTGATAGGCATCCAATCCGTGGCGAGCCAACTCGCCTTCGAGTTCCGGATCGGTCTCGGGAAGGACGCCGCCAGCCCGCGTGCCAAACGTTTCGCTCTGAAAGCGATCCATGAGCAATTCGAGTTCCTTGGGTCCCGGCGCTGGGATCACAATCGAGCGCTGATTGGCCTCCCTGTACGAAATCGCGTACCTCTCGCAGAATTCGCGCACGCGGTCCACGTGGCTGAAAAAATCCAGCGTCCAGGGTTGTTCCCCGGCGAGCAGCGGCAAAATCCGGCTCCAGATGCGCGCCGCTTCGCCGCCGCGGGCCGGCTCGCGGTTTTCATCCGCCTCAACGAGATCGACGCCCACGGAGCGCAGTTCCGATCCGAGGTCGAGCGGTTCCACATCCAGGAGAAACATCAGACTTCCTCTTCCAACCCATCGGGAAATGTTTTCTGAAATTCGGCAGATTGCTTGCGTACCTCCAGCCAGTCGAAAAATGTGTCTGGAGTTTCCAGCCAGATTCCGAACCAGCGGGCCACCTCCCCCTTCTCGGTACGTTTTTTTGCGTCCACCTTGCGGTTCCGCGCGATCATTTCCGCGCGCCGCCGGCCCAAGCGCGCCACTTCACGCACGCGCTCTTCGCCGCTTCTCTGGCGTTCGGATTGAAATTTGCGAAGGAGTTCATCCAATCGCACGAGGCACATCTCCGCTTCGGCGAGCGTGGAAAAGTGCAGCAGGTCTGAAAACTCCTCGTCGTAGCGGCCCGCGGGATCAGCTTCCGACTCCTTGGCCCACGCTACGCGCATTCCGGCCTCTTCCAGTACGTTGCCGATGTAATCTTCAGAAGTTTTACCGCCGGTTCCCAGCCGCGCGATCAATTGCCTGCGAATCTGTTCGATTTCAGCGGGAGTAAATCGAAGCTTCTTGAAGGCCCGGGCCGCCTCAAGGATCAGCGCTTTCTTAGTGGGAGAAGCATCGTCCGCCTGCTTTTGCGGATCTCTTAGATTCATTGACGGCCTCGCGGCTTGGCTGGATCGACGGACCCTGCCGGGGCCGCTTCTGCCAATCGACGGCGGAGACGATCAATATTGCGATCCTGCTCGGCGAGCGTGCGGCTGAAAAAATGGCCGCCGCTGCCATTGGCGACGAAATACAGGTAATCCGAGTGTGCGGGATTCAGGGCCGCGCGCAGAGATGCTTCTCCGGGATTCGCAATCGGTCCGGGCGGCAAACCGCGATGTTCGTAAGTATTGTAAGGAGAGTCCACGCTCAAATCCGATGGTTTTACATCTTTCACCTGCTCTCCATCCAATTCCTTCGCGTATTGCACCGTGGGATCGCACTGCAGAGGATATCCGCGTGCCAATCGATTGTAGAACACTCCGGCCACCAACGGGCGTTCATCCGCGTTAGGCGTCTCGCGTTCTACGAGCGATGCCAACGTGACTACCTGCTCGGTAGTCAATCCCGCAGGGTGCGGCGCCTCAGCCGAATTGATGGACTCCCACACAGTCCGGAAATCGGCCACCATGCGCTGCGCGATTTCCTCGCAGGTGGTGTGGTGGGTGAATTCGTAAGTGGACGGAAACAGAAAGCCTTCGAGGCTCGTCGCGTGCGGGGCGAGATCGGAAATTAGCGACGTGTCATGCGCGGCGGCCAGAAAACCCTCGCGGCTGCAAATTCCCTGGTGATCGAGTTCGTTCGCGATGTCGTACATTGTCCAGCCTTCGGGAACGGTTACGATGTGGACGAACACGCGCCCGTGAGCGATTTTCCAGAATACCTCGCGCGAGTCCATCGGACGATCGATCATATATTCGCCCGCTTGCGGCGTCCTGCGGTAATGCCAGGCGCTGAAAAGCGCAAACGCGACGCGGCTGCGAATCACATCGTCGTGGCGGAGAATCCCGGCGACTCCCCAGCGCGAGGTGCCGCGCGGGATTTCCACGAACACTTTTTCCGGACGGTGGCCGCGATACGGCCGGCTGATTTGCGACTCCAGCCACCCGGCGCCGGCGCCGATCGCGGCGATTGCCAAAAGTGCTAAGAGTCCTAATCGGCGCCACATCTTTTACGCCTTCCGCCCGGCGGCAGTGCGCCCGTGTTTGTCGAGGTAATCGCGCAGCAGAATGGCCGCTGCCAAATCATCCAAGGGCTCGCCGTTGCGCCGCTTTGATTTCACGTCTGCGACAGTCTGCTTGGCCTCCCAGCTAGTGAGACGCTCATCGAACAATTCCGTTGGGATCCCCACTTCCTTTTCCAGCCGCGCGGCGAATCGCGCCGCTTCATCGGCCATCTCGCCGGGGGTACCGTTGATGTTCAGAGGATGCCCGACGATGATCCGCACAAGGCCATGTTCGCGGCAGAGATCGCGAAGGCGACGCAGGTCGCTGCGTCGATTTGTCCGCGCGAACACAGCCAGCGGATGCGCCGTTAAGCCGATTGGGTCCGACAACGCCAAGCCGATGCGCCTGCGACCATAGTCGATGGCCAGAATTCGCGTAGTTTCCTCCGCGCCGCCTAGCACGAGAGCGCCGTGTTCGCTTGCCCCTCGTGGGATCATGACTACTATTCTATACAATGGGAGTTGCTAGGCGAAATCCAGCCTGCACACCAGCCGTTCCAGAAGTAAACGCTCCAGTCTCCCTTGAGTTGTAGCTTTAGGGCCGCAAAGGCGCCCGGACTAGCGGGGTGCGTCTGACCGTGTCGCCCGCCATTGCGTCCACAGGCCGCTGGCCTTGAGCTTGGACTCGAGCGCCCGGGATCGGATGGAACGCTCGACCTCTAAGCTTGAGCGGCGCGGGCCAATTCGGGCCTCGGCATCCGCTAAAGCGTAGGACGTGACGGCGGCGACGGCTACCGCGCGCTTCAATCGATCGATCTCGGCCAGGCCCGTGTTGCCGGGCGCGGAATCGACGCTCTGGTGCGGTTCAGGCGATCTGCCACTTGAGGTCGCAACGAGCGTGGGAATGCCCTCCAGCCAAAACGGCGTTACCGCGGTCCGCACGAGTACGGCTTGCGTGAATTTGCGAATGCCAAGCGGCTGTAAGGGTGAGAGCGCATCGCGCACCGCGCCAAGCATCTCCGGCCTGTCTTCAAACGAAAAGCCGTCGAGCGGTCCACTCGTCGCATCGATCGCCACAGCGGCGGCAACGCGGTCGAGATCGGCACCGTGCTCGTGAATGTAGGCCCATACACTGGCCGAACGCCCGCCCGGGTTATGAGATTTCGTCGCGAAGAGCACGATCCGAATGGACCGGCGCGGAACAGAACCACTGGCATGGATGACGCGCACCGCGTCGACGAGCACGGCGGCGTTTTCGGCGGCTGCTACCGGATCCGCTCCCGTCTCATCAAGGGGAGCGGCGATCAGAACGTAATCGTCCAGATGGTCGCGCCCGCTAATTTCGGCAACTACACTGTACGGTCTCCCTGGGGATTCAAATGCTTCGGCTCGAACCTGGTCCGCTCCCGCTCGATGAAAAGCTTCGAACGCCCACCTTGCAGCGTCGCGGCTAGCCGAAGAATCGTGGGATGAGAGTATTTCGGCCAGATCGCGAATCTCTCGATCAAGCGGCGATGGACCGAGAGCGTTACGGATCATGCCGGGCGCCAGATCGGCGCACGTTTTTTCGACCGAGCATGCTCCCGTCCCCTGCGGCACCCGGCCCCATCCGGGCGGCGATTGAAGTGGGGGCAATTGAGCGTGGGCTATGGGCGCCGTTATGGCGATCATCAGTAAAGCCACCGCGAACGCCATGCAAATCGATGCCGCGTCGAACATGATCGTGCGGGCGTCGAAGTGCAGCGCCCAACGTTTGGCCGCGAGTTTTCTACAGCTCGATGGGACGTCGCTAGTTGTGGAAAAAAAACTTCCCGCGGCAGAAAATTCCAGCCAGCGGCACTTTCTACCTATCCCTAACAATATGACCCCGCTGAAACGTTCGATAATCTTCACGCGCGTAAAGACTTACAAAACGGACAAGCTTTGGCAACGTAGCTGCGACACGCGCGACCGTTGTCTCATTTTGAACACGCATCGTGCTCTCTGGCAAGTTTACTGCTAGGGGAGACTTTCGGAGGGCACACAAGAACGGCTTGCTAAAGGTTCGCATCGACCGTCCGATCACCGCATTCGAGAGAAGTGCCCAATTTAAAAGCACTTTGCCCGCCCAGTTCCGGGTGAAGCCAGGGGAAGGCAAAACGTGAAGAGAGTACCTGTGTTTCCGGAGCAGACACAGACAGTGAAGCCTCGTGAGCCGAAGAAGTCGAACTCGTTGATTTTCTGCGAGAGAAGTACCGGGGTAGCACAGTTCGGAGCCGCCTCGAGTGGCCACCTGGACTTCACCGTCGAGCGCGCCGCCGGCCTTCTGGCGATGCAATGTATGGCCCGCGGGACGGAACCAGATGATTTCGCAATTTTGGTGCCCGCCGAGCGATTGCTTTCCCAACGGCTGATCGCTCGAGCCAAAGAACTGCTGGCGCAAGGTCGTTCGGCCTCCAGCACCACGCAATTGAGTCCCCGCCAACAGGAGATTCTGCACTCTGTGATTTGCAATCGCGAAAACAAAGAGATCGCCTCGAAACTGAACATCACGGTGCGCACCGTCAAATTTCACATTTCTTCTCTTTTGAGCAAATTCGGAGTGGACAACCGCGCCGATCTGGCCCGGCGAGCAGCTAGCATGATGCGGTCGCCGGTACTCGCCGACGGATACATGAGCCCGCCGAGCGCACCGGAACGGCCTCGATCGCGTGAACTTCACACCGTCCCTATGCAGCCGAATGAGGAAGCGGGCATCAAGAACCGCAGCCTCCGATTCCGCGTGATGAGTGCGTAAGGCGCGGCTCGCGCATCCGGAAACGGCACCCTTCCAGCGGGGAAACTTTCGACCGTTCGAGCTGCTATTCGCGGACATTCTGCCGAGCGCAAAAGGATCAGCCTCAAAAGTAACGTTCATGTGAGCTTGATCTTGCTCACGTCCACCGACGGAGCGGGAAACTTCATCTTCATTGCTTCGAGCGTCTCCACGATAATGTGGGAGACGGCGAGATTACGAAACCATTTCTTATTTGAAGGGATCACGTACCAGGGCGCCTGCGGAGTGCTGCACTTCGTAAGCGCCGCTTCGTAGGCTTTGGTGTAATCATCCCAGAACTTCCGCTCAGCGAAATCGGCTTCGGAGAGTTTCCACTGACGGTTTTTATCGTCGATACGCTGTTGGAAACGGCGCTTCTGCTCGTCCCTGCTGATGTGAAGAAAGAATTTCAGGATCTTCACGTTGTTTTCCACCAGCATGCGCTCGAAATCGTTGATTTGATCGTAGCGCAGCGACCAGACATCCTTGGGCACCAAATCATGGACGCGCACAACCAATACATCTTCGTAGTGCGAACGGTTGAATATTCCAATCCCACCGACCGGCGGAGCAGCCTTGTGAACGCGCCAGAGAAAATCGTGCGTCAGTTCTTCCGAGGTGGGCTTCTTGAAAGAAGTGACGCGGCAACCTTGCGGATTCACGCCGGACATCACGTGTCGGATGGTACCGTCTTTACCAGCTGCATCCAGGCCCTGTAGTACGATCAACAACGCGCGTTTGTGCTCGGCGTATAGCAGGTATTGCAGGCCATCGAGTTTGTCGATGGTTTTATCGAGGATGCCCTTCATTTTGTGGTTTTTGTCCCAGCCGAGAGTATCTTCGGGGTCCCACTTTTCGAGTTTGACCTTTTCCCCGGGCGTGGCGATCAATTCTTCGGCGAACTTTGTAGACATCTAGGCTCCCGCTTCCGCGAATTTGCGCGACTGCGATTATTAATGCAAATGACGAGCTAGCGCTCACTTCGCAGGGCGAACACGCTTACGCTAACACTTTCGCGACGAAATTTCAGGGCAGGTTTGCAAGGGTCCTAGATACCGGAAATGTGGTTTGGAACAGTTTGACGCGAGGTCTACGACATGCGAGTGCGCAAGCGGGGCGAAACGGCGCGCTCCGCTCGCACGGAGAACCGGCTCAGCCTTTCACGTCGATGGAAACGGGCCGCGCGAGCTCGAAAGTCATCGGAGTCTCGGGCGCAATCCGGATATCGCGCCTCCCGGTAAGAAACGCAGCTGCCGTGCCAGCGCCGGCGCCGATCGGGGCGCCAATCAACGCTCCGGCGCCTGCGCCGGCGATAGCGCCAATGATGGCACCTGCTCCCGCGCCACTTCCGATCAAGCTGAAGTTGTGGCCTCGGTGGCGCCCTTCAATCCGGGCGTTCGAGGCGGTGCGGATGTGATATAGGCTGCCACTCACCGTGACGGTTTCAAGCGCGACCAGCAGGTGAGCACGTTTCTCCATTTTGCCGGACGCCAGCGAATCGACCACCACGCCGGTTGCCTCCGCACCCTTGGGAATCACTGTCTGCCCGTTCACTATAACGGGCTGCGACACGGTAGCCTCGAAGCGATCACCCGGATTGCTTCGATTGCTCGAAAGCGCGGAGTTGAGGGTGACGTGAATCGAAGTGGAAGGCGGGACGACCACCCAATCCGCGGGATTCTGCGAATTAGATGCCGCATAGGCACCGGCCACGGCCAGCAAGAGAGGGAAGAAGATCGCAACGAGACTGTATTTAATGATTCGCATAATTTTTCGGACGCTCTCGATCCTTAACTAAGCAAATGAAGCACGCGAGGTTCCGTTGTAAGCGTGGCTAATCGGTTGAAATTAAACAGGGATGGACGCAGCTCTTGCGGCCAAGCAAGCAAGAATTTCCGGGCCCAAGAACTTTTGAACCATGGACGCTTTGCTTTTATCGATGTTTTCCGAGTGCGACGGGCGCACAAAGCCGCTTCCGAAACACAGTAAGCCGGACGCGTAATCAGCTCGTCACGCAATATTGGTGCTCATATCACACTTGCGGAAACGCAGCCATCAGGGAGCGACGGCTGAGTCTGAATGTAACACAATTTTCGTGCTGCCGCCGGAACTTCCGACGTAAGATTGAGGACTAGTTTTGGAACCATTGGATGGCTACCACCACCCCGCCCCCAATTTCGGTTACTGCACAGACCGCGCCGGAGCAAATCGCGCCCGCCAAGCGCGAATTTCCCGGCTCGCTGGTGGTCGTCGAGGGAATCGACGGCTCGGGAAAAAGCACGCAGCTTTACCTTCTGAAGCGCTGGCTGGAAATTGGCGGTTACCGAATTCACTTTACTGAGTGGAATTCGTCGCCCCTGGTGAAATCCGCAACACGGCGCGGCAAGCAGCGGCGGTTGCTGACTCCCACGACGTTTTCACTGCTGCACGCCGCGGATTTTGCGGACCGCTGCGAGCGGCAGATTCTGCCTTTGCTTCATGGCGGTTATCTGGTGTTAGCGGACCGCTACATTTATACCGCTTTCGCACGCGATGCGGCGCGAGGGTGTTCGCCGCGCTGGCTCCGCAATCTTTATAGCTTCGCTCCGGTGCCGGACATAACTTTTTATTTCCGAGCTCCGCTGGACGTGGCCGTGAATCGCATCACTGCCGGGCGGCCCAAACTGAAATATTACGAAGCGGGCATGGATTTGGGTTTGTCGCTAGATCGCGCGGAGAGCTTCCGGATTTTTCAGGACCGCATCCTGAATAATTACGATCAGATGGTTGAGACGGACCGTTTCGTCCTAATGGACGGCACCATGCGCGTGGACCGCTTGCAGAAAGTGATGCGGACGTTGCTGGCCGACCGGGTGGAATTGAAGAGGTTCGCACCGAAGAAAAAGAAATGAGCTCGACTAAGAACTCACAGATCATCGCAAGCGGCTCTTCGAACGGACGAGGGAAATCCGCGCGAAAAACGAAGAACGGGCGTGTGGACGGCGGGACGCGCTTCTATGGAACTCCTCTGCCGGGAGTGAATCCAGAAGAGCTGAGCGGCAGCTTGATCGTGGTGGAGGGCACGGACGGTTCCGGGCGCTCCACACAAATTGCGCTTGTGACAGAGTGGCTGGAATCCGAAGGCTTCGCGGTCGAAACCATGGGACTGCGTCGTTCTTTCCTCGTGGGCGACGATATCGATGCGCTGCTGGCGGAAAACGCGGTCACGCGCATGACGCTGGCGCTGATGTATAGCACGGACTTCTTCGACCAACTGGAGCGCCGAATCCTGCCGGCACTGCGTTCGGGTTTGATCGTGCTGGCGGATCGTTATATTTTTACGCTCGTCGCCCGTGCGGCGGTGCGCGGAATCGGCCGCGACTATTTACACGGGATTTATGAAATCGCGCTGCGGCCGGACCTGACTTTCTGGCTGGACGTGCGCCCGGAAGTGGCCTTCGACCGCGAGTTCAAGAAATCGCAGACCATCAGTTACTGGGAATCGGGCCGGGACATGTCGCTTTCGAATGATCTGTTTCAATCGTTCATCCGCTACCAGTCAATGATCAAGCGCGAATTCGAATACCTTTCCAAGCGCCACGGATTCCTGGAAATGGACGGCGAAGCCAGCGTGCCCGAAGTGAATCGCGAGTTGCGCAAGAAAATCGCTTCGCATCTTGGCATCCGCGGCACGCATTACCGGCCGTCCCACGCCCTGGCGCATCTCTGGCGCTAACGAGTGGCCGCTCCCATCCAATTGGCGGCCGTGGATGCGGGATCGAACGCGATCCGGCTGGCCATTGCGCGCGCCACTTCTTCCGATCATATCGAAATTCTCGAGAGCGAACGCGCGTCCGTGCGCTTGGGTCACAATGCTTTCACGCGGCGGATGTTGGACGACAAAACGATCGCCCGCGCGGCGCGCGCCTTTCGCCATTTTCGTCGCCGCATGGGCCGGCACCACGTGACCGCGTACCGTGCCGTCGCTACCGCGGCCGCGCGCGAAGCCCGCAATTACCGCAAGTTGCTCGATCGCATCCGGCGCAAATCAGGGCTCGAAGTCGAAGTGATCAGCAGCGAGGAAGAGGCGCGGTTGGTATGCGCGGCAGTTCACTGGGCGCTTGCCGATCGCGTGCAGCCGAGGCTGATTTTCGACCTCGGCGGCGGAAGCCTGGAGATGAACTTCTTCGATCGTGGCGCGCTACAACACCGCGTGGCCCTGCCGCTGGGAACGATTCGCCTGATGGAGACGTATTCGATCCGGGGGCGAATCGACGAAGACGGCGCGCGCAAGATGCAGCATCATGTGATGGCCCTGCTGCGCAGCGCGCTGCCTTCGCCGCCGAGCCTGTCGCGGGCCATCAGCGTGGCCTCCGGCGGCAACGCGGAGGCGCTGGCGCGCCTGGCCGCCGGGACGCCTTTTGGGCGTACGCCAACGATCAGCGTTCGTTTATTGCGAGACCAGATGTGGAGGCTTATTTCGCTCGACGTACCAGCGCGCATGCGCGCATTTCGACTGCGCAAAGACCGCGCCGAAGTCATCGGCATCGCCGCCGTCATTCTCACTACGCTGGCTAAATGGCTCGACCTTCGATCGATGCTCGTGCCCGGCGTAGGAGTGCGCGAAGGCCTGTTGCTGCAAATCGTAGCGGAGCAGTATTCGGGTGGCACGACCTCCGAGGAAGAAAAAGAACGCGCCGCGAAGTTTCTGGCGTCTGTGCGCTGGTTCGCGCGGCGGATGAACTGCGACACTCACCACGCGGACCAGGTGGCCCGGCTGGCCCTCTCGCTTTTCGACCAGTTCCGCCCGCTGCACGAGATGGGGCAGGAAGATCGGCTCCTGCTGGAGGCGGGCGCCCTCCTGCATGACATTGGTCAGTTCGTGAGCAAAAAATCGCACCATCGCCACGGCGAATACCTGGTCCGTAA
>JBOGNC010000051.1:0-19561 GCA_050747045.1 Candidatus Acidiferrales bacterium | reverse complement strand
TATCTTTACGATTCGCTCGGCTCCGTCTTGTTTGATGCGATTTGCCTACTGCCAGAATACGGGTTGAGCCGGGCGGGAATGCGGCTACTGCAACGGCACGGCGGCGAAATCATCGATAGAGTTCCGGGTCCGGTAGTGGTGGCGGAGCTGGGCAGCGGAAACGGCCAGAAAACTCGTTACCTCCTGGAGGCGCTGGCGCGGCGGCAGCGCGTAAACTACTATCCGATCGATATTTCCGGAAGTGCGCTGTCGCGATGTCGGCAGGAGCTTGGGCAATTGGACATGGTCAGCCTGGTTGGGTTTGAGAGCGCGTATTTGGATGGTTTGCACAAAGTGGCGGCGCGAAGGCGAGACGGTGAGCGGCTATTAGTGCTTTTTCTTGGTAGCACAATCGGGAATTTCGATCGCTCTGCGGGCGAACAGTTTTTGCGTGATGTGCGCCGGATTTTGCGGGAGGACGATTCGCTCCTTTTGGCCACGGACCTGGAAAAGCCCGTTTCGATGTTGAAATCGGCCTATGACGATCCGCCGGGAGTGACAGCGGCGTTCAATAAGAATATTCTGGCGCGCATCAACCGTGATCTGGACGGGGAATTTGACTTGAATGAATTCGAGCACGTCGTTCGATACGACGAGCGCGACCGGCGAATCGAGATGCACCTGCGGTCAAAGAGCTTGCAAAGCATTTCGATCCGCAAAGCCGGCTTCCGATTCCAGATGCGCGAGGGCGAGACGATTTGGACGGAAAGTTCTCACAAGTACGATCCGGCTGAAGTGAAGGAGATGGGCCGCAGGGCTGGCTTTGATTGTGCGGGGCAATGGGTGGACGCGGAATGGCCCTTTGCGCAAAGCCTATTTTTCGCCGTGTAGAGAAGTCCTTCCACAGAATGACAGGAGAAGCGGATATGGCGAAGGCGATCTGGAAAGGAGCGGTGCTGGCCGAGAGCAACCAGACGGTGGTAGTGGAAGGGAACGAATACTTTCCGAAGGGGTCTGTTCACCCCGAATATCTGCGGCCGAGCGCAACGCACACGGTGTGCCCGTGGAAGGGCACCGCGAGCTACTATGACCTGGAAGTGAATGGCGAGAGCAATTCGGATGCAGCCTGGTATTACCCCGCACCGAAAGCCGGCGCGGAGCAAGTAAAGGATCATATCGCCTTTTGGAAGGGTGTGCGCGTGGAGCGGTAGTTCTTCCCGCCTGTGATATAGTTTTTGGCCACATGGCCGATCACAAGAAAAAGCCAGCCAAGAAAAATAGGTCCGCGAGCAAAATCGCCAAGGGGCGGCAACACAAGCCGCCTGCTGGCAGGGTTGGACAGAAACGGGCAACCGATCCTGCCCGCGTTCGCGCTATCCTGGAAAAACTCGACCAAGCATATCCCGCTGCCACCTGCGCGCTGAGGCACCAGAACGCCTTCCACCTTCTGATCGCAACGATTCTTTCGGCGCAGTGCACAGACGAGCGCGTGAATCAGGTGACGCCCAAACTGTTTGCGAAATATCCGAAGCCAAGTGATTTCGCGTATGCCAATCCTGCGGACTTAGAACAAGAGATTCGTCCAACCGGATTTTTCCGCAACAAGACGAAATCGATCATGGGCGCCAGCAAGAAAATCGTGGAAGAGTTTCACGGAGACGTGCCGAAAACGATGGAGGAACTGCTCACGCTGGCCGGAGTCGCCAGGAAAACCGCGAATGTTGTTCTGGGCACGGCATTTGGGATTGCATCCGGAATCGTGGTGGATACGCACGTGCAGAGGTTAGCCAGCCGGCTCGATCTGACCAAAAATACTGATCCGAAAAAAATCGAGCAGGACCTGATGCAGGTGATTCCGAAAGAGAGATGGATACTATTCGCGCACCAATTGATCTGGCACGGGAGGCGCGTCTGCCAGGCACGCCGGCCGAGATGCATCGAGTGCAACCTCGCGCAAGTCTGCTACTCAAAAGATAAAACCGTTTAGACGCTGCGTACTAGCGCATTCGACGCGCCGAACAGATGCGCCGTAGCAGTGGCAATTTAGCGGGGAGAATCTCAGCACCGAGCAGAACAGGCGATAGGACGATTATGTGGAAGGTTAGTGTTTGTCGGGTTTCTTGTCCTTCGATTTAATCGCGTCTTGATCCGCTTCGATGGTGACGTCCACTTCCGCCCCTGGCTTCAGGCTGACCTTGTGGCCGTCTTCATCCTTGAGCGAGTTTTCGATCCGAAGTTCCCGATACATGTGATCAGCTTCCTCGACGGCGATTTGGGCTTTTTCAGACATGGCAGGATGTGGAGACGGAATCACCTTCTCTACAACCCCCGATAGGGTAACTGAAGGGTTCCCATGCTTTTCATTGGATGGCTTTTCCTGATGTTTCATAATCGCTTGGTCCTCCACGACCATCCGAACCGGCTTGACATCCATGATCGAAAGAAACGGTGCTTTCGCTCGAGGCGAACCACCGCTCTCCGAACATGACCCGTTTGACAAGCGGCGCAGCCTTTGCAGTAAGGTTAAGACGCGGAGCAGAGAACGATTGCGCCGTTCGGATAAAGTATCTTCGCCGGAATTGGAGTAGCAGGGAAATCGGGTGTTCACCTGAGCGGTAGGCGCCCACGATCGACGCGGCGGAATCGGAAACGCTTGGCTCCCGGCTAAATTGTGCAGTGCCAGTTTTAGGCGCAGCTCCCAGGGCCATGTACGCCCCGCGTTTTTCAGGTAAGATGATTAGGCCCCGTAGGGGCGTAGCTCAGTGGTAGAGCAGCGGCCTTTTAAGCCGAAGGTCGTGGGTTCGATCCCCACCGCCCCTACCAATCCTTCTCCTTGAAAACACGCGGGTTCTGGCGGCGAGTTTCGCCGTGTACCCCGCGTGTACCTCTTTAATCAGCGGATCGTTGCTCCAAGCCGCCCGGAGGTCGGCTTCGATCTGCTCTTGGCGAGATCGCGTCCACGGCGCGTAATGGCGTTCTGTAATTCGAATGCTACTGTGTCCGAGAAGGATCGAAACTCTATCGAGAGGGACACCCGCGAGAAGCAATTCGACGGCGAACGTATCGCGGAAGCGGTGCGGATGGCCGGTTGGAACCTTCGCGAATTCGAAGAGGCGCTGCAAGCGGCGCTGCCATTTTCCCTTTGCGCTTCTCACAGTGGATGCGCCTGTCCAGAAGAAATATCGCTCGCTCGAACGCGGGGCTGCTTCCAAGGTCTCGACAACGGCGTCGGGCAGGACGCAATAGACGGGCACGCCAGTTTTCTCCGTATGAAGGAGCAGCTTGTTTCCATTGAGGCGGCTCACTTCAAGCTGAGTCGCATCCCCGATCCGCATCCCTGAGTAGCGCAGCAAAAGCAGAAAAGCCCTGAGGCGCTGCGCATTGCGTTTGCCGGCGCTCGCGCCGTAAGGCTCAAGGGCTGCAACGATCTGGCTCATCTCTTCTCGCGTAAACGGCATTGTGGGCTTGCTTGGAACCTTGGGAGCCTTCAACTCGGCTGCTGGATTATCGCCAATCCATTTTCGCTTTTCAGCAAAGCGCATGAATGCCCGCAGGCGTTCCAGCTTCTTGAGACTCGTGCGCGGTCCTTGTGTCCACGTCGCACGGAACGTCGCAAGCGTATCCAGGTCCAGCTGCGTCAGGAACCGCAGCTTGTATGCTTCCGCGAAGGCGTCAAGCTCTTGGAATAATAGACGGTACTTGTACAGCGTGGATTGATTCAGTTTCCGCGCTTCGGCATCCGCAATGAATTTCTGATGAGCGTCCTTAATCGTTATTTGCTGCTCCGTCTGACGTGTCCGGCGGTCCTCCGCTTCCCATTCCCGGACTATTTCTTGCGCTCGCTGCCAATCACGCAGCTTAAGAGACTCGCGTATCTCTTTGCCACTAAGGAAGCCATCAACCCAAATAGGGCACTGGCAATGCCGGTGCTTGCGCCCCTTCGTGTGTTGCTTGCAGCTTCTTCGGTGACGGCGGTAAATGGTCAGCATCGCGCAACACTCCTAGCGAACAGAGGCTTTCGCCGATAGTCGCCGGTGGACCCGCTGTAATACAGAGTGCGGAATCCGCAGCGTAACATAGCGTCTCTTGTGGCGGGGGCTGCGATCTCCAATCACAAGCACACCTGGTTCATCCTCGAAAATTTCACGAACTTTATCAGGACTGAGGTTCCACATCTCAGCGATTTCCGTAACGGCATAGTGCCGCTCGATGTGCACTGAGGTTTCGAGTTGTAGTTCGACGGCCATTGCTCGCGGCTACTCCTGGATGAAACTGGATTCGACAAATCCGTGTTCGCTCCCCCTGTGGTCCCCTGCATTTTGGGCGGCTGTGATTCAGGGGTATCAGTGTCACGGATGATGCGCGGCGTGCGCATCCTCGTCGGCATTGTCGGCGTGTTGGTCCTGCCAAGACTTGAATTCCTTGTCTCGACGGAAGAGGCCTTTCAGGGCTTCCGTAATCACGTAAGACGGCGTTGAGCCGATGAATTCTGCGTAGCGGTCGAGTTGAAGCTTGATTGCTTCCTCAACCCGCGCTTGGATTGTCACTGACTTCGGTTGTTTTGGTGGTGCTTTGATGATTGCCATGTTCCGCCCTCAATCCTCGTTTGGAATTTGTCTGACGGCTCGTCGTACAAAGCCGTGGGATTTGCCCGATAGTTCGCGGCCAAAACACGAGCTGCGCTTCCTAGCAGCAAGAGGCGGGAGTGACCCCCGAAGCCCGAAGGGATCGGGCCGCGATTCTGCGGCGCGATGGGGTCGCTCCCGCCTCTGGTCGTGTTTTGGCCGCGTTCCGTTTCCCCGCCTCGTCTCTCGCATTTGCTTGCTCTCTCTCGGTCTTATCTCCATGCCGGGGAGAAGCCGGGGGTGAAATCTCCCCGGAAAGGTGTCTCCCCCGAACTTTTCACGGGGATGTTTATCCGCCGATGTGGATGCCGTTCAAAGAAAGCAGCCTGTCCGTTTACCGTGACAAAAATTATGGCGGCCTGCGATGGTCTGCGGAACTTCGCAGACTCGGATCGAACCGCGTTCTCCGTAATCTCTCCCGCACGCCATTTCCTGTACAGCTCTTCGATTCCGGGATCGCCGAATCGCTCTTGTCCTCGGTTCAAGAACTCGATGTCGCGATCACTCAGCTTGGCGTATTGCTTCTCATCCCAGAGCCGTCGCGTGCGGAAATACTGGAGTAGCCCGGATGGGGCATCCGGGTCCCAGTGCCGTTGGAACACGCCATGGAAAAGCTTCTTGGCTCGCTCGAAGTTCGTATCACGGGTTGCGATGTAGTAGAAGCGAAGTTGGGGGAGCTTGGTAAAAAGGGTCAGGTAGGCGTCGAGGTGGGTCCTGAAACTGTCCATGCTCTCAAAGCCCGGATCGATGAAACTGAACGTGACCACGGGGGAGGCGGACGGGTTGGGGTTGTAAAACATCGGAAATTTGTCCACAAAATAGCGGTCGGTGAAATCACCCTTGATCGCGCCGGAGTACCGCTTGTGGGGAAGGATTTTCTTGTTGATCCCCATCCGGTCGCAGAAAAAAGTGAGCTTCTGCTCCTCGGTTTCGAGATACGTCACGTCCTGATTTCGGAGAACGAAATCCAGGGCAATGAGCCGCGTTCGGATGTATTCGGTCGAATGGACGCGCCGGAACCGGACGTTCTCCCTGCCAATGGCTTCATAGAGATTGCGCGAGAAAAGGTGAAAGACGCGGCCATGGCGGAGGTATGGCTTGGCACTGGCGTGCTTCTTTTCGATAACCTTCTGCGCGAACGCGACGCTTCGCTTGCCTGGCTTCGTCTGGATGAAATGCAAAAATTGTTGGCAGGTGAAGTACCCGGAATGCGTCGCCACAAGGTAGAGGAAACGTGCCTCTTCGTCGGTATAGCCGAGACTACGAAGGGCCTCGATATGGATGGGAAGGAATTTCATAGGGCGAAAATCCTTGCTGTGATCTCCTGCGAGTCGAGGACCCGGCGCAACCTGTCATGGTCTTGCTGTCGAGCGAAAACGTGGAAGCCGGCTTTAGCTTTTTCGCCAAGTCCGTGGGGCCGGTAATCACGTGTAGCTACTTCGAGGTCGAGTCTGTGCACGTCGCGGCACTCGTCCTCGTACTCGATTCGGAGATCGGGAATCGGAATCTTGTCATTCACCACTTTCAAATCGAACTGGGTGGCGATGGAGATGCGCTCGTAGGCCGGGTCTTTGTCAGGCCGCATTCGGGACAGGGCTTGGTAGAGGTCTTTCTTGAGCTCCAGGTCAAGAATCACGCGCCGCACCTTGCCTCCTGATCGTTCGATTTCCCGTGCAACTTTGTGGTAGAGGCGGTAAATCTCGGCGTCGTGGCGGGCCTCCTTGGGCTTCAGAAGGCTGTGGTATACCGCTTGCTGATCGGAGACAAGCTGCGCGCGTTTAAGCAACCGGTGGGCTTCCTTTGTCAGCGTCAGGACCTTCGTCGAGTATGAGGAATGACCCTCAATCGTCCGCTGTTCTACTAGGCCGTGCTTTCTTAGGTTTCGGATGTCAGACTCCATGCGAGCCTGATCGCCTTGGTATCCGAACCGGGCCAAGTCATCGGTGGGAACGACGCGAAACGTGCCCACATCTACGAGCGTGCGTACTTCGGAATCATGGAGAGAATACTCGCGCTCGCGCCCACGATAGATTGTTCTTGATCGGTTAAGCGCTCGGGAGCCAACGGAATTGGATTGCTCGCCGCGATCTCCTTGGCCATGTGGTCTGTCGTTCGTTGAGGACCTACCAGCTCGCTCGATCGCACTGGGGCCTGCGTCTGAGTCCCATCGGGAGGGGAGCGCAAAGTCTGAAATGCTATACGGGCGATCCACAGGAAGCCCTCCACCAAGACATGACAAAAGCGCGTTCGGACTCAGGCGTGGGACGACTCACGACCCTGATCCTCGGTGTACAGAAATACTTCTTCCACGTTCTTTCCAAAGGCTCGTGCGATCTTAAATGCCAGCGGCAGGCTCGGGTCGTACTTGCCGGTTTCAATGGCGTTGATCGTGCCGCGAGCAACGCCCACACGCGCGGCGAGTTCGGCTTGCGACCATTCCATCTCTGCACGCAATACACGTAGTCGGGTCTTCATCGGTACCGCCGCGAATACAAAATGAGGCCGATGCTCCACAGCACGACCATCAACGCCGGGATTCCTAGCCATGAGACTGAATGGAAGCCAACGGCCTGCGAATAGCCAACCGCGAGAGAAAAAATCAGCGTCCCCGCGAATGCGAACGTCAGGGCGCGGAAGTTAATTTGCTGCTCCCGCTCATCGTTGGAGCGAAGGAAGCGAAGCAGGAACAGGATCGCTGCCCCGGCTGCCACAAGAGCGAAGGCGAGCACTAGAATGCGAAAGGATGGGACCTTGCCGACCGCGCTGATCGCGATTGCGGAAACTACCGCAGCACCGTAGAAGAGCCAGAGCGCACCTCGGCGGCGGTAGGCCAGATTCTCTGAAGATTGGACAGGCATTCGGACCTCCCGAAACTTGTTGTGAGTGTAATGTATAACGTACACTGTGTCAAGCACAAGATTCTTGTAGTCGTGTAAATCGCTCTCTTGGACTGACCCGATCCGTAAATATATGGGCTTGACTCCATAATGTATTCCGTGCCATATTTGTAGGCGTGAAATGGGCCGTTGAGATGGCCGATGAATTCGAGCCGGAATTTCACGCGCTCCACCAGGATGTGCGGACAGAGATCCTAGCATTGTCGCTTGTTCTCGGACAGTTTGGGCCGCAGTTAGGTCGGCCTCGCGTTGATACCCTGAAAGGCTCCCGACACGCGAACATGAAGGAATTGCGATTCAGCGCGGCAGATGGTGAATGGCGAGTGGCTTTCGCTTTTGATCGCAGGCGCAAGGCGATTCTACTGGTGGCGGGAGACAAATCGGGCGGGAGTCAAAAGCGTTTCTACCGCGAACTGATAAGGAAGGCAGATGAGCGTTTTGACGCGCATCTCGCCCGGATCGGAAAGGGGACGTAACCATGTCCGTGAACGTGAATGAAGTAATTCGGAAACTGACTCCAGCCGAGCGCAAGAAGGTCGAGGACCGCGCGGCTGAGATAATCGCGGAGGAAATGAGCTTGCGTGATCTCCGAAAGGCTCGCAAGCTCACGCAGGCCCGTGTCGCTAAGACTCTCGGAATCACTCAAGACAGCGTTTCGCGACTCGAAAAGCGCAGCGACCTCTTAATCTCTACACTGCGAAAGACGATCAAAGCCATGGGCGGCGACGTGCGCATTGTCGCTGAATTTCCCGACCGTGCGCCGGTCGTGCTTTCCGAGCTATCCGAGGACGATCCGCCCCGCAAATCGTCCGGCAAACGCGCGCATGCACCGGCTTAGGGTTCGTTGTGGGTCTTCTTAGTTTACATCCTGATCGAGGGCGGCACTTGAGCCGTGGCTTTGGCGCGAGACCCTAAAGAGACCATCCGGGCGCGCGTTCAACGCGATCCTGGGTTTCGCAAGGCGCTCCTTCGGGAGGGGATTGAAAACTTGCTTTCGGGTGACGTGGAAACCGCAAAAAATCATCCTTCGTGATTTCATCAATGCGACGGTCGCATTTACAAAGTTCGGCGATCACACCCATCGCTCGGCGAAAAGCTTAATGCGGATGCTCGGGCCGCGCGGCAATCCTCAGACGCGCAATTTGTTTGAGATCGTCAAGTATTTGCAGGAGGCGGAAGGCGTGCGCTTCGAAGTCCGGCCAACAGGGGTTGCCTCACATGTGAAGCGGCGCTCCTTACGTCACGACGAATTCGCAAACCGTGTCATCGGTTCCATTGACGTTGTACACGGTTTTGGCGTTGTGCGCTCTCGCCGCAAGCGTCACCGGATTTTGGAGACACAATCACTCGACATATCCGCGCGAGATCGCACGTTGGGAATGCTCTTATCTTTGCGACCGATGCGGTACAGTCAGCGAACAACGTTCCGCTCGCCCCGCCTGAACATTTTGAAAAAAAGGGCCGCGTGGCGAGCGCGGCATTCACCGTGTCGTATGCTTGTGGAATATCGACAACGGCGGGGATATAGGCCCGCAAGAATCGTTCCCGATATTATCCCGTCAGCCGTCGGTCAAAAATGAAAGGCCACGGCAGCAAGACCCGTCAGTATACCGAGGACGCAGACTGATCCGGCAACGAAGAGGAGAACCCGGGTCGGAAAGGAGCGCGCCACCATAATAAGAGAGGGAAGACTAACAGGAGGCAACGTCACCAGCAGTGCACCGGCCGGGCCGGCCCCCAGACCATAGGTCATCAGTGTCTGTACGATCGGGATCTCGCCGGCAGTCGGGATGACAAACAGGGTTCCCGCGACGGCGAGGCCGATGAGCAGCCAGATACTGTGGCCGATCGCGGGCGTGATTTCCGGGAACAGCCAGGCGCGCGCTGCTCCCAAGGCGAGCACGATGACAACGAACTCCGGGATCACTCCGATGGACAACTGCCAGAGAGCTTTAAACCAGTTCGATATCATGGAGGTGCCTGCCCCTTTGTCGGCTTCCGCAGCGGTCAGTGCTGCCTGCGCCTCGGACGGTAGGTCCTCCGGGCGGACAAAGCGGTTGGCCAGGTAGGAAACGCCGAGAACGAGCACCAAACCGACTGCCAGGCGCAACCCCACCCACTTCCAGCCCAGAACGAAGCCCATAAAGACGAGAACCGCCGGGTTCAACATTGTGTTACCCAGCCAGTAAGCTAGACTTGCTCCCACGGAAGCTTGGCTCTTGCGTAGCCCCACCACCGGTGCGGCCGCACAGCAAGTTCACATCATGGAGGGAACCGAAGCGGCCCCCGCGACGGCAATGCTGCCGAAGTTCATGTGGCCGAGGACCCGAACGAGCCAGCGCCGGGGCAAAAGAGCCTGGATGCCTGCGGCGAAGAGAAGCCCTACTACCAATGCCGCCCAAATGGCCTCCCAGTAAGCCAAAGCATAGCTCCAGGCTGCCTGCCAGGAAGCCACCGGCGGCGCAGCCGCTCGACCGGTGAGGATCGAGGAGCCGATTGAGTGGTTCGCGGCGGCAGCGAATGCCTTGTGGAAGTAGGGGTCCCATTTGACGTAATAGAGACCTCCTACGGCGATTAGCGTGAATACTGCAATTCCCCCTGCCTGGACCCAACGAGCCCGCGACGAGGCTTCCGAACTAGCTTCCCCAATGCCGACGATTTGTTCGCCGTTAGCAATTTCGAACTGGCTGCTTTCGTTCTGCATATTAACCTCTTTCCTTAACATCATTGACCACAACCCTCGGTGTCCGTTTTGGCCAGAAGAGAGATTTAGCCCCACACGCGCTGGGCCGTATCGACGACCAGCTTGAGCTTGGCCCACTGTTCGTCTTCAGTGAGCAGATTGCCTTCCGCCGTGGAGGCAAAGCCGCACTGTGGACTGAGCGTGAGATTTTCGAGCGGGAAATACTTCGCCGCCTCGCTGATGCGCCCAGCGATCTCGTCCACACTTTCCAGTTGCGCCTTCTTCGTGCTGATCAAACCGAGCACCACAATTTTGCGCTTGGGCACGAATCGCAGCGGCTCGAATGTACCCGAACGCTCGTCATCGTATTCCAAGAGGAAGCGATCGACCTTTATTTCGTTAAAGAGCTTTTCAGCGATGGCGTCGTATCCGCCCGACGCGTACCAGTGGCTGCGATTATTCCCACGGCATAGATGGATCGCGAGAGTCACACCCGGTTTGCATGCGGCTTCCAGGCACGCGTTGTCCGCGCGAATCGCCTCATCGAGGGCCGCTTCAGGATCCTGCCCCATTTCGGTGCGAATCCATTCGCGCCATTTGGGGTCCATGTAATAGCTGTAGCGAGGGGCGTCAATCTGGATGTACTTCACTCCGGCCGACGCGAGCAAGGCGAAATCTTTCTTCATGATCTCGACGATATCCCAAAGCAGTTCGGAATGATTCTTGTAGACTTTGTCGGTGATGCCCTTCTTGAACGAGATCGCGGGAAACTGCGTGGCGCTCGGCAGCAGCATCTTGATGTCGCGCGGACTGTGCCGCTGCAGGAATGGCAATTCATCGGCCGTCATCGATTGCACCGCCCGCAGCTTGCGATTCACAACTCCAGTAACATGAGCCACTTGGGTCGTCAGCGCGCTGTCCGTGGCACCCCAATCCCTGGGAACGGACGCGCCGAAATCGAGGCCCTCGACGGCATCGGTGAACGTGCTCATGAAATTGCGACGCCGCAGTTCACCGTCACTGAAAATCTCGAAACCTAGTTCCCTCTGTTTGCGCAGCACGCGCAAAATGTGCTGATCTTCGAGGGCGCGCAATTCGGCCGCATCGGTTCCATTCGTCCGCGCCGCCAGTAAATCCGGTGGACGCAACAAACTTCCAATCTGGTCAGCTCTGTATTCGACTTTCATGGCTGCATTCGCTTTCATGGGGTTCCTTGCTGCTTTGTATTCAAACCATATTCACGAGGAAATGCCGACGATTCTGATTATTCGGCCCGGCAGTAGCAATATAGAAACTGCTGGGTCGTGCCAAATGGAGTTTGGTGCAATTCCTTAGAGCTATCCACCAGTCGGAACCGAGGTCCAAACTGGTCGTGAAGCGATTCGGCATCGTAGCGCATCACGTCAAGACCGCTGCATTTTGTCGGCCCCTCCGGCCCGAACGTTCCAACGATCACATGGCCGCCCTGCTTGACCGCGCGCGCTACGGTCTTGACATAAGCTGCGCGCTGCTCCATCGAGGTAAGAAAATGGAAGACCGCGCGATCATGCCAGACGTCGTAGGCGCTCGGAGCGAGATCGACCTTGGTTATGTCTGCGGTAATCCAGTGAATGTGTTTGGCAGCTTCCTTCAGCCGTTTCTTTGCCACATCGATGGCGGTTTGGGAGATATCCAGAACGGTGATGTCCTGATAGCCTCGCGCCAGGAGGTCGTCCACGAGAGTGGACTCACCACCACCCACGTCTATGATGGAAGCCGAGTGGTTTCCAGTCGCGCGCTCAATCAAGGCGAGCGAGGTTTCAAGGTGCACACGATACCAACTCACTTGGTCCGGTGCCTTGGTAGTGTAAATCTTCTCCCAGTGAATCTTTAGATCGTTGGGAAACATGGCAGCCCTCCATTTGCCTGATTTTGTCTCCGACGGAATTTGGCTATCTCTCCTAGAACTGCGCGACACACCTGCTGCGGAGGGATCATGCCGCTGAGAGGAAGACCGGAACTCCCGCCGAGACGGTGCCCGTCCCCCAGCATCCGAGGAATCTTGGAGTCGGAGTGTCAATTTCGATTTGACTCTTTCAGTTTTGCCGGTGCGAACCGTCAACCACCTGCAGCAACAGGCCGGTGCCGCTAGGTAGTTTCACAGTTCCCCGGGATGACCTCAGCATGATCTCACCAGTGGCTTGGGTAAGGCCGGATTCGCGGATCGTTAAGTCCGGCAAACCATAGATCCCACAAGCACCAGACGAGAAGACCCACAATGATTGAGGCTGACGTGTGCTCGGTCCCTGCGCACATTCAGATCGCGGTGTCGTGGTGATCCGAGCGACCACGCCACCAGCTACCCCCGTCCCCACTTTTGTTCCCCCGGCCATGACTGGCCCGCCTGTGCCATACCTGATATCGCCCCCAATTTGAACCGTCGTCGCGCTGTACAAACTTGTACCTGCATCGGGGCCAGCCGCGGGGATCTGCGCAGCCTCAATCTCCACGTATGAAGCAACAGCGCGCAACCCGGCGTTCAACCGTATCTCGTGTTTCTTAGCCACAACTTTGTCAAACCGCAATGACAATTGCGCGCCGTCCTGGCTGTCCGGCTCGAATTGCACGATATGGCCGATCACCCGGGCACCGTTAGGAATTCGGAAGCGAGGGTCGATGGAGACTGCCTGCATGACTCGTGCCGTGATCCGTTCACCTGGGCGAGCTCTGGCACCGTTCAAGGAGGCGGTTAGAGCTACCGGCAGAATAGTGCCCGCAGGCAGCGCTTCCTGCGCACGCGCCAGAGGCGAAAGCGAGAGCGCTAGCGGCGCCATAAGCAATGCAGCGTAGGGTTTCATGGATCCCCTCATAAGGTGCATCTTGACAACCAGGTTAAATTCAAGTATCCAATTGAATAGCATAATGAACGCCAGAGTCAAGGACGATTTCAAAGACCAGCTGTTCGAACAGTTCGCGCGCATTGGAAAGAGTCTGTCGAATGGCCGCCGATTGCAGATTCTTGAACTCTTGGCTCAGAGTCCTCGTACGGTCGAAAGGCTCGCGCGCGACGCGGGTCTCTCGGTCGCCAACACATCGCAACACTTGCAAGTGCTGCGGAGAGCGAATCTCGTCACAGTGAAACGGGAGGGGTTGTACGCGAGGTACAGTCTGGCCAGCGATGAGGTGCTGCAAATCTGCATTTCGATACGGCGACTAGGTGAACAGCATCTTTCTGATGTTCGGCGGCTGGTGGAGACCTATCTTTCAGCTCGCGCAATACTGGAGCCGATGAGCTGCCGGGACCTTCTGCGGAAGCTCAAAGAGAAAAGTGTATTCGTGCTGGACGTGAGACCGCGCGAAGAATACGAAGCGGGACATATTGCAGGCGCACGATCGATCCCGCTTTCCAGCCTAAAGGCGCGACTTCGAGAAATTCCGCGAAAGCAAGAAATCGTTGCGTATTGCCGTGGCCCCTATTGCGTCCTTGCCGACGAGGCCGTACGCCTGCTCCGGGCACGCGGATACCGTGCTGTGCGTCTAGCCGAGGGCTTTCCTGAATGGAAGGCTGAGGTGCACCCCGTCGCCGTCGCACGATAGAAGGGAAGCGTATGGGCCTTCAATTCGTCCGCGATCTATCGTACGACCACATGGGCGTATACAGATGTTGACGCGATCTGGGGTATGCGGCCGTTTCCGGGGCGAGTGCTGACCTGTTCGGGAGACGAGCAGCCATTGAAGTCGTTGCGGTGCTTACGTTGCCTTCCGGGATGCATCAAACCTCGGCTCGTAAGCAGAGAGAAGGCGGGGGCAGACAATCGATGTTTGGGAGCTAGAGAAAACATGAATGACAAGGCGAAAACCTCGTTAGTAGCAGGAGCGCTCCGCATCATGCCAGTTTTCCTGATTATCGCGTTTGCCGTGATCTTTCCTGCGCATCTCTTAGCGGCGAAGGTGACCGGAGATCGCGCCGTCGCTACTTCCGCGTCGGCGCTTCCATCTGAACCGTGGACCGAAGCTCAGACTGTGACGCCCGCAGAGCTGGTCAAGGAGATGGCCCACTCAAAGAGGGCGGAACGCCCCGTGGTTGTTTGTGCGGGCTTTCGGTCCCTCTACGAAGGAGCACATGTTCCCGGAGCCGTTTTCCACGGGCCGGCTTCGAAGCCGGAAGGATTGGAGGATCTGAAGAAATGGGCGCACGGGATTCCCCGCTCGTCCAACGTCGTAGTCTACTGCGGATGTTGCCCGTTCGACCGTTGCCCCAACATTCGCCCTGCGTTCGAAGCGCTACGCGCCATGGGTTTCCGGCACCTTCGCGTTCTCGTGCTTCCAGCCAACTTCTACAAGGATTGGTATGCCAAAGGTTACCCGGTCGAGAAGGACAAATGAGCAAAAAATCGAACGTTGCGCCCCAAAACCCTCTATCGCACGCGCGTGTAGATACGATCGAGGCGTTTGAGTACGGTCGCTGGAGAGAAAGCTACCTAGTCCCGTGAAATTCGACGAAAAGGAAACGTGATGCGAGGTAAAAGTACTGTTCTGTTGCTCAGCTTGGCGCTCGCGGCGAGCGGATTCGCTTGCGCCCTTGTCAGAGCTGAATGGCCGCTCCGCGAGAGAGCCCATACATCCGCTACCCCAATGACGACGGTCAGCCAAGCAGCGGAGCAGAATTCGATGCAGCAAATGATGCACAGGATGATGTCTGGCGTTGTGCCGCCCGGCATCAAGCCTGCCGACCTTCCCGATAGAAGCAGTGAAGGCGCGAAGCTGGTGGTGACGTACTGTGCTCAATGCCATGACCTACCGACTCCGTTGATGCATGCTGCGAAAGAGTGGCCAGGAATAGCGGAGCGGATGTTCAACCGAATGGCAATGTGTTCTCAGATGAGTGGCATGGGCATGATGGGAAAGATGGGCGGCAACGGAATGGGCGGGATGATGGGAATGATGAATATAAAAGCGACTTCAGCGAAGGACCAGGAGATCATTGTGACCTATCTGAAAAAACATTCCCTGAAGTCCATCGCGCTAGATGCGCTCCCCTCGCCCCACACCGAAGGAGCGATGCTCTTCGCCGCCACTTGCACTCAATGCCATGCTTTGCCTGACCCGAAGCAGCATACCGCACAGCAGTGGCCTGAGGTTGTTGCCCGCATGCGCGAAAATATGGTGTCCATGGGGAAGCCCGTTCCCGACGCGGCAACGCTTAGATCGATCACGGAGTTCCTTGAAGCTGGCAGCCGGACGAAACCATAGAGGCGTGCGAATTTGTCCCAAAGCGCCGTCGGGGGAACGAGCGAGCCGCCGGGGATTCCGTACGGCGATCAAAGCGCTGGACCGCAGGGATTAATCAGTGCGCATACGCTCGCTCGACAACGCGAGGAAATCGGACGCATTCGCTGAGCCGACAACGTGGGCGTTATGGAGCCGGGATGGAAGGATGACTTAATCCCTAATTCCTCTTTTCTGTGTGATCCGGCTGTTCCTTGGGTGGAGGACTACGATGAATCGAAGCATCAGCAGAATATTAGTGGCGGCGGCCCTCACGACTCTTGTGAATGCTCCAGTGAGCGCTGGAGCGCACACGGGATGGATTGTTGTTGAGTCCCCCTCCGAGCTTCCGAAAGCAGCACGAGGTCGGAGTGAAGCGATGCTTCTGCACCAGACGAGGCAAGGCGAGATGATTTTATATCTTGAGCAGGATCAGGGGAAAAAACTCGCAGTTCTCGACGTCACCGACCCGGCGGACATTCGAGCAGTCGGACAGGTTTCGCTGGATGCCCCTTCGCCGTACGACTTTGTTCAGAACCTTGGCGACTCAGCAGCGCTCATTCAATTCCGAAATCACTCCGGGTTTGCTGTCATCGGGTTGAAAAAGTACCGAGAACCGGTGCTAAAGCCGAAGCAAGACTACCTTCACCCGGCTAGCGTCGAGAGCTATGAACCGAACGGGTTGCTGCTGGTCTCCTCGGATAGTCCCAGCGCACCGGTTCAGCGCACTCAATACGAGGTCCTCAGCATTTCCAATCCGGCTAGCCCCACCCCGCTCGCCACAATTAAGGGTGTGATCCAGCGCGTGGACATGCAGGAAACTGGAACTATGTTTCTTTTAGGCGATGAGGGTCTCACGGTTATACGCAACGTCGCTGCGGAGCAAGAATACCAGATGTATTTAGACGCCCGAAACTGAGCGTGTTCCGCGAAGGATCGCTGGGAAGGCCAGGCAAGTCCGCTCCTGCAAACCAACGGCGGACCACAGCATGGGATTCCAGCCATTGCTCGCTTTGAATGTTCTCGCTGCTAGTCGAAGTATTGTGTATGTTTCGCGGAGTTGAGTCTTGTGCAGCCACCCACATTTTTGGTCCCACTGTGTACCCCGCGTGTACCTCGGTTGGGCGAATATGCGGGTTTTGGCGTTTTTGCTGTCTAATGGAATGAGTAACTTACGAATTTTCAGCGTCGCTTTTAGTTCGATCCCCACCGCCCCTACCAACATCTCGTTCATAAATAATGCTTTGTGACTTTTCGAGGGGCCACAAGGGGCCATTAACGCTAGGCTACTTGCGCGGGGAGGACTAAGCGAACGACTTTGCTGTTCGCTTCTCGTAGAGCGCTAGGAACGGCATGCGTGTAGATATTCATGGTCGTTCGAATATCTGCATGTCGCAAGAGTTCCTGTTGCACCTTGAGATCGACACCGAGCGCATGAAGTAACGTTGAATGGCTGTGACGAAACGTGTGCCAGCCGATCCGGCCTAGCCCCGCTTTTTCTGCTGCGGGGACCAGCCAGTTCTCCTGAATTCGGCCCGGCCAATACGGTTTTCCTGTTTCCGGGTTCGCGAATATCCAGTCTTCCGACTTCGCCAGCGGAGCCAGCCTCGCCTTGTGTTGACGAAACCTCTCTGCAAGCGAACGATCAAGAGGCATCCATCGGTGAGAGGCCTGTGTTTTTACGTCGCCTTGCATTCCGTAGACGTAAGCTTGTCGAACAGCCAGGCGCAGCCCTTCCCAGTCGATGTCCTTCCATCTCAAACCGAGGATTTCGCTTACTCGCAGTCCCAAACACATCGCCACAATGCACATCGTTCGGAAAGGTTCGGGAACGTTTTCAAGCATCCTTCGGAATTCTTCCACCGAAAGTGCCTTTGGTTCCCGCAGCCTTTTGGAACCGTCTTTCACGCGGACGAGGCTCATGGGATTGTGCTGATAGGGAATCAACTCCCACCGCATCGCTGCGTTGAACAAAACGCGCATTAGGTTTTTGAGATGAGACTTGCTTTTCGGTGCCAAGCTGAGCTTCTTGAGCCAATCTTCAACGAGCAGCGGTTTGATCTGTTCGATGGGATAGTCTCGCCATTTCGGCTCAACATGGTTTTTCAGCCAGCACCGATACCGTGAAGCGGTTGAAAATCTTTCAGGAATCTCTTCCGCTAGATACCGGCGAATGACCGCGCCGAACGAAACAGTTGTTCCGTTTGATGCTTCTGCGTTCATCGAAAATAACCAAGACAGAGCGGCTTTGCGCGCCTGGGACTCGTTCGGAAATTCCTTAACTGTTCCGATGGCTACGCTCCGCCTTTTCGTGCTTCCGTCCGGAACGTTTTCTCGATAGCGCAGAACCCACACGTTTGGACCCTTCTTTCTTGCTTTGAGACAAACCCAACCAAACTGAACCCGTTGCCGCTTATGTTCCATCCGATTTCTCCTGGTTTAAGCGGCACGGATGGCAAGCCGACTGTACATGAGAACGCATCCAGACTTCCAGATCAGAAACACGGAATCTCCAATTCCGAAAATAACGATACGCAGGTATGCGTCCCTCTCGCGCCCATCGCTCGACAGTCTTAGGATGAAGACCCCCGAGGACTGCCGCAGCGGCAGCGCAGTCAAGAAACGGCTCAGCAGTTTGATTTGGCGCTGCGCTCGAATTGAAGGGCAAACCTAACTTCTCGGCTCCCGGTGATGGCTTGGACTCGGATGATTGCCCAGTCTGACTTCGCTGGCGTAATGACGAGGAATTTACTGTGAGGCGCAAGCCATGCACTCTTGGCGAGTCTGGGTTCTTGCGCGCGCCGAATTTGGTACTGCGCTGTTTCATGGTTTCTCGACTCAAGCTCTTCTGCCGTGTGAATTGCCCCCCAAAAGAATCCTCTTGCTTTCGCCCTAAACATGAACTACCGTAACACCTACAGTGTATCATGACTGTAGGAGTTGATGTCAATGATGATGTCCATCCTTGATAGGAAGCGCAAGAACGAGGTCATTTCCGTTCGCTTGAACGACGAACGCCTTCAACTTCTGGAGCGATATCGCAAGTTGCTCACCGAGCAGTTGGGTCGGCCAATTTCCCTTGCGGAAGCGGCTTTCATCATTCTGGAAGAGCGAGTGGAAGGAGTAAACCGCGAGGCGTCTCGCCTTGAAATGCTCAACACGCCCACCAGCTCCCTGTGGCACATTCGGAAGAAGTGGGAGTCGCAGCACACGCTTTCTTCTGCTGAATGGGATGTCCTGGCCGAATACGTCCAGATCGGCGTGGACAATGAGCGTCAGGAGCCACCATTGCTTCGGCCTGCCGTTCCATCGAGGGAGTCGTATCTAGCCGTGCTCGATGCCTTCGCAGCGGTTTATCAGAATCGGAAAACTCACGCCTCTCAACATGTCTGGGATTATTTCGGCAACCTTGGCGGCTACGCCACGAATGTTCAGCTTTCGGACAAAGATGCCGGTCAGAGGCACGAAGCGCTTTCGAAGCAGATTACATCGAGACGGGAACTGCTACAGCCCACAGAAAAGTGGGAGTATCCCGGGACCGTCGGCAGGTGTTTTTTCGACGCGATTCGCGATGAAGGGGTTGAGAGCAAGAGGCTCGATCAGGTCCTTGCCCCCTACTGGTCTAGTCTGTGGGCACTCGCGGCCCGCGGCCACTGGCTAAAGCATGACGGGCAGCCGGTACGCCAGCCCGGTTCCAATGACGACGATTTTCGCCGCCGGATCATTCTGCCAAGCGGCCTAAGTTCCAGCGAGTTGAAGGTAACGTTTTCGTCTTCGGGGAGCACAGAGTTTGCGACGAGCATCGAGTTCGGACCTTCGCGGCGGTTCGGCTTCGTCATTACGCGATACCCGGACCTTGTTGAATTCCGCGCCATGCTGGAAGGCTTGCCGCCGAAGCAGCAACCCTGGAACGGGAGGCATTTCTACGTGTCGGTGACGAAGGAAAAGGGTGCTACGAAGCGCACGCTCTGGCTGAAGCAGAACAAGGTCAATGTCGAGTTCACTGAGGCTGAGTGGAATGATCTGCGTGACATCTTCCGGCAAGCGTCAGAGAACGTCGGCCTTCGGCAATGGTTGCAGGAGTTGCAATTGGAGTATGGCGAGCAGGGGCAATGGCAAGAATCGTAGGT
>JBOGNC010000050.1:0-19842 GCA_050747045.1 Candidatus Acidiferrales bacterium | reverse complement strand
GTCAATTGCGCAGCGTCATGAGCCAGCGCACCACGATCCTGATATCACACCGTATCTCGACGGTAAGGACGGCCGAACAGATCATCGTGATGCGCGAAGGGCGGATCATAGAGCGCGGCACACACGATGAACTGCTGGAACTGGACGGCTATTACGCCGATCTTCACCAAAAACAGATGCTGGAAGAGGAACTCGAACGCGAATGAGCGACTTTCGCGAAGAAGAGAAACTCGGAAAAGTCTACGACACGCGCCTGACGACGCGGTTGCTGGGATATTTGCGGCCGTACAGATGGATGGTGGCGCTGGCGGTTAGCATCACAATCGGCGTGGCGGCGATGGAGCTGATTGGCCCGTACCTCTTCAAGGTGGCCATCGACAGCTACATCGACCCCGGCTTTTCGCACAAGATCCTTCGGAGCGTGGCGCTGAAGGGCCTGCTCGTCGTTGCGTGGGCCTACCTTGGCACGCTGCTGGCAAGCTTCGGGCTGCAGTACGCACAGGTTCGGATCATGCAAGTGGTAGGGCAGCGGACCATGTACGACCTGCGCAAAGAGATTTTCGAGCGCATGCAGCGGCTGCCGATTAGCTTTTTCGATCGCAGCCCGATTGGCCGGCTGGTGACGCGCGCGACGACGGACGTGGATGCGCTCAACGATCTTTTCGCCTCCGGTGTGGTGGCCATGCTGAACGATTTCGTGATGTTGTTCGGCATGGCGGTTTGGTTGCTGATACTGGACTGGCGGCTAGCGCTGGCGACTCTCTCTCCGCTTCCGTTGATGGTGGTTTTGACCTACATCTTCCGCAATCAGGTGCGCGACGCAAACCGGCGGATACGGACGGGCGTGGCGCGCATAAATGCTTTTCTGCAAGAGCACATTAGCGGAATGGCTCTGGTGCAACTCTTCAATCGCGAGAAAAAATCGCGCGAGCAATTCGTCGAATTGAACCGGCATTATCTGCACTCCTACAAGGACGCGATCCAGGCGTATGCGTATTTCATGCCGGGGGTTGAGTTTCTAAGCATGGCGGGCGTCGCGCTGTTGTATTGGGTCGGTGGAGTGCGGGTGATTCGCGGAACGGTTGATATCGGCATCCTGTTTGCATTCATGATTTACGCGCAGCGTTTTTATCGCCCGATTCAAGACCTGAGCGACAAATTCAACATTCTGCAAACGGCGATGGCCGCTTCGGAAAGAATTTTCTCACTACTAGACGAGCCGGTGACCATCAGTTCGCCCGCGAGCGTCCACGAGCTTCCGGCGCCGCGTGGCGAGATCGAATTTCGCAACGTCTGGTTCGCGTATCACGGCGGCGCGAATCCGAAGGACGACGAATGGGTACTGCGCGATGTGTCGTTCCGCGTAGAGCCGGGGCAGACGCTGGCGATCGTGGGACACACGGGCGCAGGCAAGACTACGATCATCCAATTGCTCCTGCGATTCTATGACATTCAGCGCGGGCAAGTTTTGCTCGACGGCGTGGACATCCGCGAAATGGATTTGCAGGATCTGAGGCGGCTTTTCGGAATCGTGCTGCAGGATCCCTTCCTTTTCACCGGCACGCTGGAATCGAACGTTAGGCTCGGAACGGAGGGCATCGATCGCGCCGCCTGCGAGCGCGCGCTGCGCGAGGTGGGCCTCGGACCGTTTATTGATTCGGCTGCAAAGGGCGTCGAAAGCCCTGTTAACGAGCGCGGCGGCGGACTTTCCGTGGGCCAGCGGCAATTGGTGAGCTTCGCCCGCGCGCTGGCGCATAATCCGCAATTCCTAATTCTCGACGAAGCCACTTCGAGCGTCGATACCAAGACGGAAATTCTGATCCGCGAAGCGCTGGACCGTTTGCTGACCGGGCGGACGGCCGTGGTGATCGCGCACCGGCTGAGCACCATTCAGCACGCCCACCGCATTCTGGTATTCCACAAGGGACGGCTTCGCGAACAGGGTTCTCATCAAGAGCTGTTGGCGGTTCGCGGCATTTACCACCGGCTGTACCAACTGCAATACAAGGAACAGGAACTGGAGCTTTCGATTCCCGGCCCCGCGACGAGCGGATTCACGCAGTCCATGCCCGCCGATGATTGAGCTTTATTCACATCTACGTTCGTACAATTCTCGTCTCGCCGATTTCGCATTTGATTGTTTGATGACTGCCATCCCCTCCGCCGCATGAGCGCACCCACGATTCTGATCTCCGCCGGCGAAGCGTCCAGCGATATGTACGCGGCACGGCTGGCAAAAGCGATTCGCGATCGCACCGGCGCGCAGCTTTTCGGTATGGGCGGCCCGCGCATGGCCGAAGCAGGCGTGGAATTGGTTGCTGATTATCACGACGTAGCCGTGGTGGGCATCGCTGAAGTGCTGCACAAGATCCCGGCCGTGGTACGCGTGCAGAATCGACTGGCGCGCGAGGCCGCGCGGCGCAAGGCCTCGCTGGCAATCCTCGTCGATTCTCCTGGGACGCATCTGGGCGTGGCGCGGCGACTGAAAAATCGCGGGATCCCCGTCGGCTATTTCATCGGGCCGCAGGTGTGGGCGTGGAGGCCGGGACGCGTGCGCGTGGTGAAGCGGCTAGTGAAGCGTATGGCGGTGATTTTCCCGTTCGAGGAGAAGATTTATCGCGATGCGGGAGTGCCGGTGAATTTTGTCGGGCACCCGCTGGCGGACGTGGTGCACGCGTCGATGACCCCGATGGAATTCGCGAGGCAGCACAAGCTAGACACTGCACGACCCATTGTCGCGCTATTGCCCGGCAGCCGCCGCAAGGAAATCGCCCAGCATTATCCGACGATTCTCGACGCGTGCGCGCTCATTGCCGGCGAGAATGCGCCGCAGGGTGCGATTCAGTTCATCCATGCGGCGGCGCCGGGAATCGATCTGCAGCCGTTTGCAGAATATGAGCGATCGCTGGGCATCGACATCCAGCTTATTGAAGGTGCGGTTTACGACGTGCTGGCGTCCGCCGATTGCGCGATCGTAGCGAGTGGAACGGCAACCGTGGAAGCGGCGCTGCTGGGAACGCCGATGGTGGTGATCTACCGCGTAGCGCCACTAACGGCGGCGATCCTGCGGCGCATGGTGCGTACCCGGGATTTCGCCATGGTCAACCTAATTGCCGGAAGGCGCGTGGCGCCGGAGCTGATCCAGAATGACTTCACTCCAGCAAAGGTGGCGGCGGAAGCAGGGCGGCTTTTGGGCTCCCCGCACGCACGCGAGGAAATGAAGCGGGCGCTGGCGGAAGTCCGCGAAAAGCTTGGCGCCGGTGGCGCGATCGAACGCGCGGCGGAGGTTTTCTGTGAAATGCTCTGAGCCGTAGGCACAGGCAACTACAAGAGCTTATCTGGTATCTTAGAGGCCAGAGGTATTTTCCCCTTGGCTCGAGAGGCACAACTCTTTAATCACTTCTGGCATCCGGCCGGAGTCCTCTTGATTCTGCTTTTGGCCGCGCGAATTTCGCCTGCCCAAGCGCCGCGCGCGTTTCCTTTTCGCGCCACCAATTACAATGTCGAAGTAATGGTAAGGCCCGAGCAGAAGACGATTTCTGCGGAATCGACCGTCGATTTTGTGGCAAACCAGGTTGCCAGGACGGTACTGGTGGAGCTTCACCCCGATCTTCGTGTGACCTCGGTAAAGACGGCATCCGGGCAATCGCTATCGTTCGATCGCGACGGCCAATCACCACTGCTGCTGAGCGTGGAGCTGCCGAGCACGGCGACGCCGGGCGACAAAGTGTCGCTGACGTTCGAATACAGCGGCTCGCTATCGAGCGAAGACGATAGCCCGACCAAAGGAGTGCGTTTCGCGTCGGTTGATAAGGATTCCGCCTACCTGCTGCTTCCTGCAAGATGGTTTCCGCTTACGAATTATCCCTCGAATCGCTACACCGGGACTTTCAATATCATCGTGCCGGGCAGTTTTGCCGTGGCGGGCACGGGCAAAGCGGACGCACCGCAGATGCGCCCCGGTGTTGGCGGCGCGCCGGAGCAGGCTTCGTACGTGTTTCATTGCGATCGGCCGTCGCCGGCGGGCTCCTTTGTGGCAGGAAAGTTACAACTTTCGCCGGTGAACGCGCAGGGCTATCAATTTTCGATTTATACACCGTCGGCGCAGACGTCCACCGCGAATGATTACGGCAACACGCTGGCAATGGTGATGAGCGATTTATCCGACGAGTTTGGAGTGCTTTCAGGGAAGGGCGCGCCGAGCCTGACAGTGGCCGAAATGCCCGATGGCTCGCTGGACGGATATTCCGCGCCCGGGCTGCTGCTGGTTAGCGCCCGGCAATGGAGCATGAAGCCGAATGGCGACCTGCTGGCCCAGCTGGCCGCAGGTCAGTGGTGGGGCGATAGCGTGCTGCCTGCAACGTCGAACGACGTGTGGCTCACCGACGGCCTCTCCCGCTACGCGGCGGCCATCTACGCCGAACAAGCGGACGGCATCTCTGGTCTGCATCGCGAGCTAAGCGATTTTGCCATCGGCGCGTTGATGTATGACGACGCCGGGCCGATCGGGCAAGCACAGCATCTGGCCCCGTACTCGGACCAATACATTTCCGTGGTAGAAAACAAGGGCGCCATGGTGTTTCACATGTTGCGGGCGGAATTGGGCGACGATGTTTTCACCTCCCTGCTGCACGAATTTTATTCGCAGCATGCGGGTAAAACGGCGTCGATCGATGAATTCGAGCAGCTGGCTGCTCAAAAGCTTCCTGCGCCCAAGCCAAACCAGCCAGCCGTGAACCTGGTCGCATTTTTCTCACAGTGGTTGAATTCCACCGGGATACCTGAATTCAACCTGGAATACATCGTCTATCGCACGCCGAAGGGATTCAAAGTTGTGGGCAAGATCCATCAGCCGCTGGATACGTTCCGGATGCCGGTGGACGTGCGCGTGCAGACGGAAGGCAATCCGGTGGACAAGACAATCCTGGTCGATGGAACATCCACGGAGTTTCAGGTCGATACTTTCGGGCGGCCCGTTCCCGATGGCATCAGCATCGACCCGAACGACAGCCTGCTGAAGTCGAGCCCGCAACTTCGCGTGCGAGCAACGGTGGCGCGCGGCGAATCTTACGCGGCGATTGGCAAATACTACGAGGCGGTGCAGGAATACCAACAGGCACTGGAGATCAAGCCGGATTATTCGCTGGCGCATTTCCGCGAAGGCGAGGCGATGTTCTACCAGAAAAATTACCAAGCCGCGGCCAACGCATTTCGCTCGGCACTGGGCGGCGATCTAGATCCCAAATGGACGGCAGTCTGGAGCCACATTTACATCGGTAAGATTTACGATCTGCTCGGCCAGCGCGAACGCGCCGTGAATGAGTACAGCCTCGCGGAACACACGCACGACGACACAGCGGGCGCGCAAGCGGAAGCCGCCATCTACATTAAGGCGCCGTATCGAGGAGACCACGCGGCGCCGCCAACTTCCACCGGGGCGGCGTCCGTGCCGGCAGCGGCCCCTGCGACCAAGGGCGGCGATTCTTCACAAGGAAACGAGCCGGTTTTGAAGCGGCGCTCCGACGATAATTAGCACCATCGCAAAAAAGCTGATCAGCCTCCGTTGAACGACGGAGTGAAATTATTTTTTGCGGGCCGGGCGGTCCGCGGATGCGCGTTTCGAGTTCATCTCCGCAAAAACTTCCCTAAAAACTGACAGCGCTTCGTTGTCGTAGAGTACGAAGTAAATCTTCCCCACCGTGGTTTCCCCCTCCAGGTGGCGAAGAGCCTCGCGCAACATGATTTCTGCGCACTCACGCAGTGGAAAACCGGCGATGCCGGTACCCACGGCGGGAAACGCGATCGTCCTGAGCCGGTTCTGCGCAGCGATGCGCAGGCTATGGGCCGTGGAGCTACGCAGAGTGAGGGCCGATGTGCGTCCGCCGAGCTCCATGCTTGCCGCGTGAATTACGTGGCGCGCTTTTAATTTTCCGCCCGAGGTGATCGCTGCGCCGCCCAGTGGGATGGTGCCAATCTCGTCGCACTCCGCCTGAATCTGCGGACCGCCATGGCGCCGAATGGCGCCTGCCACGCCTCCCCCAAGCTGCAAATCGTTGTTGGCGGCATTGACGATCGCGTCGGCGTCCATTTCCGTCAAATCACCTTGCAGAATTTCGATTCGGTCGAACGCGGTCATGGCGTCTGAGTTCCTGGCGGGAGCGTGATCGAAGTCACCGGCTCCCGTATGATGAGCGGCTCCAGACCAATTTCCCGGGCAAAATTCGCGCAGATTTCTGTAGTGCGATCGCTGGTGTTCGCAGCGCGGAAGATTCGAAGCGATTGATCGACCGGCGGAGGATCGGGAAATCGGAGACCGGCGCAACGCTCGGGGCAGTTCGTCATTCCGGCAAGGTCGGCGATGGGGACCGAAAGGGCGGTGCTGGCGAGGATCGCCGCTGGCTTCGCGAATTTGTCGAAGATGGTGAAGATTTCAAGCTGTGATTCGGCGTCTTCAGGGGCCGCTTCGATCAATAGGTCGGCTCCGCGCGAGACTTCGCTCATCGATTGCGTGATGGACAAATTGGCGGCAAGCTTCTGCTTACCCGGTCGAACAAGCTTCCCCCGCGCGACTTCAGCGGCCAGAGCGGATCTGATTTGACCTTCAGCCTCAGCTAAGCGTGAGGATGATATGTCCGCCAGGATCACGTGGTATCGGCCCAGCAGCGCGCAAACGGCGATTTGTCTGCCCTTCGCGCCCGCTCCGATGATGCCGACTATTCGAAAGCCTTCGTCGATCATTGGGCGCGCCGCTTACAGATTCTTGATCGCTTGTTCGTCGAACCCCATCACGATGTGCTTGCCCGCAACGATCACGGGTCTCCGAATTAAGTTGGGGTACTTGGCCATCATGCGAATGGCTTCCTTGCGAGTCGGAGGCTTAGTCTTCATCTTCTTACGGCGGAAAAGTTCGTTCCGCGCGTTCAAAAAATCCTTGTAATCGCCATCGCCGATGAGCCTGTCAAGCTCGGCGGCGCTGAGGGGCTCTTTGCCTAGATCGCGGAACCGGAGCTGCAATCCTCGTTGCTCGACGGACCGTCGCGCTTTTCGGCAAGTCGTTCACGCAGGCTTGTGCAGGAACAGGACCGCATTGCGTTCAGAACCGCCCGCCCGCGTCGCACCGCTTTTCCTTGTCGCCATTCCCGCCTCCTCGCGCTTTCGCGGTTAATATCGGGGCACTTTCGGATCCACTTCTCGCGACCAGCGCTCGATGCCACCATTCATCGATCTGGCGGCGTTGTTCCCCTGCGAACGAAGCCAAGCGGCCGCATCCAGACTGCGTATTCCGTGATGGCAGTACAGCACTAGCGGTGTTGGACCCGCCAATCGAGAAACATTGCCTGGAATCTCTCGCAACGGAATCAGAACGCTGCCTTCGATCCGCGCCGTTTCATGCTCCCATGGCTCGCGCACGTCCACGAGCAGAATTTCGTCGCCGCTCGAAAGCATTCGCTGCACCTCGCGCGGTCCGATTTCGATGTCGGCGAACCTATCTTCCATTTCGCTACGATTTGACCAAGGCTCTTGGCGAATTGCAAGGCATGAAAGCCTGGAAGGAATGCCTGGAATCGACCGCGTAAAGGCGAGAACACCAAACGTGCCTAGCGTCCCTGAAAATTCGTCGGACGCTTCTCGAAAAATGCAGCAAGCCCTTCGGCGCAATCCTCCGAAAGGAAGCAATGCACCTGAAGGCGTTCTCTTCGTCGAGCGCCTCTTCCAGTTGCCGGTGGGCATCGCCGATCATGGTGCGCTTCACGTCCCGAAATGCCATCGGCGGACCGGCAGCCACAGCCTGGGCAAGCTCCTGAGCATCTTGCTCGAAGCGATCGTGCGGGCACAGACGGCACACGATGCCGATGCGGCAAGCCTCAGCCGCGGAGATTTGTTCCGCTGTATGAAACAATTCCGACGCGCGCGCTAGTCCCACCAGCCGCGGCAGGAAAAAAGTGGCACCGAAATCCGGATATAGTCCAATTCGGCTGAACGCCTGCTTGAAACTGGCCCTCTCGGAGGCGATCCGCAAATCGCAAGCCAGCGCCAAGCTCATTCCGCCCCCCGCAGCGGGACCGTCGCTGCTCGATCACCAGCGCATTTGCGGCCTGTTGCGTTGCTCCCATGGGAAGGCGCAGCTCCTTGCATTTCCCGCTTCGGAGTGCCCAGGCTTTAGTCTTTTAAGGTTTTTAGCAGATCGCCGAGCTTTTTGAAATATCGCTTCTTGACGGAGAGCGTGGCGCCGCCATTCTGGCCACTGGTTGAGGGAAGCACAAAAACCGACGCTCCGTACAGACTGTCCTTCTGCAAACCCAGCTTGCAGGAGCGGCCAGTGAACTTTTCGTAGGCCGTCTTACCGTTGAATGCGATTACGCGGGGGTGCAAATCCTCAAGTTTCTGTGCCAGCAGCACCCGCCCCTCGGCGAACTCCTGGCGCTCGATTTCCTCGATGTCACGCGTAGGGCGCTTCACCAGGTCCGTCATGCCGATCCCGAACTCGATGATGCGGCGGTCCTCTTCGTAGCCGAGAGGTTCAGGAATCACGCCGGTTTGGTACATGATGGGCCAAAATAAGTTCGCACGTCCGGCATAATAGTGACCTACGCGGGCGGATCGGTCGCTGGGATTGATTCCCACCAGGACCATTTTCATTCCCTTTCGCAAGTAATCTGGCAGAGTCCGCATGTGCAGCTAGATTATCGGAATTTAGGTGCAAACGGACCGACGGTTCTAGGCGGCGTTGCCCTGTCGTATACGTCCCCGCTGAAAGCAGTTGTGAAACCTGGCGATGCTCTCGCCTTGAGCGACGTAACGTTTCAATTCGGGAGCCGCGGCGAAGCTGTGTTACCATTTTACGCAGCAAGGTCTGATGATGAACTCCCCTAAGCTCAATCCGGCACAGCCAACTTATCTACCGTCGCAGGTGGTCAAGGACGACGAACCCTTGCTGGTGCACGCCGCCAAGACAGGCGATGTCCAGGCATTCGAGACGCTCGTCGGCAGATATGAGCGCAAGATTTTCCGCCTGACGCAAAACATTACGCAAAACCGCGAAGACGCGGAAGACGCGATGCAGGAAGCCTTCCTGAAAGCCTATGAACACCTCGGTGACTTTCAGGGGAACTCGCGATTTTACACGTGGCTGGTACGCATCGCCGTTAATCAGGCGCTGATGAAGCTGCGCCGCCGCCGAAACAACATCGTTTCTCTCGACGAAGAAGCGGATACCGGCGAGGATACCATGCCCCGTGAAGTGGAAGACTGGGGCCCCTCGCCCGAGGAGCGCTATCAGCAATCAGAGCTCGGCGACATCCTCTCAAAAGTGATCGGAGATCTCGATCCAGCTTTTCGAATCGTCTTTCAGCTCCGCGACATCGAACAGTTATCAACCGAGGAAACAGCGGAAGCTTTGGGACTGTCTATTCCCGCGGTGAAATCGAGATTATTGCGTGCGCGCCTTAAGTTGCGCCACAATCTGGACCACTACTTTCGGCGAGGGGCAACTACGTGAAGTGCAAGGACATCGTAAAAGAACTTGCGGATTACCTCGACGAGGATCTGGACTCTTCACTCCGGGCATCCATCGAAGAGCATTTGGATAAGTGCAAGGACTGCCGGCTGGTTGTCGATACCACCAAGCAAACCATTCAGATTTATTGCAATTCCGAGCCAGCGCCACTGCCGGCCGAAACCAAGTCCCGATTGCACGACGCGCTGGCGAAACGCCTGCACCAACGAGCGTAATAGCTAAACGCCGCGCCCCTCCGCCGCACGCGCCTCATCGCGCCAGATAGGCACTTCCCTTCCCATTCCACGCTCGCGCGCTATTTCATATACCCGGCCGGCCGTGACCACATCTTCGATCGCGATGCCGTTCGACTTGAAAAGCGTGATCTGATCGGCATTCGTTCGCCCTGCGATTTTTCCATCCACAATCTGCGCCAGATCTTGGACGTTCGCCCATTTGGAATTATCCTCGCCAAACGCGCCAATCAGGTCGCCCGATTCCCGCCGCGATTGCTCCGGAGAATCCGCCGCAATCAGATCCGCGCGGCGAATGGTTTCCGCATCAATTTCGCGCTTATGCGCCACGTTAATGCCCATCGCATTGATGTGCGCGCCCCGCTCGACCCATCGGCCCTCGACCACCGGAGTCGTAGCAGTCGTCGCTGTCGTGATCAGATCCGCGCCGCGAACCGCCTCTTCGGCGCTGGCAACCGTCTCCACCCGCACTCCGATTCGCGCCGACATTTCCGTGGCGAATTTCTCGCGTTTCTGCGGGTCGCGGCTGTACGCGCGCACGCGCTCCAGTTTGCGGACACACGCAAGAGCCTCCAACTGCGTGCGCGCTTGCGAGCCCGTGCCGATCATCGCGGCATTGCGCGCGTCCGGTCGCGCCATGAACTTTGTGGCTACGCCGCTTGCAGCGCCAGTTCGCACCTGGCCCAGGTAATCAGCCTCAATCAGCGCCGCCATGTCGCCCGTCTCGGCGCTGATAAGCGGGATGATGAACCGCGCGCGGCCCTTGGCGATCGAGTAGATTTTAAGTCCCAAATAACCGCCGTCAGAATCCGCGGCGGCCATGTAGTTGAGAATCGTCTTCCCGGGAACCTGCAGCCGCTGTCGGGAATGGTTCGTAGCCGAGCCAACCGCCAGGCGGCGAAACGACGATTCCAGCAGCTCGACGGCCATTGGCATCGTCAAGACTTGCCGCACGTCGGATTCGGTGAGATACAGCGCCATCGCACACCTCCTGAGTGGGTTGCGCTGGAAGCTTAACGCATCATATGCCGGATCAGAAGTTGATCCGGTATCGCAGCACGCGCCCTTCGGGAGTGTCCAGTACCAGCAGCTCCTTGCGGGGACTTGCCGCGATTGGCGGCGCCGGCCTGCGGCCCTGGCCCAGTTCGGGTGCCAGGTCAACGTCCGTTTTCGGCGTGCCGTCGACGCTCCAAACGTGCAACATGCGGCCGTTGTCGTCCATCGCAAAAATGTACTGGCTCGACGCAGCGATCTGGTCACTTAGTTTCCGGGCGCTGCCGTTGACGCCGGCGTCAATTTCGGATAGAAAGTGGCCGTCGCTATTGAAGTGCAGAATGCGATTTCCTTCTGGATCGACAAAATACAGCGAGCCATCCGGCGCGCCAGTCATTGCCGCTGCGCGGATGCGCTCGTTTGGTACGTTAGCTGCGGGCTGCCATTCCCGAATCAGCCGAAAGCGCGCTGTATATGTGAATACCCTGTGAATCTCGGAATCGAAAACGGAAATCCTCCCGTCGTCGTCCACCGCCACGTCAAGAGCGTTTTCCGCGTTGACGCGCAGATGGCGCCGCAGTGACCGCAGCCGGATCCCGCTAGGCAGGTAAATCGTCACTGCCCCGCGGCTCGCGTCTGTCACATAGATCGCGCCCCCGCTATCGACGGCGATCGATTGCGGCGATTTCAGCGTGGGATCTTCAAAGGAAAGATGTGGCACACCCGCGGGCCCGAACTTGTCGATGAAACGGCTGCCGTCGTCCGCGAGGTAGATGTTGCCGAGCGTGTCCGTGGTGATGCAGGTGGGATCGTCCAATTGACCGGGGCCACTGCCCCTCGCGCCCCACTGGCCGATGTATGTCAGCGGCGTCGTTGGGCCCGTCTGCGCTTCCACGCGAGCGGTGTCTTCCGAGCATCCGGGAAGCACGATCGCAGCCAAGCAAATCGTCAAAGCCGCCCCACGGCCAAACTTCAGCAGTTCAGCCGCGAGACGCCCGAATCTACCCATGATTCGGCTTTCGTGCCACGGCTTCAAGTCCAGCCGTTTTCTCTCGCCGGACAATCGTGTCTTCCAGCTGGTACACCGCCCTTGTGGGCGTTCCGTCCCTCAAGTTCTTAAACGAAAAGCTCACTTCGTCCGCGGCCAGTGGTTTGATCGCGACGGGCAGGGCCCCGCAAACGTCGCTTTCGACGTACGCGGTCTCGTACTGCTGCTTTTTCTTGCTCCACGTATACACGCGCAGCATGGTGAAATCGCAGGGCTGGCCCTCGGGCCCGTGCGTGCCGATCAAGAGATACTGCGGTTTCGTGCTTCCCACGCCATCCGGAACTCGGTCAAGCTGAAACCACGCCACGGGACGCATGTCCGCAGAACTGGCGTAATCGTAAAGCGCCTCCGGAAGATCCAACTGGACGAACCGGCCGAGCACCCAGCCTGATACAGTGATATCCTTCGAAACCTTCGCGCGGACCAGCCACCAATCCTCTTTCCGGAGTTTCGTTGACGTGCCACCCGTCCCGCTCCGGTTGATGGATTGTCCGGCTGCGCTCGGAATTACCATCGGTGTGCGCTCGAACATTTCCACGGGCACCAGTTTTCCCAGTTGTCGGATGCGCTCCGCATCGCGGCCGGGAGCGATGTGCAGGTTCGTGAGCACGGCCGTCTTTCCGCTTGCCTCCACCGGCATTCCAGCCGTTTGCTTCTCTAATTGCTTCGTCTGCTCCCAAAACTCCGTAGTGAGCATATTCGATTCGTTTATCCAGCCGACCGTGCCGTTTGGCGTGCGTACCTTCACTTGATCCTCGAAATGCTGAACAACCTCAAGTCGGGTTCCGTAATCCAATTTCGCAATCGGCTGCCGAACGGCCGCAATTGTGTTCCAGATAACTACTCCGCGATTCGCCGCATAGCCTATTTCCACCGGCTCTTTCTTGCGGCGATGAAGGTAGACACCGGTGCCGACCACCAAAACCAGTAGCAGACCGAGCAGTATTTTTCGCATCCTCTCGCTTTACCAAAACCGGCCGCTATCGCGGGGTTTTTCCACCGCGTCCGCCGGCGATCCCTGCATTTCCTTTTGGAATAACCAGGATTCTACACGATACCGCGTGAGCCATTCTGTTACAATCCGGCTCGCCCATCGAATTTCTGCGCGGTTGTCGAAAAAGGAGCGTATTCCCGAATGCAGAGCTTGGAGAAGCTAAAGCCAATAGCGTTGTTGCTTCTGCGCATCGCAATGGGCGTTATCTTCATACACTACGGCTATCCGAAATTATTCGTGCACCCGCGCAGCAGTGTAACGTGGTTCGCGCACCGCGGGTTTCCCGGCTATTTCGCGTATGTTTCGGGCGTCCTCGAACTTTTTGGTGGGCTGTTGCTGATCGCGGGGCTCTTTACGAGGATCGCCGGGCTGCTGCTCGCCGTGGAGATGGCCGTCGCGCTCTGGCGGGTCCACGGGCTGATTTCGGACCCGCTGGCCGTGCAGAACTATCAGTTCCCGCTAATGATGGGAGTAGCCGCATTCGCGCTCGCCGCCGTCGGCGCGGGCGCAATCTCGTTCGACCAAGTGCTCTTTCACCGATCGCGTGGCTCCGCTCGGCCTACTCGCGCAAAAGCCAAGTCATAGCAACGACTCGGCAGGTTCCGTGCCGCCTGTGCATCGAGATTTATGCAGCCGAATGCGAGTTCGGTTCGTGCGGCGGTGGAGTTGCCATCACCGGCAGTGGCGCCTGCGGCATGACGATCCACGCGACGAAATATCCGAGCACCGCGGGCACCACAGGCAAGGGCATCAGCACCAGCAGCACCCAGATCAGGCGCACCAGGGTGGAATCGATTTCCAGATATTCCGCGATGCCCCCGCAAACTCCGGCGATCTTGCAATCCACCACCGACCTCATCAATCTTCGCGATGCGCGCGGCGTACTGGCGGGTGTGGAGTGCTGGCGAGCGCCGCAGAAGTAGCAGAAATTCGAATAGTCAGCAATGTCTCGTTGGCAATGGCCGCAAAGCATATTTAACCTCCCGCGGAGGAGCGGTCCCCCGCCCTCTACCGAAGATACGAATTACACCTGGAAAAAGTTTCGCTAGTATTTGCAGAGCTCGCGCGCCGCGCGCACGATATCGCTCTTTTGCGGCAGAATGGCGTCTTCCAGAACCGGGCTGTACGCGCAGAACGTGTCCGTAGCCGCCACGCGCCGCACCGGCGCATCCAGCTGGTCAAACAATTCCTCGCCGATGCGCGCCGCGATCTCCGCTCCGTAGCCCCAGGTCCGCCAATCTTCGTACGCCACGATCGCGCGACTGGTTTTCGCCACGCTCGCGGCAATCGTCTCCCAATCGTATGGGCTCAGCGATCGCAAATCGATCACTTCCGCTGAAATCCCGTCATGTGACAGTTCCGTGGCCGCCAGTTCCGCCCGATGGACCAGCGCGCCGTAGGTGATGATGCTCAGGTCGTTCCCTTCGCGCGTTACGCGCGCCTTTCCGAACGGAATCGTGAAATCCGGCCCGGGATAAATCGCGCGGTTGTATGGCTGGCGGTATAGGTGCTTGTGTTCTAGAAACATCACCGGGTCGTCCGCGCGAATTGCCGTGCGTAGCAGGCCGCACACATCTTCCGCCGTCGAAGGCATCACCACGCGCAGCCCAGGCACGTGCGTGAACACCACTTCGCCCGATTGACTGTGGTACATCGCGCCGCCGCTCAAATATCCGCCGGTCGCCACGCGCACAATCACCGGAGCTCTGAAATGTCCGGCGGAACGCCACCGGATCGTCGCCAGTTCGTTTCGCAGTTGCATCATGGCCGGCCAGATGTAGTCGAAAAACTGAATCTCGGCCACGGGCTTTATCCCGCGCGCCGCCATCCCGATCGCTCGACCAACGATGGCCGCTTCGGCAATCGGCGAGTTGAAGACGCGCTCTGAGCCGTATCGCCGCTGCAATCCTGCCGTCGCTTTAAAGACCCCGCCTTTGCCTTTCACCAACTCCAAATGATCTTCGCTCGAGCAATCGGCCACGTCCTCGCCAAACACCACCACTCGCTCGTCGCGTTCCATTTCATCCGCGAGCGTCGCGGCAACGCTTTCGACCATCGTCTTGGGCTGGCCCGACGGCTTTGGAGTTGATTCAAACTGTTTTGCGGTTGGATCGATTTCGGGCGAGTATACGTGGACGAAAATCGAATCCGCCGAAGGAGCCTCGGCGGATAGTGCGCGATCGGTCGCGTCCAGAATCTCGCGCTCCACCTCCGCCTCGATCGCCTCCATCTCCGCGCCATCCAAAATTCCTTCTCGAACCAGAAACAATCCAAACTTCGGCAGTGGATCGCGGTGAGCTTCCGCTTCGCGGTCGTCGGGCGACTTGTAGAGCTTTTCGTCGTCGGAAAGTGAATGGGAGTAGGGACGCGTCACATGCGCGTGCACCAGCGCCGGCCCTCGGCGTTCGCGGCAATGAGCAACCGCTCGGCTGAGGCTCTCGTAGCTCGCCAGCGGATCAGTGCCGTCGCATTCCTCCACCAGCAGGCCGGGATAATTCCCCACCAGTTTTGAAATGTTGCCGCCGGCCGTCTGCGCCTCCACGGGCACGGAAATAGCGTATCCGTTGTCTTCAATCAAAAAGAGCACCGGCACTTTGCGTAGCGACGCGGCATTCAGCGCCTCGAAAAACTCGCCTTCGCTCGTCGATCCGTCGCCGCCTGAAACGTAGGCGATTTCATCGCGCTGCCAGGAAACCGCCTCACCCTGCGGGGCCTTTCGCGCTTGCTCCAACGCGTTGGGATGATGCCCGAAATAAAGCGAAGCCTCCGCCGAGCCAACGGCGTGCAGAAACTGCATTCCCGTGGCCGATGCGCTCGCCACGATGTTGAGCCTCTTGCTGCCCCAATGCGAAGGCATCTGCCGCCCGCCCGACGAGGGGTCCTCCGCCGCGCCCACCGCTTGCAGCAGCATCTCGTAGGGCGTCACGCCAAGCATCAGCATCAGCGCCCGGTCGCGATAATACGGAAAGAACCAGTCGTAGCCCGGCTTCAAAAGCAGCCCGGCTGCCGCTTGCACCGCCTCGTGCCCCGCGCCGCTAATTTGGAAATACGTCCGGTTTTGCCGCTTCAGTTGGATCTCGCGGTCGTCCAGCCGCCGCGCCAGGAACATCATGCGATAGAGGCGCACGAGTACGCCGCGGTCCAAGCCGTGGTACTTCGATGTATCTACTTGGGATGCCTTAACCCTCACCTGAGAGGGCATGCCGATGCCTCCGGCTGAGAGGTTCGCCGATCACCCAACTCGCGCCCCATTATATCCACACTTCGGCGGCGCGGCGCAACGTCGAGAAAACCCGACTTGCTCGGGGAATTCACCCCAAGAACGGCCGCTGTCCGAGAAGCCGCGAGCCATGAGCTCAAATTTCTAGCCGTTGTAGAAATCAAATGTCCGGTAAGCCCGGTGGATTCAATGGGTCAATGCAACACCAGCCCGAAGTCCACTTACATAGATTCTGAAGGCCACAACCGGACGGCAGAGCAGAACCGAACAAAACACTGCCTTGTTTAGGTTTAATTGATTACAGCCAGACCAATCGGTCATCCACGGGAAGCATTGTCCGATCAACTGATTAGATGGTGTTGCGTCGACCGTCTGAGCTGGCACCGTTACTCGTTCAATTAGTGGTCGGATTAACCGACCCAACGACGGCGCAGTCCTTGTGACGGCGCTACGGCCGCGCGGCCGCGACGGAGAGACCAACCATAGCGAACAGGTAGACGCCCCAGAGCGACAACACCAGCGCCAGTGCTTTCCCAAATTGAACTTTCTTCAGTGAAACTGCGGCGTAGCCGACTGCGAGCAAGCCGAGCGTCCATAGGTCGAAGGCGTTTAGGCTCCTCGCGAGTCCCACTAGCCAGAGCGGCGCGTGGGAAGGCAGAAAAGGGGCCAGGCTCGCCACGAACATGCTTTGCGCAGGAACTGTTCCGGGTGGGCGCACCCAAATCAGCGCCAGGCTGATTAAGCTGTTCACTAGGAAGGGAATCAAAGCGTAGGAAGTGACGGCAAGAGATTGCCCGTATTTGACGCCCGCGCGGAAGACGAGATTAAAGGCACCAAGCAAAACTGCGGCGATAATGAGCACGACCAGAGGAGTACCGAGGAGCACGCCAAAGTAGGCCGCCCCGGTGATCACACGGTTGTCTAAACTCCTCGTTTCGTGGAGTTTTTGGCCGCGTTGCTGCTGGGTCATATGTGAGAGCGCGGGACTCGATTTGAGCTGTTGCTCCAACCCGACGCGCTGTGGAGCGGTGAGGAGGCCGCCCCGCCGCTGTTGGCTGTAGGTGGCGGCCACGTTTACGAAAACAATCAGTAAGACTGGGAGCAGCCAGCTGGGCTTGCGTCCAATCGATTCGAATGTCGCTCGCGGGCTGACTACGACTCCCAGGAGGCGGCTCCAAGCTCCCTCTCGGGTCAGCGACTGAGGTTTTTGCTCGTTGGTCTCGATTTTCGTTCTCCCTTCCATCGAAGTTTCCTTTTTCGATTCTCGCGATGGCGAGGATATGCTCGGCCGCCTGCGGGTGCAACCCCAGTCGGGTTGCGGACGCGTCGCGAGCGACCGCCGGTCTTCGCCACCCGCCGCTGCGGTCTACCGAAGATCACCGAAGCACACCTCTTCCGTTACACGGTCGGCCCGCTGGGCGGCAAAGTCCTGGTTAGTCGGCTAACCGGAAAATTGGTCCAACGCGCTATGCCGTTGGCGCTTTCGGCTCGGGCTGAGGCGGCCGGAAGCCGCGGCAGCGGCCGCGCGTGCCCTGGCGGAACTTTTCGCGTTCTTCGGGCGTCATGCGCTCCCAACGCGCCATCATGCGCTGGCGCCAGCCCCAATTCCCGCCCAGCCCGCCGCGGAACCCGCTGAACAAAATTTTGCTCAGCACCAAAATTCCCAGAGCCTGCAGGTAATCGATGCGGTGCAATCCAAAGAGCGAGGGGAAGAGCCAGTTCCACAGCCCCATCACCACGAAGCTAAACAGGGCAACGAATACCGCCGCGATCACGACGAACCTTAAAATCCTCAAAATCCAGCGTCCTCTCATTGTCCGTTCTCCTTACGAATTCTTGAAATCCTCATAAATCGACTGAAGCCGCTCGCGCAGATACATCACCGCGTAGTGCTTTCTCGATAGCAGCGTGTTCACGCCCACTCCGCTTTCCTCGGCGATCTCCTTGAAGCTGTATCCGAGGAGCTCGTGCGCGATGAACACGGCGCGTTGCTCTTCCGGCAACTCCTCGAGCGCTTCCTCCAATTCCTCCAGCAGCACGTTTCGCGCGTATGCGGCTTCCGGGCCAGCATCCGGTGACGGCAGCAAGTCCTCCATCCCAAGCGTCTCGCCTTCGCTGCCCATGGGAACTGCAGGCGCGATTCGCCGACTCTCCCGTTGTTTTCTCCGGAACAGGTCGATGATCCGGTTCCGCGCAACGCGGAAAAGCCACGCCGTGACCTCCTCGATGGGCTTCACGGCCTGGTACGCTTCGACCAGTTCGTAAAATACATCCTGCAGAATGTCTTCCGCGTCGGCCTGATCCGCCACGCGCCTACGGATAAAGTTCCGGAGGCGGGGCTGATCCCGGCGCACTGTTTCCGAAAGCTCCTGGCCGTCCTGCTCGATCGTGGGCTTGGCCACCGGCCATCGTCGTTTCAGCGCTTCGTCCATCTCTATCTATGTAAACGCCCGACCGTGCGAAATATTGCAAGCGTCCCCGGAGCAATCGACTGTCCCGCCTGCGCAGTGGCTGACCAGGCGCTTCGAGACGATGGCGCTGCAAGAATCCACTGGAGTTCGATCGAATTACATGTATAAAACTGTGGCAACACCTATAACGGCCGCAGGATCGCCGCGCAGCTGTGCGCCGAATTTGCTCTCAGCCTTCTTAGGAGATGCGAGATGGGACTTCTACCAGGTTGGTACTCGGCGCTAAATCATCACCCCGCCTTCGTCCATATCCCTATCCCCTTCTGGATGGGAGCGGTGCTCTTCGAGATCGTAGGTCTCTGGCGGCGGAGCGACTCGATTCAGCGCGCAGCTGCTTGGATGCTATGGCTCGGCACCATCGCAGGCACCCTTGCCGTTCTCACAGGCTTGCACGCTGCGAGCAGAGTCCCGGGCGGCATCGACCACATCCTCGAAACTCACAAGGAGTTGATGCTGGCCAGCTACTTTCTGGCGCTGGGACTTTCGATACTGGCGCTCTTCGCGTACGGCCACGCCACCTATGGGCTAAAAGGAGCGTTGCTAGGGGGACTGGTCGTTCTATCCGCCCTGATGATTCTGGGAACCGATCGCGGCGCGGAAATGGTTGGCCGCTACGGATTCGGCGTGAACGGTTCCATCAGAAGAGAGCCGGCTCCGCTGGCAAAGGAGGCGGTATCACCGGCAAGCCTGCACTTCGTCGGTTCAAAATCGTGCGAGTCGTAACACCGATCGATTTACGACCGCTGGAGCCGCACGCCCATGGCCAACGTGGTACGCGATCCTCGCACCCATCCGGACGCAATTCTGGCAGATTTTCCCAACCCACCGCCATTCGTCAATTTCACGAAAGATCAGGTCGCATTCGTCTACGGAAGCATCTGGAAGCAGAATTACTTCAATAAAGTGGGCAACGAGTATTATCCGCTGGGCGCGAAGTGGGACATCGCGCACCACAAGTGGATGCCATACCTTGCCAAGGACGATTGGTGGGCTGCCTATTATCCTCTTACGAATCCGGGCCACCCGACTGGGCCGACGTGCAACGGCTGCCACTCGGTGAACTACGATATTCACACGAAGAGCGTCACGGAATGGAACGTCGGATGCGAAGACTGCCACGGACCCGGAAGCGCGCACGTCGAACACCCAACGAGCAAGAATATAGTCAATCCGCATAATCTGGACTACGTCGCGGGCAACAACGTCTGCATCCAGTGCCACGTGCAAGGGCGGCCTGCACGGTCTCCGACTGACAGCCAGTATTTCGACTGGCCCCCAGCGTTTCACCAGGCGATCGCGCGCGATGGTTTCCAGACCGCATTGGCTCAACTCTCCGACTATTGGACTCTCGAACCACATCAATTGG
>JBOGNC010000049.1:0-19942 GCA_050747045.1 Candidatus Acidiferrales bacterium | reverse complement strand
GCAGAGCCCGCCTCCGCTTCACCAGCCGAGCGCCATCCTGAGGGAGCAGAAGCCAATTAAGAAGCAAAATCCATTAAACGGCGAGTGCGTCAACTCCAAACTGTCTCAACAGAGGGGTTCACTCCACACCAGATTATCCGGCCACAGTACCTCGCAGTTGCCGAGCATGTAGTCGCACGAAGTGCGAGCCCAGTCGAACCGCGCAACCCGTGATCACAGCGCGCAATCAGTTTCTCCTTCTGCGGCCGGTCTTGTCCGGCTAGACGTCTTAAGTATGCTCTAAACAGCGCCGAGAAGGTTTTCCACCCCAAACTCTCACGGAACGCTTCGTTCCCCGAAAGGCAGGCCCAATTCGGCTTCTCGACACGGATCTTTCAGACGACGCTTTGGCGCTGCTTGATTCCGGTGAACTTCTATGTAACCTTGTGTATACACGACGCTTAGCATCGGATTGTCGACCCCTCCCAAGGCTCGTTTTCCGGTGCACTTGCGGAAACCCCATGGCCAATCGCGGCAAGCGTTTTCACTTTCATAGCCCTCCTTGAAATGCATTAACTCTTGTCGCGAGATCACGAAAATGGGCAAGTTTTTAACACACCCATTATCAGCCTGTTACCGGGCCCTATAGGACCCGGCGAGAGGTGCCTCAACTCGCTGGTCTGGCAAGGCGATTGCGGTATTCATTTCGCCGGGCGGTGCATTAATGGCGGTAGCCTGTATGGGCCTTGTAACGCCGACCGCACCTCGAGCCAAGGTACAAAACTTTGATGGATTCTGAAACCGATTCGCACGGGCAGATGTGGTTTGCGTTGCAAATCCGAACCCGCTGGGAAGCCTCAACGGCGGTTTTGCTGGGTGGAAAAGGCTACGAAGTCTTTCTCCCGACATACAAGACGAAAAGGCGCTGGAGTGGGCGCCTCAAGGAAATGAGTGCGCCTCTCTTTCCAGGCTACGCCTTTTGCCGTTTCAACGCACAGAAGCGGCTGCCGATTTTGGTTACTCCGGGTGTGATTTCGATAGTAGGCAATGGAAAAGTTCCGCTGCCGGTATCCGAGTCCGAAATTTCCGCGATTCAATTGGTGGTCACAAGTGGGATGCGTGCGGACCCCTGGCCGTTTGTGGAAATCGGTCAACCAGTCAGAATTGATACAGAACCGCTAATGGGATTGGAAGGAATTCTCATTGGTCTGAAAGGAAGCCACCGGGTAGTTTTGTCGGTCGGTCTGTTGCGCAGGTCCGTAGCTGTGGAGATTGACCGATCATGCGTAACTCCCCTCACGGGCCGACGAACTCATACTGCAGGTACGAGGATCGTCGCCCGCCCGCTGCTACATAGCGGGGTAGCATAGACAGCTTCACTACGAGGGCCTTAGCTGCTGCTCACATCAACCTGCATTTTTTACAAAGTCTCGCGAATGTCCAACGACGACTTAAATAACGCGCACCGCAGAAAGCACGAGACCCGTTCGGTAAATCCCGGGAGGTTTGTCTGGCGCTCGGGCGGGTGCGAAGCCCTGCTCACTCAAGAAGTTTTCGAAAACTTACTAATAGCTGAACGCCGACGCGCCGAGCGCTCCCGAAGGCTTTTCGCTCTCATGCTGGTCAGTTCTTCCTCGCCAGATGGAGTTGGCGAAGCTAGCGTAGAACAGGCCGCAAAGGTCATTGGTGGTGCGATTCGAGAGAGCGATCTGATTGGGTGGTACGAACAGAAGTCTGTGTTGGGCGTTATGTTCACCGAGCTCGGGGCAACGTCGACGGCCGAGACGCTGCGGTGCAAATTCTTGCGAATTTTGCAGGACAATCTCGGGTCAACGATCGCTTCAAAATTGGTTGTAAGTTTGCACACGTTCCCTGAGAGTTGCAGTCAAGAACGGCCTGGCGCTGACCCCAAGCTGTACCCAGAATTGTCCAGGGATAGCGCGAAGAACCGGCTTCCGATAATTGTCAAACGGGGAATCGATGTTTTGGGGAGCATCGCGCTCCTGCTGGGCTGTGCCCCTCTACTTGCAGTTATTGCGGTTGCAATCAAATTAACGTCTTGCGGGCCCGTAGTTTTCAGGCAGGAGCGTTTGGGACAACTTGGCGAAGCGTTCGAGTGTCTTAAGTTTCGAACGATGTACCTTAACAACAACGAAAACGTGCATCGCGACTATGTGCGAGGCTTTATCGCGGGAAACGTGAACCGCCGCAATGGCACATCCGCAACCACTGTCTACAAGCTCGTGAACGACCCCCGCGTTACAGCGGTCGGCAAAATTCTCCGAAAAACCAGTCTTGATGAATTGCCGCAGTTTTGGAATGTCCTGCGTGGGGAAATGTCCTTGGTCGGTCCTCGGCCTCCGTTGCGGTACGAGTTTGAGGCGTATGAGGTTTGGCATCAACGCCGAGTTGTAGAGGTCAAACCTGGGATCACCGGCCTTTGGCAAGTGGCCGGGCGAAGCCGTACCTCCTTTGATGAGATGGTTCGGTTGGACTTGCGATATTGTCGCGAGTGGTCCCTGTGGATGGATCTAAGAATCCTGCTCGCCACTCCACGTGCGGTATTGATGGGCGACGGTGCGTTCTGACCACGAACCGCTTCGTGTTACGAACTTGCGGGTCTTTTTTAGATCTTGGCGACCGGCATGCAAATATACTTAAACAGCATCTCTCTCAGGAGTAAGAAACCATGATTCGAATAGGCGTAATTGGATATGGCTACTGGGGACCGAACATCGTGCGGAACTTGCACCGAGTGAATTCTGCGCGAGTGGAAATCGTTTGCGACAAATCGGCATTGGCCCTGGCACGCGTGACCAAGGCCTACCCTGGCATTCGCACCGCTTGCGATCCCAGCGAAGTCTTGCGCTCTCCGGAAATTGATGCGGTCGCGATCGTGACACCGGTATGGACACATTACGAACTGGCGAAAATGGCTCTCGAAAACGGCAAACATGTCTTCATCGAAAAGCCATTTACCTCTAATTCCCAACAGGCAACAGAACTTATCGAATTAGCTGCGAGGCGGAAACTGACCATCATGGTGGACCACACCTTCCTGTTCACCGGCGCGGTACGAAAAATTCGGGAGTTGACCCAAAGTGGAGCGCTCGGCGACCTCTACTATTATGACTCACTGCGCGTAAACCTAGGACTGTTCCAGCACGATGTTAGCGTCATTTGGGATTTAGCACCCCACGATCTCTCGATCATGGACCATCTCATTCAGGGCCAACCTGAGGCCATTGTTGCAACCGGTGAGAAGCACCTAAACGGGGTGGAGGATGTCGCCTTTATGACCATCTACTTCCCGCGGAACGTAATCGCGCATATCAACGTGAACTGGCTCTCACCTGTAAAGATTCGCACCACTTTGATCGGCGGCCAAAAGAAAATGGTCGTGTGGAACGACCTCGTTTCCGATGAAAAAGTTCGTGTATACGACAAAGGAGTGAAAATTACTTCGGGCGATGGTATTCGTGACCTTCTGGTGAGCTACCGCAGCGGCGATATGTGGGCGCCTCAGCTCGAACAAATGGAAGCGCTTCACGCTGAACTTGAGTACTTTGCTGAATGCGTAGCTCGTAGCACGACGCCTTTCAATGACGGAGAAGCAGGCCTTCGCGTAGTGCGAATGCTCGAGGCAGCAGAAGTTTCTATTCAAAAGAAAGGGGAACTGGTCCGTCTGTGAACGAGTTCTGTTGTATCGCACCTGACGTCAGGCTCGGCTATGGCGTCAAGCTTGCCCGATTTATCAATCTCTATGGTTGTTCTATCGGTGACGAAACTAAGATTGGCGCGTTTGTGGAAATCCAGAAGAATGCAAGCGTCGGCCGTCGCTGCAAAATATCCAGCCATACATTCGTCTGCGAGGGTGTGACCATTGAGGATAATGTTTTTATTGGGCATGGCGTTGTCTTTATCAACGATTCCTATCCCCGTGCGACCAGGCCGGGCGGCGAGCTTCAAACCGAATCGGACTGGGAAGTCGAGAAAACGCTGGTCAAGTGCGGCGCCTCCGTGGGGTCTGGATCCACGATTCTCTCCAATGTGGTCATCGGCGAAAACGCGATCGTCGGCGCAGGGAGCGTTGTAACGCGAAACGTACCACCGCGTGTGATTGTCGCCGGCAATCCCGCGAAAATCCTGCGAAAGCTTTCCAATCCACCAAAGGTGAACGAATGATAGATGATCGAACGGTTCCGTTTGTTGACTTGATTTCCATCCACAAGGAGCTCGAATCTGCCTTGTTGGAGGTATGCAAGAAATCCTTTGAGACAGCCGGGTTCATTGGAGGACCTGAGGTCGAGGGATTTGAACGCGAGTTTGCGCAGTTTTGCGGCACCAAATATTCAGTTGGCGTCAGTAGCGGAACGGACGCGCTACGATTCGCGCTTCAGGCAGCAGGCATAAGGCCCGGCGAGATTGTGATTACAGTACCCCACACTTTTATTGCCACTGCCGAAGCCATCTGCCAGGCAGGAGCACGGCCGGAATTTGTAGACATCGATAGCCGCACGTTTAATATGGATCCGGAAAAGCTTCGGGCTTACTTGAAAACCCAATGCGCATTTGATCCCATCAGGGGTCAGTACATTCAAAAGGCCGGAAGGAAGCCGGTTACCGCCGTGGTACCGGTTCATTTGTACGGTCAGATGGCTGACATGGACGCTATCTTAGAGATAGCCGATGAATACAACCTCATCGTCGTTGAAGACGCCTGCCAAGCGCATGGAGCGGAGTACTTCTCGGAAAAGCGAGGTCGATGGGTGAAGGCCGGTTCAATGGGTCGCGCCGCGGGGTTCAGCTTCTATCCAGGTAAGAACCTTGGCGCTTGCGGTGAAGGCGGAGCAGTTACGACCGATGACCCCGAGATTGCCCGCAAAGTTGCGATGTTACGCGATCACGGGCAAGCTAAGAAGTACTACCATGAAGTGGAGGGCCACAACGGTCGCTTGGACGCCTTGCAGGCGGGCATACTCCGCGTAAAACTCCGGCATTTGGCTCAGTGGAATCTACAACGCCAGGAGGCCGCGCGTATCTACGATTCGCTTCTCTCTCCATTCGGGGGCACGGTAATCACGCCGTACCAGGCGTCGACTTGCAGGTCTGTTTATCATCTGTATGTGATTAGGACGCAGTTCCGCGATTGCCTGCTAGAGCACCTCGGAAAGTCGGGAATCGGTACGGGAATCCACTATCCGGTGCCGGTGCATCTGCAGGCGGCCTATCGTTCGATGAATTGGAAAGTCGGTGATTTCCCGGTGACCGAGAGTGCGGCGGGAGAGATCCTGTCGCTCCCGATGTTCGCAGGGATTACGTCCGAACAGCAGGAACGGATCGCCGACACGATTTCTCAATTCGCAAATGCGTACGTAGCTCAGTAATCTGGCTTGAAGTTCGTGGCGCCAGGAACTATGCGAGCGCCACTAACGGAAGGCGTTAGCAGCGTACTTGAACGGCATTCAGCGGTCGACGCTGGCCGTTGAGTCCCTTTAGCTTCAGAATTGAAAGTTCCTCCAGCGAGTGCTATTTGCCTCAGGCAGTCTCATCTAGAATTGGTCTCGACTCGAAGCTCTTCGCCGAAGAACTATCTCTACCCGCGCCCGAAGACACGAAGAGGGGAGATGAGTGTCCGCATTTCGATACATCGACACTGAATTGCCTCGCTTTGAACTCCCTCGTTTCGCTTTACGATGAACGGGAAGAACTCTTTTTCGAACGCCTCACCAAGACCCGCGCCAACCGCCGATCACCTGTCTCCCATGCCGGAACTATAATGGCTCTGCTCGGTTTGCAACAGCTTCTGGATGCCGACTATAGCGTACCATTTGACACGACTTCAATCGCCCGAAGCGTAACCCGAGATCTAGGTTGGGTTGGGAGTATACGCGAACTAGGGCTTTTGACTTGGGCAACCGCCACATGCACACCTGATCGTATCGAGACGCTGTTAATGAGTTTCGATTTTGGCGCTGCGACCAAGAAATACTCAGATGCGCGCCGGTCCACAACGGCTGGACTCGCACTGTTTCTAGCCGGGCTCTCGCACGTGCGGATGATTCGTCCTCAGCTGGGCTACACTCTCACAGACATCGCTGCCGAATGCTATCATTTGTTGCTGGGAAATCTCAGCGAGAGCAGCCTTTTCCGGCACGCCGGTATTAGCTTCGCCCACGGGATCGCCTCCAGCCGCCACGGGACGATCGATGATCAGATGTATGCGGTGTATGCCCTTACGACATTTGCACGAGCCTTTGGGGTTGACGAGCCGCTGGAGTCGGCACTGAATTGTGCCAACGCGGTATGTGCGCTGCAGGGAGAAAAAGGGCAATGGTGGTTTTTGTATGACACTGGCAAAGGTTGCGTGGCGAAGAAGTATCCCGTTTACTCCGTGTGCCAGGATGGAATCGCACCCGCAGCGCTTGGCGTTCTACAAGACTCAACTGGCCAGCGATTTGATGAGGCGGTATCGAAAGGGCTCTATTGGCTCGCGACCCAGAACGAGCTGGGAGTTGACCTTCGAGATTGGGATCGGGGGTCGATTTGTGATTCTATTGGTCCTCGACGAACCATGACTAGACATTGGCTCTCGGTCTGTAGCTACGCAGGAATTTCGCCTGCGGTCCCGGCTAGCTATCTTGAGACGGGATGCGAGGTCCGCCCTGATCACTTCGGGTGGCTGCTTTTTGCACATGGCAACCGCGGTCTCGCCCCCCAAAGACTAGTTGCGAAACAGGCAGGGCCCACAATGCGAAAGGGGTCCGGCGAAGATCGGGCGGTCTGAAAAACTGGATAGGACAAGTGCCCTTAGTTGCCCAGAAAGCTTTTTCGGGGAGGAAAAACAGTGAGTACGCTGAGTAAGCAAGATCGCATTGTGGTAGTCGGACTGGGGGAAGTAGGTCGTCCCCTTTTCCAATTGCTCTCACCCCATTATCATGTCACGGGGGTCGACATCAAGCCGCCGTCGGAGGCCATTGGAGCGGTGGACGTCCTACACGTGTGCTACCCGTTCGAGATCAGCGACTTTATTGGTGAAACGGTGCGGTACGTAGATCGATTTCAGCCTAAGCTGACAATCATCAATAGCACCGTCGGGGTTGGCACGACTCGCGCCGTTGCTGAGCGCACCGGCGCCGCTTTAGCGCACAGCCCTGTGCGCGGGAAGCACATACGTATGCTCGACGAAATGCAGAAGTATACAAAATTTGTGGGAGGTATCGACGCTTCTAGCAGCGAGAGGGCTGCCGAACACTTCGCATCTGTAGGTTTGAAGACAAAGGTGCTTTCATCACCCGAGGCCACGGAACTCGCCAAGCTCACGGAGACGACGTACTTCGGCCTGATGATCTCCTGGGCTCAGGAAGTCGAAAGATATTGCGATCAGGGCGGGCTCCGCTACGAAGAGATTGTGTCCTTTTACGACGAAATCGGATTCTTTCCGGCCGTCAAATATTTCCCCGGCGTGATTGGCGGCCATTGCGTCATGCCCAATATTGAAATCCTCCGCAGAATGGATGATTCGGAGCTACTAAGATTGATAAAATCCTCGAATCAAGCGAAAATCGAACGCGAGTTGAACCTCAAAGGAAGCCAGCGGCCACCAAAAGTCAAAGTGAATATTTGAATTTGTCTCTCGCCGAAAGACAGTTGCCAAACTTTGCGCATCCATTTTGTTATGGCTCAGTCGATCATCACGAAGGCTGAAACTTCCATCCCGGCTGCCGGTCGGCGCTTTGCGGGGAAGCGGGTAGCGATGGTTACGTTTTCACCGTATCCCGATGATGCGAGGCCGCGACGCGCCATAGATGCCCTTATCGGGGAGGGCGCGACCGTTGATCTCGTGTGCCTCGGAGACGGAACGGTCTCAAGTCGAGAAGTCGGGGCTTGCATCGACGTCGTGCGCATTCCGATGAAGAACCAAAGGGGCGGAAAGGTTAACTACGCCTTCCAGTACGCTGCCTTCATTTTCATCTCTTCCACTATTTTCGCCTTGCGAGTGCTAATGCGGCGCTACGACGTGGTCTACGTACACAATATGCCGGACATCTTGATCATTAGCTCGCTGATACCGAAACTCTTCGGCGCCAAGGTCGTTCTGGACCTTCACGACCCCATGCCAGAGCTCATGATGACGATTTTCAAGGCATCGTCAACAAGCCGGAGCGTACGGCTTCTGAAACTTCTTGAGAAATGGAGCATAGCCAGAGCAGATCTCGTGGTCACGGTTAACGTCGCCTGCCAGCGGATTTTCTCCTCCCGCAGCTGCAAAGCGGAAAAGATTGCAGTGGTGATGAATTCGCCTGACGGCCAGATTTTTCCTTTCCGGCCCGTGGAAATCCACAGCAACCATCACTCCGTTGAGAGGCCATTTGTGATCATGTACCATGGATCACTCGTGGAGCGGAACGGGTTGGACGTAGCAATCGACGCCTTGGCGCTTGCGCACCAGCAGGTTCCCAACATTGAATTCCGAATTTTCGGCAAGAAGACCCCCTTCTTAGAAAGAATGATGGAGAAAGTCCGGGTAAAAGGACTGCAAGATCTGGTTCGCTATATGGGGCCGAGGCAGCTTGAGGAACTCGTTAACGAGATTTCCGCGAGCGATCTGGGCGTGATTCCAAATCACCGGAACGCCTTCACCGAGATCAACACTCCAACCAGAATCTTTGAATATCTCATCTTGGGGCGTCCCGTGATTGCACCTGCGACACCGGGAATTGTCGATTACTTCGGCCGGGGCTCTCTCTTGTTTTTCGAGCCGGGCAATGCCAAGGATCTTTCCAATCAGATCGAACATGCGTATTCCCATCGACGGGAAGTGCTCGAAGTCGTGCAGAAAGCTCAGCGTGTCTATCTAGACCACAGCTGGGATCGGGAAAAAGAAGTGTTGCTAGATCGCATCTGCGGAATATTGCACTAAGTTCTTGCGGGCGACAAACGATCGTTTCAAAGTCCGACTCCAGGACGTTTCACGGCGATAAGAAATGCGCGATAACTACCAAAAACGATGAACTATACAGCGCTCGTGACGGGGGCGGAAGGTTTTATCGGGTCCCACATGGTCAAATTCCTTCAAGCGAAGGGTTGGACAGTCGTGGGCTCCTACCTCGCCGAGGGAATCACTCCGTTTCCGAAGCTACCAAATCTAACGTTCGTGCAATGCGATCTGCGCAACGGACAGCGTGCCACACAGTTGGTGAGTCGTTGTCAGCCCACACACATCTTCCATTTCGGTGCGCAGAGCTTACCCACAGTATCGTGGGCGGACCCGGTCAGGACGTTCGAATCCAATATTATGGGATCGCTCTATCTCTTCGAAGCCGCCCGCCACGCGAAGAGGCATCCGATAGTCGTATCGGCGTGCTCCAGCGCTGAATACGGACACGTATCAGAATCGGCCGTTCCGGTTCGCGAGGAACAGCCGCTGAAGCCTCTGCATCCCTACGGAATCAGCAAGGTGTGCTTGGATCTGTTGTCCCACGAATATTATCTCGACTACGGAATCCCTGTAGTCAATATCCGGCTTTTCAACACCACCGGGCCGGGCAAAACGGATGACGCTCCGTCTGATTTTGTTCGGCAGCTAGTCAGGATCAAGAAAGGTCTCCAGCGCCCAGTTGTCGAAGTGGGTAACCTCAAGCCGCGGCGGGCATTTCTCGACGTCGATGACGCCGTGAGAGGTTTCTATAAGGCGGCGTCGAGAGGGAGACGCGGCGAAGCCTACAATCTCTGCGCGGAGCGTACATACGAGATGAGCGAGGTTTTACGGATCGCGCTCGCACTGGCTGGCGTTGACGCCACAATTAGCCCGGTCCGACGGCTGATGCGCCCTTCCGACGAGCGCATCATATTTGGCAGTACGGACAAGCTCCGCAAAGATACAGGGTGGCGGCCGCGTAACTCGATTCGCCAGACACTCACCGCGATGCTGAAGTATTGGGAATCTGCGATTCAGCCCGCTGAATCTGTCGCACCCAAGCGCCGGCGAACGCGGCGTGAAGGATCGAAGGATTGCGTCCGTGGATAAGGAAAATAAGACAACTTCAATACTCAGGGCAGTGTTTCTGGATCGCGACGGTGTCATTAACCAGAAGGCTGACGAAGGCCGATACATTACTAGATGGGCCGATTTTCACATTCTTCCTGGCGCTGCCGAGGGCCTTTCTTTGCTATACCTAGCTGGGTTTCGGGTGATCGTTGTCACCAATCAGCGTTGTGTAGCGAAGGGGCTTTTGAGCGAAAGCGAACTAGAGAGCCTCCACCAGCAGATGACGGCCCTGCTTGCCCGGTCGGGAGCGGTGATCGACAGCATATACTATTGCCCGCACGAGGCGGACTTATCTTGCAATTGCCGAAAACCGGCTCCCGGCATGCTGCTAGCAGCTGCCGGCGCACACGATATAGATCTATCGGCGTCCTGGATGATTGGGGATTCTGACATCGACGTAAGGGCCGGCAGGAACGCAGGGTGCAAAACGGTTCGAGTCGCGACGAGTCATACTCCCAGCCAAGCTGATATTTTCTCAGGGAGCTCCGTTAGTCCCGACATCATCGCATCTTCTCTCCTCGATGCTGCGCGTCAGATTATCCGTTGGGAGACGGCTGCAACAATAGACGACCAGAAGGTCGAGCACGCGTCAACGTCGCTCCAGAACTCGACTCGCTAGTGAAGGCTTGCTCCGAGGCAGCTGATCCTCGGTTTACTGAATGGAAGGAAACGAAAGAAATGATCATCACCCGAACTCCGCTACGCGTCTCATTTTTTGGCGGCGGCACGGATTACCCAGCATGGTATCGCGAATTCGGCGGATCGGTACTTTCCACGACGATCGATAAATGCTGCTACATTACGACCCGTCGATTGCCCCCCTTCTTCGAGTATCACAGCCGGGTTTCTTACTCGAGAGTCGAGAACGTCAGCGAAAACAGTGCGATTGAGCACCCCTCTGTTCGTGCGTGTCTGCAGTTCATGCAGGTCGATGAGGGAATTGAGGTTCACCACGTCGCGGACCTACCTGCTCGAACCGGCTTGGGTACGAGTTCCGCTTTCACCGTAGGGCTTTTGCAGGGTCTCTACGCATTGCGTGAACAGATGCGCAACAAACACGCCTTGGCATCCGACGCAATCCACGTGGAGCAGGATCTACTGCACGAGGCAGTTGGTTCACAGGATCAAATCAGTGCGGCCTACGGTGGGTTCAATCGAATTAACTTTCTGACCGATGGCAAATTTGAGGTCAAACCGATTATTGCTCCGCGGGAAAGATTCGCTGCTCTCGAGGAACACTGTGCACTTTTCTTTACTGGATTCTCCCGCACAGCATCGGAAATTGCTCAGGAGCAGATTCGTCTGACTCCGCAGCGGAAACGTGAACTCAGCTTGATGCACCAGATGGTTGACGAGGCCGAAGCGATCATTTCCGGTCCGAGTCGTCCGCTGACGGAATTTGGGCAGTTGCTTCATGAATCGTGGCAGATCAAGAGAACGCTGACACAAAAGATTACTAATACTTGCCTCGATGAAATCTATGCAGCTGGACGGGGCGCGGGTGCGCTTGGGGGCAAGATCCTTGGGGCCGGCGGCGGCGGATTTATGCTCTTTTTTGTGCCGCCGAATCGGCGGCAAGCGCTTCGGCAGCAGCTCAAGAACCTACTTTGCGTTCCCTTTACTTTCTCGAATCGTGGAAGCCACGTAGTTGTCCACGAAGCGGAGGAAATTTATGACAAATCACTTACTGCTGAGCGATACGAGGTCTACGCTCAACAAGGCTCGCCCAGCGGCAACTAGCACGGACGCGAAACCAGCGAAGGAACTGGGACGAGACCGCTTGCCTCCGTACGTTCTGATCACGCCGGCCCGCAATGAGGCGGCATTCATCCAAAAGACGCTCGATTCCGTCGTCGCACAAACATACCGCCCTCTGAGGTGGGTCATTGTGAACGATGGATCGACCGACGCCACGGCGAGCGTCGTCGAGCCCTACGCGACCAAATACGATTGGATCGAACTGGTCAATATGCCGGTTCGTCAGGAGCGCAATTTCGCAGCGAAGGTTCATGGATTCAACGCGGGCCAGGAGAGGGTGAAGGACCTTGATTATGAAGTGATCGGAAACCTGGATGCGGATGTCTTGCTGGACACTGATCATTTTGAGTTCCTCCTGACCAAATTCAAAACGGATCCTAGGCTAGGCGTCGCGGGAACTGTGTTCCGAGAAGAAGGCTACGATTCGGGAATCGATAGCCTGGAAGGGCAGCTCCACGTATCCGGACAGTGCCAATTATTTCGCCGGGAGTGCTTCGCAGGTATCGGTGGCTATTTTGCGAATAAGGCCGGAGGGATCGATTGGATTGCCGTCACGACAGCGCGCATGAAGGGCTGGAAGACGCGATCGTACCGCGAAAAATCCTTTTTTCATTTTCGACATCTTGGCACCGCGGAGCGAAGTGCATTTGCTGCGGCCTTTTCCTACGGCGAGAAGGACTATTATCTCGGTGGGCACCCTTTGTGGGAACTGTTTCGGGTCGCCTTTCGAATGGTCAAACGTCCTTATTTGGTAGAGGGATTCGCGCTCGGTTTAGGGTACGCCTGGGCAGCGGTTCGAAGGACCAAAAGACCCATTTCCACAGAACTCATGGTTTTTCACCGTCACGAGCAGATCCGTAAGCTCGCGACGATCCTTAAGTCGCTTCTGACATTCAAGCCGATCGATAAATTTACCATTATGTCGGACTAGGCGAACCTTCTGTGGACGGACGAATACAATGATTTCTACGCGAATTCCGGATATTGAAGCAGCAATCGGCAGATTTGTGCGATGGCTCGACGGCTATGGCGAGACGTCGTTCGATCATCAGAGCTATTACGCAAGCAAGATCGGCCGGGCCGCTAAGGCGATGTATTATCGTAGACCGATCATCGGCAAATTTGCCGTAGCCCCGATGGTATTGTCTGAGGCTTTCCTACCTTCAGCTCGGAAGCTGTACTGGAAAAAGCAGCGATTTCCCATCGCAGACGCACACTATGCGATGGGCTTCGCGTTACTCGCGAAAATGAATGGAGCACAAAAGGATTATCGACATGCTGTTCATTTTTTGACGGTGCTCGAGGAAACCCGCTGTCCGGACTATCCGGATTACTGTTGGGGATACCCGTTTGACTGGGAAACTAGAAATGGGCCGATGACAGGGGGCACGCCGCTAATCACAACGCTGCCCTACGCGTACGAGGCGTTCTCATACGTCTATTCGATTGATAGCAGCCCGCGCTGGCGCGAAGTGTTGCGATCAATCGCTGAACACGGCTTCCGTAGCTATCGAGATATGGAAACGGGAACGAATGCCGCAAGTTGCGCATATACTCCCTCCGCAGACGATCCTTGCGGCGTAGTTAACGCCAGCGCTTATCGGGCGTTTCTTCTAACCCAAGCTGGTATTGACTTTTCGGATGAGCTCTATAGCAAAGTCGCCACGAAAAATCTGAATTTTGTGATCCAATCGCAAAATTCCGACGGTTCGTGGCGGTATTCGATCGACGGCGCCAGAAATTTTGTCGATCATTTCCACACGTGTTTCGTGCTCAAAGCTCTCGCGAAAATCGAACGACTGACTGGAAGCACTGATTGCCGTAGAGCTATTGATCGAGGTGTTGCCTATTACGCGAAGAATCTCTTCGACGCAACTGGACTGCCAGTGCCGTTCTCGAGGGCTCCCCGACTCACGATCTATCGTAGGGAGCTTTATGACTACGCAGAGTGCATCAATTTGGGTGCACTTCTGTATGGTCGCTATCCGGTACTCGACAAAATACTGTCGGGCGTGATTACGGACCTGTTATCTCGATGGCAGAAGGCCGACGGGTCGTTTCGGGCCAGAGAGCTCCTGTTGGGTTGGGACAACGTCCCAATGCATCGATGGGCTCAGGGTCAGACGTTCCGGAGTTTGTGCTTTCTGCTGTCTGAAACTCAAGGCCCTACCCGCGGTGCCGGTGCTTCCGGAAAAGCACAAATCACCGAATCGACACAAGCTAGATAACTGATATCTATGTGCGGAATCTGTGGACAGTTTAACTTTGGAACCTGGGCACCGGTCAAACGCTCCGAAATTGAAGCGATGACGCGGACCATTACCCATCGAGGGCCGGACGATGAGGGTTACTATATTTCCGGACCGGTCGGACTCGGTTTTCGGAGGCTCTCGATCATCGACCTCGCTGGCGGACACCAGCCGATGTCCGATCGGGAAGAAACTGTTTGGGTCGTCTTTAATGGCGAAATCTACAATTTCTTAGAACTCCGAAAGGAACTAGAAAGTTTTGGGCACGTTTTTCGAACGAAATCGGACACTGAAGTCATCATCCACGGTTACAAGCAGTGGGGTGATGGCGTGCTTAGCCGCTTAAATGGCATGTTTGGTCTGGCAATTTGGGATGCCCGACAGAAACGACTTGTCCTCGCGCGCGACGCGTTCGGGATTAAGCTGATTTATTACCGTATCAGTGAAGGAGCGCTCTTTTTTGGTTCCGAGATGCGTCCCGTTTGTGTGTCATTTCCGGGCAACGCAGACGTTGACACGACATCATTGGACCTTTTCCTGCGCTACCGGTTCACTCCTTCACCGTTCACCATACTTAAGGGAGTGCATAAACTGGCGCCGGGAACCAAACTGACCGTGCAGAATGGAAAATACGAGATCAGCCGCTGGTACCGGTTCAAACCGGTCCCCTTTTCCCCGGAGAAGTCGCGTGAAGAAGCCAGCGAAGAATTGCTGAACCTCTACAAACAGGCGATTCGGCGGCAACTGATCAGTGATGTGCCGGTCGGATTGCTTCTAAGCGGCGGTATTGACTCCGGATTGTTGCTGGCGTTGATGAATTTGAACGGGAAGCACTGGCCTACCTACACGGTTGGGTTTGGAACCAGCTTTGCAGATGACGAATTAGCAGATGCAGCTGAAACCGCTGGAATACTTGGGTCACGGCACACTGCCGTTAAAATTACGAAGGAGATTTTCGATCAGGCGCTGCCGAAGATCGTTTCCGCTTTGGAGGAACCGATTGCAGCATCGTCCATCGTTCCAATGTATTTCGTCTGCCAAAGAGCGAGGCAGGACGTCAAAGTAGGACTCGTTGGACAGGGGCCGGATGAATTGTTCGGCGGATATCGACGGCATCTGGGCGTTCGCTATGGCGCATTGTGGGCGCAAATGCCGCGGTGGATGAGAGCATCGATCTCGACTGGCGTTTCTGCTCTACCGAGAAACGAAACGCTGAAGCGCGGCGTTTACTCACTGGCCGGTCCGGATCGAATGCGTCGATACCAAGATGTTTTGTCTATTCTCCCGAACGGACGGGTCGAGCAGTTATTCCGTGATGGGCTGCTGGATGCGGGGGCGGGAGACCGAATTCTAGATTGCTGGGCAGATATGACCGGTTTGATGACGGAGACCGACGAACTTGGCGGACTGCAATTCCTCGAACTGCGATCGACTCTTCCGGATGAACTGCTAATGTACGCCGACAAACTTTCAATGGCACACGGCCTGGAACTTCGCGTGCCGTTCATCGACAAAGAAATCGTCGAGTATGTTGAGCGCCTTCCGGCAAACATGAAGGTCAGAAACGGTTCAAGGAAATGGTTACACCGTCAGGTCTGCCGGTCCTTTTTGCCCGACTCAGTTCTAAAGCGGCCCAAACGCGGATTCGCCGTTAATGTAGTCGATGATTGGTTCCGCGGAGCCGTAAACAACAAACTGGCGGATACGCTTTTGGATCAGGAATCAAGAATCTACGAGTACCTAGATCCGGTCGCCATTCGCAAACTATTCGAACAGCATTCTTCTGGACGAGAGAACAATCACAAGATTTTGTTTAGTATTGTTGTCTTTGAAGAGTGGCTGCGAGCGCACGAAGAACCTGTGGCTGCGTGAACGGGTTGAACCTGCGATGATCGGCGTGATTGCCAAACTCGAGGACCACGACGTTGTCCGAGAATTCTTCGAGCTATTCAAAACACCATGGGAGTTTTATCAACCTCACAGAAGCTATGATGTTTTGCTCGTCACGCGAGATGTTCCCGTCAAACTGGAAGCGCGAATTATCGTTTTCTACGCGGGCGAGAAGCGGGAATTCGACGGGAAGCACCAGTTTCCAGTTGGACGCCCACGCAACCGTTCGTGCGTACTCACATACGGATCACACCAAATCCCCATTTACGGGGAATCGGTCGCTTTTTTTGTGGAGGCTGACGACCGCCCGGAAAGAGCAGAACATTCCGAAGCTGCCTACGCTCGGAAAACGGAAGGTCAGATCCTGGTTCGAGTCGGATATGACCTGTTCAGCGAGTTTCGGTATCTGCTTACTGTCGGTCAACCACCCTCGAACGCGCCCATTCCCACCGCAGACCTACATATCGCCCTGTTACGGGACTTAATTACCGCGAATGGAGTTCCGCTGGCTGAGATCCCCCCTGTTCCCGAAGGATTCAACTTCGTCGTCTGTTTGACCCATGATGTTGACCACCCCTCGCTACTGCGGCATAGATTCGATCACACGACGTGCGGTCTACTTTATCGCGGAGGACCCGGTTCGTGTTGGAATTTTATCCGTGGACGAATGTCGCTTCGACAATTGCTAAAGAATTGGGCCGCAATCCTCAGTTTGCCGTTTGTGCATATCGGCATCGCCAAAGATTTCTGGCGCAATTTCGGTGATCGCTACCTCGAAATCGAGCGGGGTTTCCCATCAACATTTTTCATAATCCCGTTTAGTAATTACCCCGGTCGTACGCGTACTGCGTCGGCACCCCGGTTCCGAGCAGCTCGGTACAGGGCCTCAGAGTTGTCTGACGTGGTCCACATGCTTACAGCGGCAGGTTGTGAAGTCGGGTTGCACGGAATCGACGCGTGGTTGGCGAGCACCGATGCACTCAAGGAGCTGGACGAAATTCGACGCTTAACAAGCGTGCAGGAGTGTGGCGTCAGAATGCACTGGCTTTACTTCGACCAGGGTTCTCCAAACGCTTTGGATCTGGCTGGAGCTTCATACGATTCGACGGTCGGCTATAACGGCACCGTCGGATATCGCGCGGGTACTTCTCAAGTCTATCGTCCCCTTAACTCAAACCGCATGCTCGAACTCCCGATGCACGCGATGGACACGGCACTCCTCTATCCTGGCTACCTTCACTTGTCCTCCAGAGAAGCAAAAAAAGTTATCGGTCACCTTGCTGACAATGCAACACAGTTCGGCGGCGCATTGACGATCAATTGGCACGATCGCAGCCTGGCGCCAGAGCGACAGTGGGACTCGTGTTACCGAGACATGTTTGAAGACTTAAAGAGTAGAGGGGCATGGTTCGCCACCGCTGGGCAAGCAGTTTCATGGTTTAGAAAGCGTAGGGCGGCTATCTTCGCGGCGGAGGATGCTGATCCGCGCACAGTCCGTGCGAGCGTGCTGCATGCTGATAAAAGTCGCCTCCCTCGGCTGCGTCTGCGAGTACATGGGAGATCCGATGGCGTCCAAAGGAAGGGCATGCCCAGATCGTATTCCGACTTTCCGATTACCGAGGTATTCGACACAGCTGCTTGTTGCGAGGTTCATCAGTGAATACTACCGGCACGAACGTAGGCGCAGGGAACAACGGAGCGCTGCCACAACCGTTGACGCCAACGGTGCAAGATCGTTTCGTTGTTTCCCCAGATGATCCAATCCTGATCACGGGATCTGCAGGTTTTATTGGCTCGCGAGTCGTCAAAGGGTTATCCGAACGAAACTTTGTAAATCTTCTCTGTTTCGCGAAACCTACGAGCAAACTGGCAAGAATCGATGCGGTCCTCGGAGATCGACGAGGTTCGGTTAAGGTGCTCACGGGAAACCTCCTATCCCGTCACGACTGCGAGGCTGCGGTCAAGGACGTGGCTGTTATCTACCATTTGGCTGCAGGGACTGGAGAAAAGTCGTTTCCGGATGCGTTTATGAATTCGGTGGTGACCACGCGCAATCTCCTCGAAGCTAGCCTGAAATATGCGCGCCTTAAACGATTCGTACTTGTCAGCTCCTTCTCTGTCTATACGAACTGCGGAAAGCCGCGAGGCAATACCTTGGACGAGAACTGCTTGACCGAGTTGCGTCCCGAAATCCGCGGGGAAGCGTATTGTTTCGGAAAGGTCAAACAGGAAGAAATCGTTAGAGAGTACGGCCGAAAATTCGGGATCCCTTATGTCGTCGTCAGGCCTGGGAGCGTCTATGGGCCGGGCGCGCATGCCATCGCTGGTCGCGTAGGCATCGACACATTCGGGACGTTTCTACACATAGGCGGTCCGAACAAAATTCCTCTGACTTACGTGGACAACTGCGCAGACGCTATCATCTTGGCCGGTCTCGTTAAGGACGTCGAGGGTGAAACCTTCAATATCGTGGACGACGATCTCCCCTCGAGCCGTCAGTTCTTGCGCCTCTACAAGGAGCATGTGAAGTCATTCAGATCGTTCTACGTGCCCCACTCCGTCAGCTACACACTTTGCTATCTGTGGGAAAAATACTCTCATTGGTCCCAGGGACAATTGCCGCCGGCGTTCAACCGAAAGCGCTGGCACACCTATTGGAAAAAGACCCGCTACACGAACCGGAAACTGAAAACACGACTCGGCTGGCGTCCGAAAGTCTCCACTGCGGAGGGGTTACAACGTTTCTTTCAGAGTTCACGGCAGGATGGACGTCATGATACTTAAAGTTGCAATTATCGGATGTGGTAAAATTGCCGACGCTCACATGGCTCAACTGCAAAGAATCTCTGGCTGCGAAATCGTCGGCGCCTGTGACCGAGAGCCGCTGATGGCTAAACAGCTCTCCGAGCGCTTCCCGATTAAGCGCTATTTCGATGATCTACAGCTGATGTTGGCAGAAGCTCGACCAGACGTCGTCCACATTACTACGCCCCCTCAGGGACACTTTGAGATTGCCCAGCTCTGTCTCGATCACGGATGTCATGTTTACGTCGAGAAACCTTTCACTCTCGATGCAGAGGATGCGCAGCGGCTTATCGACCTGGCTGAGGCCAAGGGATTGAAGCTGACGGTTGGCCACAACGATCAGTTCTCTCACGTCTCGCGCCGGATGCGCGCCCTGGTCAGTAGCGGATATTTAGGCGGCGCTCCGGTGCACGTCGAGAGCACTTATTCTTACGACCTCACCGATCCGAGCTACGCCCGGGCATTGCTCGGAGACAAGAATCACTGGGTTCGGCGCCTTCCTGGCAAGCTGTTGCACAATATCATTAGCCACGGAATCGCTAGAATCGCGGAGTTCATCACTGGCGACGCACCCGAGGTGATCGCCCACGGCTTTGTGAGCCCGCTTTTCAAGAGCATTGGTGAAATGGAAATCATCGATGAACTTCGGGTCATCATCTGCGACCAGGAGCGGATGACCGCCTATCTCACCTTTTCTACTCAAATGAAACCTTCCATTCACGAACTGCGCATCTTTGGGCCCAGGAACGGCCTGCTTCTCGATCAGGACCACGAAATCCTGCTTCGTCTTCGCGGCAGGGCTTTCAAAAGTTTTGCGGAGAAATTCGTTCCTCCCGTCCTGTTCGCAAGGCAGCATCTCGGTAACTTGAAGGCCAATGTGAAGCTGTTTCTTGAGCGCGATTTCCACATGGATTCTGGCATGAAGTTCCTAATCGAATCATTCTATCGATCGATCCGGGAAAACACGCCCGTGCCCATCCCCTATCGCGAAATTCTCACCACGGCCAGAATCATGGACGCCATTTTCGATCAGCTGAATGCCGGTGGGCTAAAATCCTCAATGCGCGACCGGCACGCTCTTTCGGCTGTGTCTTCACACGGACTCGAATCCTCACATATTTGAGGATCCAGCAAGCGAAACGGACTTTTCCATGCCTGCCTCTCTAGCGCTGATTCTTTGGTTCCTGCTGCTTCTGGCGCTGCTCGCTTT